>JBARXC010000231.1:0-2271 GCA_049647125.1 bacterium | reverse complement strand
GGGTGACTGCCAAAAGAAGCAAAGTACGAAAGACACTGCCCAGCCGGCGTGCCCACCATTTGTGAATGCGGTAGATGGGTTTCTTGGAGTTACCTTCACGTAATGCCATATGATGAAGCCATTCAATAGGTATTTGCTCCGTTTCGATTTTAGATCTCTTTGGTATGCAATACAGATTTTCAGTCACAATACAAATCATTTTACATTTTTGTAAGAGATGGGATTAAGGGGAAGATCATTACACTGAGTTACAATATATGTGGCAACGTCGACACTTAGCTGTGAAATCTGCGAGAGACGTTTCGCAGGACTCTGGATCATGATTGGGGTGATCTCGTCGGATTTGCTCTGCTTAAAGTGACCAACGAAATAGATCCAGTACGTATTGCCTTTTTCTTTAGCCGCGCGACGCTCGTTGGCACTCCAAAAAAAACGCAGCTCAGATTTTTGAGAAGCTTTTACTTCGATAAAGCGATCGTAATCAAATAAGGGCTTGTCCCCATCGAAGGACTCGATGTCATAGCCTGCTCCGATATCGAGTTGACTGATTCTTCTGACCAGTTCAGCTTCTGCATTACGACCAAGTGCTCTTAAACGCTTCCGCTCGTGCTCTACAACTGCTTCTTCAGCTTGCATTCCAAGCCTTTGGTTAGCTTGAAGTGCTTGCTCTAGTAGTTTCTCTGACACCCGGCGCCTATCAGCGAGTAACTGATTAACATGTGCCACGTATCTTGGTGCCACAATGAGCTTGCCATCGGCTTCTACTAATACCTCCAACACCCGGAGAAGGTGAATCGTTGAATTATAGCGTACTGGAAGCGGATTTTCAATCAGAGATAGTTCGTAGGTGATTTTAGAGTAGTTTGGACTGAAACTAAGAAACAAATCTCTTGCGCGAGACTCCCATGGCCCTTTGAAAATTAACTGTTCCGCAAGAAAGATTTCCTGTGTTTCTGTGATCTCGTACAAGAAATTTGGGTTACCACTCAAAAACTCTCGGCCAAGGTTGGTCAGTCGCACTGTCCCTTGCTCTATCGATGAAAGTCCTGTGTACGAGCTAAGTCTCAACATTTTTGCATGATCAACAAGGCGTCCTCCAAGCGTGAATGATGAGCACAATGTGGTCACGGAATTGACAGAGCAACCTTGATCTTGATCGGTCAACTCAGCGACAGCTATCAATATTCGATTCAATTCGTTTAACTCGTTAGAGCCTGGTAACTCCATAATATCTAGACCATAAATAGTATGATTACTTCCCGGATGAAGTATACCGAACTACTTTTCTAAACTTGCCCTTTTTGTGTCATCCGAAGAATCAGCTTCAAATCGTTTTCTCAAGTCTTTTAGTGTTTCTTCAAAGTCAACAGTCTCCTCATCCTCGGATGGTTCCATTTGATGCTCTTCTATTTCGAGTGTGCCCACTGGTAACTCGTCTTCCAGAAGGTGAAGCATATTTGCCTGTTTCTCGTTTAATCGCCGGTCTACGGTTTCGTCGATTGTGTTTCTTGCTATCAAAATGTGATAAGCCACAACTTCGTTTGGTTTCAACCCAATGCGATGAATACGATCCAGCGATTGCATATACTGGCCGCAATTAAAAGTTCGGTCCAGGTACAGAGCATGATGGCAAGCCCTATGAAGCGATATTGATTCAGCGCAAGCAGCCGGATTTGCCAGAAGAACAGCTGGCCGACTAACTTCTTTGAATTGTCGTATTTGTTGTTCTCTGTTGAATTCAACATCTTCGCTTTCGTCTTGGGGTACAGCGCCATACACGATGAAAGTTTTGATATCGTGCAATAGGTGTTCTAACATTCTGATGTTGTGGACAAAGGACGTCCACACTATCACCTTCTCACCCTGTGTTAACAGCTCATGCACCAATCGATTCGCAAGCTCGATCTTAGCGGGAACCTCGAATTGGGGATATCTATCAATCAGTTTGACAATAGACACGCCTTCTCCACTGAGTGGGGGAATATCAAATTCCTCAGAATACTGTGCTAAAAGTGCTGGGTTCGAAGCTGCTTGTATCAAGCGGACCATTCTTGCCTTTCGCCATTGACGAAGTTGTTGCCGCTCATCAGATTGGACAGCAATCTCCCGAAGAAACTTTACGGAAAGGGCACGATAGATACTTGCTTGGTATGGATTCAGATCACATTTTTGTCTATTCATCTTGACCGGCGGTAAACCGAGGTCCGACTTTGATGCCCGAAAGAAAAACGGACGCACGGCTCGTTGAATGACTTCGAGCTCAGTTTTGTC
>JBARXC010000230.1:0-1571 GCA_049647125.1 bacterium | reverse complement strand
TGGTGACACCGGGGGCGCCATCGGCCTTACCGAAGCGGCCGGGCGTGGCGATGCCATGAAGCGCCGACATCGGCGTGAGCGCAATTTTTGTTGCGAGCTTAGCCACGGAGGCGCGCTCCTTCTGGATCAACAAAGCAGGTAGAACCGACCTCGGCGAGCAGTTCGGTGCCGCGCAAGGGATCGCACACTTTGATCACCTCGCCATGGCGCTCCAAGCCGCGGGCGAGCAGCCCCAGCGCAATCCAGGTGCCAAGCTCCGGCGAATAGGCCATGGAGGTGACGAAACCCTGATCGTGGGCCGCGGTCGCGTCGGCATCCTTGGGCACGAGATGGGCGCCGGCGCGAATGCTCGCGTCCTTGTCGACGGGCCGCAAGCCGACCATCGAGGCCCGCTCCACTTCGGTGAGCGCGGGCCGCTCGCCCATGAAGCGGCCGATAAAGTCCTTCTTCTTCGACACCATCTTGCCCAGCCCGAGATCGTGCGCCGTAGTCTGACCATTCAGTTCAGGGCCGGCGGCATGGCCTTTCTCGATGCGCATCACGCCGAGCGCCTCGGTGCCGTAAGGCACGATGCCAAAGGGTGTGCCCGCTTCGATTATCGCGCGCATCAAGGCGTCGCCATAGCGCGCGGGGACGCCGATCTCATAAGCGAGCTCGCCGGAGAAGGAGAGCCGGTAGAGACGCGCTTTCACGCCGCCGCACACCGTGAAGGCGCCTGCGGCCATATAGGGGAAGGCTTCGTTGGAGATGTCCTGGCCGGAGTCGAGCAGCGCCTCGATCACGTGCCGCGCCTTCGGGCCGGCGACGGCGTATTGCGCCCATTGCTCGGTAGCGGAGACGGTCTGCACGTCGAGCTTGGGCCATAGCACCTGATGGCAGAATTCGAGATGCTGCATCACCTTGACCGCGTTGGCGGTGGTGGTGGTCATGAAGTAGTGGTCCTCGGCGAGCCGCGCGGTGGTGCCGTCATCCATGGCGAAGCCGTCCTCGCGCAACATCATGCCGTAACGGGCCTTGCCGATCGCGAGCGTGGAGAAGGTGTTGGCATAGACGCGGTCGAGGAATGCTCCGGCATCGCTGCCTTGCACATCGATCTTGCCGAGAGTCGACACGTCGCAAACCCCGACCTTCGTGCGTACCGTCGCCACTTCGCGATTGACCGTCTCTTGCGGCTTCTCTCCAGCTTGCGGAAAATACAGCGCGCGGAGCCAAGCGCCGGCCTCGACGAAGACGGCGTTCTGCTCCGTGGCGAATAGATGAGACGGGGTCAGGCGCGTGGGACGGAAATCCGTTCCGCGATGATGGCCGGCCAACGCAGCAATCGCCACCGGCGTGTAAGGCGGCCGGAACGTGGTCGTACCGACGGCGCCGACATAGCGCCCGGTCAGTCCGGCGATCACCGCCGCACCATTCAGGTTCGAGGTCTTGCCCTGGTCGGTGGCCATACCGAGCGTGGTGTAACGCTTGACGTGCTCGGGCACGCGGAAGCCCTCGCGTGTAGCGAGCTTCACATCGGAGGCCGTGACGTCGTTCTGGAAATCGACGAAGGCCTTGCCGCGGCTCTTCTCCAC
>JBARXC010000229.1:0-22787 GCA_049647125.1 bacterium | reverse complement strand
GAAGCTCCGGCAACGCAGTGTGGAGGGAATTTTACTGCCCACGGGAGATTGGACGGTTTGCCAAAGCAACAGCCATTGAGAAAACACCCTATCCGAGTGAAAAAAGTACCCAGCGCAATTGCCGGTGCAATGATATCGGCGACCTTGAGAACAGGAGTTTTTTCTTTTCTTAAATAGATGATGCCGGCGATCAATGCGCCGATAAAACCACCGAAGAACATCATCCCGCCTTCCCATATCCTTATGATACCTAATAAATCGTTTTCGTATTGGTACCAGTGAAAGATCACATAAAGAAGTCTGCCACCGATAATAACGCCAACCATTACGTAAAAAGCCAGATTTTCAATCATTATCAGAGAGATATTGAATTTCTTGGCTGCATTTCTGACATAGAGGATAGCGCAGATAAAAGATATTACAAGCATTACGCCGTAAAAAGGCAATGCTATTTCACCGAATTGGATGAGAACAGGTCTCACTTGGTTTCTTCTTTTACTTTTTTCATTCCCTCAACAATACGTTTGGTTATCTCTTTAGGTACTTCCTCAAAATGGTGAAATTTCATGTTGAAATAACCTCTACCCTGAGTCATGGACCGGAGACTCGTGGAATATTTATACATCTCACTTTCTGGAACCAAGGCTTTGATTCGCTGAATCTTTCCTTCGCCTTCCATGCCCATTATTTTACCGCGACGACTGTTTAAATCACCGATCACATCACCCATGAATGATTCAGTTACAAAAACGAATACTTCGCAGATAGGTTCTAATAAAACAACTGCGCCTTTTTCAGCATTTGATTTCATCGCCATACTGGCAGCGATTTTGAAGGCGATATCCGAGGAGTCTACAGCGTGGTACGAACCGTCAAATACAGTGACTTTTATGTCAGTTACCGAATATCCGGCAAGAAAGCCATTCGCAATCGCTTCCTTCACGCCCTTTTCTACAGATGGGATAAAGCGCGAGGGGATAGAGCCACCTACTACTTTATTAACAAATTCGAAACCTGAGTCTCTTTCAGAAGGTTCAACCTTTAGCCAGCAATCACCGAATTGACCGTGTCCACCAGTTTGTTTCTTATATTTACCCTGTGCCTCACTTTCCCTGGTGAATGTCTCCCGGTATTTAATTCTGGGTTTGGTGAGCTCAACACTTACCCCGTATTTTCTTTTTAACCTTGCAAGAATAGTGTCGAGATGGAGTTCGCCGAGACCCGAAATGATGAGCTGTTTGATTTCCGGGTCAAACGCGAATGTGAATGTTGGGTCTTCATCATGAAGACGGGTAAGACCAGTTGAAACCTTTCCCTCATCGCCTTTTGCTTTTGGTATGATAGCCATTGATATTGAGGGAGCTGGGAATTCGATTTTTGGTAAGACACCACTTGTCTTTGGTGTAATCAACGTATCGCAAGTATGCGTGTTCTTTAATTTAACAAAACCAGTGATCATCCCGCTGGAAGCTTGAGAAATTTCCTTTTTTTCCTTACCTTTCATTAAAAACATTTGATTTATTTTTTCATCACTCGATTGCGTAGAGTTCTTCAGCACATCACCGCTTTTCAAAATACCAGACAGCACCTTGACATAGCATAATTCTCCAAGATGAGGCTCGACCGATGTTTTGAAAACATAACCGACAAAAGGTGCATCATCAGTGCGTTTCACTTCTTGCTCACCGAGTTTAATAGCTGGCAACATATCAGGTTGCGGTGCGAATTCAACGACCGCATTTATGAGACTCTGGATACCGATAAGGTCCAGGGCTTCACCGACGAGACATAGCGCTATTCGCCCCTGTACAATACCCTTTTTTATCACTTCGAAGCATTCAGACAGCTCAATCTTCTGTCCTTCGACATACTTGTTCATTAGCGCGTCATCATTTTCAGCGGCTGCTTCGATTATCTTGTTTGTATACTCGGATACTTTATCCGTTACTTCGGGTGGTATTTTTTCTTCTTTACCTTTTTCCCCAAATCCTTTACTCTGTACAATGTCTACAACGCCACGGAAGTCAGTAGTTGCACCGATGGGGATAGTCAGAGGCATTATGCTTTTTTTCGTTATTTCCTTGATTCCTGAAAAGACACTGTCGAAATCAGCATTTTCCTTTTTTAGCTTATTGATAAAGAATATCACGGGCAAATTCTTTTCTTCAATTCTCTGGAGCAGTCTTTCAGTCCCCACTTCAATCCCTTCGGCTGCGTCAATGACCATGATTGCGCAATCTACGGCCTCAATACCGCTGATTGCCTCCCCGATAAAATCTGAATAGCCAGGTGTGTCGATTAAGTTGATAGTCACATCTTTATAGTCGAATGTAGCTAACCCAAGATTAAGACTACAGACTCGGTCAATCTCCTCTGGATCCGAATCGAAAACAGACGTTTTTTCAACAACTTTTCCGAATCTACTGTTTGCGCCAGTGGAATACAAGAGTGCGTCGGCGATCGTTGTCTTACCGCAACTGGCATGTCCGAAAAGACCTATATTCCTGATAGGTATGGTTGCCATGTATACCCCCTTTAAATAAGCACCTTGGAAACAGCGATTGTGAGTTGGTCTTTTAAGAGTTCACGGATTATATTTAGTGAGCCATGGTGGACCACTTTATCTTTCTTGATCATAATCCCACCGGATATTTCATCATTCGTGGTGATTGTAAACTGGCATCCCAGGTTCTTGAAGAATTTTTCTAAATCAGAACCATAATGATTCCAATCTGCTTTGCTGATTGTTAATTCGCCGTCTTTTCTGCCGCTTTGCTTTACCAGAGCTTTTAAGAAACTCAGGTATTCTTTCTGAGCGGTCAGATCTTTCAAGGCTTCATCGATAATATCATTTATAAGTTTTCCTTTTTCGGCAACGATTTTCTTATTAAGCTCCAGTTTTTTCTGGGAAACAAGCCGAAGATATTCGATTTTTTTTGCCGCTTCCACATCGTTCTGAATTCGTTTTTTCACAAGAGTGGCACGTTCATCATAGTTTTTCTTGATTTCTGCCGTTTCTGTACGGTTTTTAGCAAGAATTTCCTGAGCTTCTTTTTTTGCATCGGCAAGGATTTTTTCGGTAACTTTTTGTGTAACCATGCTATATCTTCATCTGGACGACTGCCAGAATGGTCACGATGAGACCCAAGACAGCATAGAACTCAACGAGAATTCCATAAATCATTGCCTTTGCTGCTTCAGCAGGTCTTTTTGCAACCATTTCAACACCTGCGGTACATACTTTCCCCTGCCAAATTGCGGAAATCAGGCAGGCTATCGCAACAGGCATTGCCGCGAAGAAAATCTGCAGTCCTTGTTGCAGTGTTAATGCGACAATTGCGCCGCCGAAAATTCCGATTTTCTGCAAAACCATAAATGCACCAATAAAACCATAGACGCCCTGGGTTCCAGGTAACGCGACCAGGATCAGGAGACTGCCAAATTTCTCAGGGTCTTCACTCAAGACACCATTAGCCGCTTGAGCAGCATAACCTATCCCAATCGCTGAGCCAATTCCACCAAGTATAGCGGCTAGCGCGCCGCCTGCAATAGCTATAGCTAGACCAAAAGACTCCATTTTACCTCCTAATAATAATGAATACCTAAGTGCCTAAACCCCGTTAGATGTTTACTGTCAAAACGGGGTAAACACCTATATTTTGTCAAACTTCCTCTATTCGATCTCAACATAGTTAGTTTCAAACGCAAAAGGTTTAAACGGTTTACTCCCCCCACTGTAAAATCTCCCAAAGAACTCAATGTATTGTAGACGCATGGTATGTATAAACCCCCCAAGTGTGTTAATCGCAAGATTGAAGAGATGGCTCGGGATGAGTATGACTACTACTAATATCACACCAACTATGGGAATGTCAGTGACCATCCATGCGATTTTATTAATGGCGATGGCGATAACGCCCGTGACCATACCCAATGCCATTAGTCGAACATATGATAAAAGTACTCCAAGATAGCTTGAAATACCGTAGAGATTGTAAAATCCCCAAGCGATTTTGCCTAAAGCGGCTTTCGATTTTTTGAAGCGCGTGATCTCAAATAAGACCAAAGGAATGAGTCCCCAATACACAAAACGTGGGATCTGGAGAATATAGTGGAATTGCATGAGTTTACCAGCGGTACTTGTAACCAAGTACCAGATAAACCAGATAATGAATGCCCATACTATCTGATCAATAGGTTGTGGTTTGCCTTCAGGGTGTGAGGCTATAATGATTGCCACAATGCAAAACCACATTATAATTTCCAGGATCGCTTTTGCGATTATCGAGGAATTGAAAACCGCAAAATATAAACCTATCGAAGGTATAAAGAAGAACCAGGTGAGATTGGCAAAGATTGCTTGTCCGTATTCGCGGTTTTTTAAACTATCGACTATTTCTATAGCGATACCGATCATCATGTGAATGAATCCTAATCCGAGAGCAAGACCAATAAAAGCCATTGGTTGCTTAACTGGATCAAAGAGCATAAGAGAATCTTTGAAGCGTATGAGTGGAGCAAGGCCGATATAATTGAAAAGATCACCCATCCAACCACCCACCATTGCGCCGGCAAAAATGGTGAAGATACCTCCGACAAACAGAATTTTAAACAGACTCTTATCGCCTGATACTTTGTTCCACAAATAGAGTGAGATGAAGATTAGCAATATTCCATATACAGCATCGGTAATACATAAGCCAAACATAATGGGGAAAAAGACCGCAAGGAACGGAGTAGGATCATACTCCGTTGAATCGGGCATGCTGTAAAGTTTAACAAGCATCTCATAGGGTTTACTGAACTTGGTATTCTGGAGAGCGACTGGTGGTCGTTCATCAGGATCTGGGTCGATTTTTTCATAGAAGGCAAATCCGTGTTTCTCTACAAGAGCATTTAGTCGTTTAAGATGACGTTTGAGCACCCAGCCAATGATACTAGTTGTTCTTACGGTTTCAGGCAAAGCCTCCGCAACTTCTTTTTTCCTGTTCTCATTGGAAAGCAAGTCCGAAGTTGTTTCTAAGTTGTTATTTTCTTTTGACAATTCAATTTTTTTCTGATCAAGCGTCTCGATGCGGCATTTTATTTCTTCAGCTTCTTTTTCGAGCAGCCGGATGAGTTTTTCCGGTGTTCCAGTATGATTCTTAAAATCAACTATTTCACAGTCGTTTTCAATGAGTTTTGCGCGCAATTGAGCGCTTTGGTCTTTTTTAACGAAGTATATATCGTACAGAATTGAACCACACGTATTTATATGTTCTTTAGAATGTGAAATATATTCGATATTTTTAGACAGTTTTTCGAGAGTTTCATTTGATGGTATGATTACTGGCAAAGCCTCTGTTTGTTTAAATGATTTTAAAATACGTATGTCTTTTTTAAACGGCACCCATGGTGATAGTAGAATTATATTCTCTTCCACTTGATGTAGCCGTGCAATACTTTTCTCTTTATCGTTTTTAACTGTCTCAAGCTCGGCGACTGTTTTGCCATAATCGTAGGATTCTGCTGTTTGTGCAAATGTCTCATATCTCATTGAGCGTTTCACGCTAAAGAACATTGAAAGTGGATTTTTCTTTTTATATACAGAAACTTGATTCAGAGCCGCATTTATTCGGGTGAGTTCTTCATTTGCTTTAGATGCTGATTCTTCCAGCTCAGTTATATGTACAATCCCTTCTTTCTGTAGATCACGGAGGAACTCATCTTTTACACTTTTATGGACAATAATATGAATTTTTTCTACTGGGACAATGGCCATTTGAGTATAATGTTCTGTACTTCTTTAATTGATTTAGCCTTTTTTTTCTTGTACTTATCTTTTATTTCAACAAGGATTTTGTTGTATTCCTGCTCAAGCTTTTTTGTCTCTTTGTCAGCGTCCTTTTTTGCTTCAGCGATTTTCTTTTCCATGAGATTCTCTCTGGTTTCACTCAATAAAATCAATTGTTTTTCGCCTTTTTCCCGCTCCTGTTCAATCATGGAGCGGCCTTTTTTCTCAGCATCTTTTTTTAAGTTTTCGGCTTTTTCTTCAACTTTTTTGATATCTTCGATCAATTTCATATAATAGAAAGTGTAGCTAAAAATGACAAAAAGTCAACAGATGGTTATACTTTCTTCATATTCCGTGCTTTTCGGTCGACAAACATGAAGGCAAAAATACCTATCAGGACTAAGATTGCCGCTGATAAAAATGACATTTTGTAAGCAAAGATCTGGCTTGCACCTGATTTTAGCAAGAGATCCACAACTGGACCGGCAATAAGGGTGCCGGCAACACCCCAGCTTAAGAAAAAAGTTGCATTGAACAAGGCAAATTTTTCCCCCCGCTGTTCTGGAGGTATTAACCTTGACGCATAAGAGTATGCTGACGATAGAATTACGACTAAGGAAATGCCGCCGAGGAAATTAGTAATGAAAATAATAACCAAATCTTGGGCAAACACAAATCCCAGCAAATGTATGACTGCAATAATTGAGCCAAACATAAGCAAGGTTGTATCACTGAATTTCTTGGAGAGTTTTACGACAAAAAGGCCACCGATAAAAATGGCGATTGATTGCATATTGACAATATAACCTAGAAGGTTACTGGATACATTGAAACCCTCATTTAATACAAGATATTGAGCTTTTATCAACGCGATTGAATTCCTGCCAAAGTTGATGAAGACCATGGCGATCAAGAAAGCGAAAAATATCTTTGAACGGGATATCATCCCCACAACTTTATCCGATGGACTGGCAGTTTGCTTTTTATGTTTGTTAAGACCACTAATACCGCCCTCGGGAACGAAGAACATGGGGATAGTTGAAATAAGCATGGTTCCAGAGGCGATGAAGAAAAGCAATCCCTTTTCAAAGCCCCAGCCTTCATAATATTGAGTTAATCCATCATAAGCGAGGCCGCCAATCCAGACGCCGATAAGTCTGCCAATAGCGCCGATACTTGAGAGCTTCCCCTGAATTTCGGTTCGTTCATACTCTGGATAGAGATCTGAGATTATTGCACTCCAACCTATGTTTGACATTGACCAGAATATTTCGACAAAGCACATCCCCAGGATTATTATATAGCCAGCAGTATAGGTGCTATTAGGTATTGTGTGGAGAAACCAGACAAAACAAGTACTAATTGCTGCAAAGACCTCTCCGAGTATAATAAGAGTACGGCGTTTTTGATACTTGTCTGAAATAACACCCCAGACAAATCTTTGAAAAACAATATTGAGAATCATGGGGAAAGTTGCAAAAAAGGTTGTTTCTGTGACACTCAAGCCAAGGAAAAAGCGTAGATAAATAGACAAATAGCTATAGAATAACCCTCGTCTGAACATCGCAAGTGCCTGAAATGAGCCGATACTAATAAATGTCCTTTTTGTTGGTAGATAAATACTTTTTTCAGTCTTCATAACACAGAAGGTTCATAGAGGGCTAAACATCAAAAATGATCATTGCTTTGTAAAGGTCATTGACCTTGTTTACTTTAAGATTATGATAAGTTGCATTTTTTATTTCGGTTTTTATTTTGTGTCTTTTCGCATTGAATTTATCACCAACAAGACATGCTGACAAGCTAAATTTTTCTATGGAAATGTCGTATTCTTGAGGGATAAAACTGTGTGCTGAGAAATGATAGAGTAGTTCTCGGCACCAATCAATAAAGAGTTCTTCAAGCGATTCACTAACGATTTTGATATTGAGTTCTTTTTGCGACAAGAAATGTCCAGAGACCTGGGTGTCGAAAATAGCAATACCAATATTTATGAACAGTTTTTCAATCGTCTTGGCGTGGACCTCAATACCAAGATCTGCTGTGTGGTCTATGTACTTATAATTCTTCATATAGCGTGCTGCGAAAGTGTAGCCAGAAATCATACATTGTCAATGAAGCCAAGTTGGATAGATGATAAAACCTGTATTTTGCTTTTGAGGGTCATTGCGAGCACATTCACTTCGTTCAGTGTAAATTCCAGCGAAGCAATCTCTGACAAAAGGGATGAGATTGCTTCGCCTGCCTACAGCAGGCTCGCAATGACAATGTAATAGGTATCTTCACGATAAAGACAGAAGGAGGAATTTCAGCATCGTGAAAGAAGTAAAGAGGACTCAAATGATGGTGGATATTGACAACAATATTTTTCTATTATATAATGCTGGGACTATGAATTCAGTGAGCAATGACAAAGCATATAATAAGAACTATGGCCGGTTAAACAAAGTCGGCGAGGGGAAAGATTATGTTTTAGCCGTCCATCTGGTTGAGATGCCTGAAGCAAGCCGGGTCACAAGAGAAAATCCAGGAAAGATAATTGTACAGTAGCGCCGTATGGCTATCAGAATTCATAATCATATGTGATCCCTGATGTTTCAAGAGCGGATGTGCTTTGACCGTGTCCAATAAAACTCTCATTTTCATTTTTTTCCTTGCACTAATTATACGGATTCCAATAGTCGTTGTTGCGGGTGACAGAACACTAGAGAATGAATTTTGCGTTTTAGTGCATAACATGCTCTCTGATCATGGATATTCCTTTTTTTCAGTTGACAAAAGCGGTGAGATTGTACAACACGTTGTTCGCGATCCCAGGGCATCGCTTCCCACCGCGACTATTCCCCCGGTTTACCCGCTATTTCTTGCGGGGATGTGTTCTGTATTTGGAACAGGTCTTGAGGCAATCATTCTCATTAAGATAATCCAAGCCCTCATTGGTGCCATGTGTTGTATTGTTTTGTACCGGATAGTCGTTCTTAAATTCAATGAGAGATTGGCCTTGGCATCAGCACTTTTATTCTGTTTTTATCCGATTCTTGTGTATCTTTGTGGTCAAATCAGTGCGGCAAACGTGTATGTGTTCATTAACCTCGTGCTTTTATTGTTGTTATTCAAGGGCGAGGAAACAGGAAAGGTAAGATGGTTCTTCCTTGCTGGGTTGGCTTTTGGTCTATTACTATTATCAAGAGCCGAGGTTATTCTTTTTGCGCCCTTTATCCTCTTATGGATTTGTCTTGTCGTTCGCACACGCAGGGCAAAGATGATTTCCGCTTTTGCAATGGCCGCTATCATTGTCTGGTCGCCGTGGGGGTTTAGAAACTATAAGCGGTTTGATGCATTCGTGCCTCTCACAACACAGGGAGGGTTCAATCTTTGGCAAGGGCAGAATCTGCAGGCGACCGGGACACGAAGCCAATATACAGATCCGCCGTTTCAGATTTCATCTAAGAAAAGCCTAGAGATATTATCTTTGCAGCCAGGCATGAGGTATGAACTTGAATTGGATAGGATCTATATGAACGAAGCCCTTGCGTTTATGAAAAATCATCCAACGAAAGTATTGAAACTTGCGTTGAGAAAATTCATTTTCTATTGGGGATACTACTGGGGGATCAAATTTACCTATCCCGGGGCGCGCGCAGTAGCATATTGGTTGCCGTGGTTTATCTTGTTGCCTTTTTTTATAATAGGTTTAATCCAGTCAATGAAGGATGTTAGAAAATATTGCCTTTTTCACCTATACTTTATTCTTTCAACTTTGGTCGCCATGGTATTCTTTGTGATACCGAGATACCGATTGTTCATGTTGCCACTGGTTTTCCCTTTTGCAGTAAAAGGATTCTTTGATTTTTTTACTTATTGTGCTCGGAGTTTCCTCCCCACATATACCAACCGTCGTCCTGTGCATCACCGGTATTGATTCCATAAAGCATGCCATTATCACATGAGATAAAGACCATGCCATGTGCGACTGCGGGCTGGAAGCTGATTGAGGCGTCGACCTTTTCTTTCCAGAGAACTTTGCCGTCTTTTTCTCTAAGGCATAAAACATCACCCCTGCCTGAACCAAGAAATAGCTTCTTATTGGCATAAGATGGCGGTGAAAAAACCCGTCCGCCAATACCTTCTTCGCTTAAATCATCGTATTTTTTCGACCATTTCTGCTTGCCTGAAACTATATCCAAAGCCTGGATTTCATTACCCATGGCATTGTATGAGTAGCCGTTTTTAATGACTGGTCTTGACCCTTGGTATGCCCAGCAACCAGCAACAGAATACTGTCCGATATTGCTCTTTGCCTGGTCAAGCTTAGCTGCGGCAGGTGCAGAACCAAATCCAACGCTGGCATCAAGCTCGGCCTGGGCAGAGGTTTTTGCGGTTGAACGGCCATAAGAAAGATAGGGTGCTTCTCTTTTTGACCAGAGTTCTTTTTGCTGTTGCTCGCCATCTTTGTCGTCAAGCGCTGCCATGCCTTCATATTGCTTGACTTTATCAACATCTTTCTGCTCCTGGCGCAGGCTTACGAAAAGCCGGTCGTCATAAATAGTCGGCGCACACGTAGCTTGCTTTTTCTGAGACCAGACAAGTTTGCCATTTTTTGTTCTGTAACGATATACGGTTCCATCAAAGCACGTAATATAAACTGAGCCGTCATTAATGACCGGCGCCGAAATTAAGTCGCCAGCTATGCTGACATCCCAGATCTCTTCGCCTTTTTCCAAAGTCATACACGCAAGATGATGGGAGCCATCATTACCCGGGTATGCCATATACACATACTTGTCATCAATTGCTGGTTGGCTCATAAGAGGATCACCGAGCCACTTTTCCCAGACTTTTTCACCGGTTTTAGCTCTCAGCACGTAGATTATGCAGGATTCGGTATTAAAGACTACATAGCCTTTTCTAACTACTGCTGCAGTAGGACCATCATCACCAGTTTTAAACATCCATGCGAGTTTACCAGTTTTAGCTTCTAGCGCATAGAATTCATAGCTGCCATAGCCACCACCGACAAAAATGAGCCCATCTTCATAGGCAACAGTGGCTAATGGACGATTGCCCGGGATTTGCACTTTCCAGCCAGTGCGACTTGATTTGAACCTAACTGGTTGAGGCTGGATTCCCTTTGCTTCTTGGGCGTTTCGCGCCAGTCCTTCATCAATGTATATTTCACTGGGTAGGGCACTTTCTTCTTTTTGCGGGGCTTGTTTAGCCTTTGGCACATCTTCGATCTGGGATATGCCAAAGCACAAAAGCACGAGTCCTATGATAATAATTCTGCTTTTCATGTTTTCCTCCTTGTAAAGTTAAAAGGCTTAAACAGGGCTCATAAAAGGCATGATCGGGTTATGAAGGCTATTCCTTGTACTCGTTTATTGCCATTAATAGCCATCTACGCCTTGTTCAGCCATCTCCAGCCGTTCCTCTTCTTTATATTACAACACAAAGGAAAGTATATTCCATATATGCTCTTTTGCAAGATATCAATATCTTGACTATTCCTTATTTTAGTTTATTATAGTCCATACTAAATTTTAGAAATTTCAAGGAGGTCATATGAATACAGTGCTTTTAGTATTTTTGATTTACCTCGTTGGGATGGTTATTGTAGGAATAATCACGGCTCGTCTTGCCTCAAAATCACTCGATGATTTTATCCTGGGTGGTAAGAAGATGTGGACGCCAGTTATCGCTCTATCAGAAAAAGGTACGGATATGTCAGCCTGGCTCTTGATTGGCTTGCCAGGCCAGGCATTCAAAATGGGTATAGGCGCAATCTGGGCAGGTATTGGGGTATGGTTGGGGAGTCTTTTCAACTGGGTGGTCATTGCAACGCCGCTGCGCGAATTGAGCGGAAAATACAATGCTTTGACCTTACCCGACTATTTTGAATCGCGGTTTGAAGATAAATCCCATGTTTTAAGAATAACATCTTCGATACTTATTGTTTTCTTCTTTACCCTTTATGTTTCTGCACAAGTAGTCGGTGCAGGGAAAATCCTTGCCTCGACATTTGATATCCATCAGGTTGTCGGAATGGTAATCGGTTTGTCCATCATTCTTTTTTACACGATGGCAGGTGGATTCATTGCTGAATCGTGGACTGATTTTTTCCAAGGATTAATCATGGTTGCAGCACTTATTTTGATGTCGGTTGTTGGTCTTATTGCGGTTGGCGGGTTTAGTAATGCATTTGCAAATATCGGTTCAATCGACCCAAAGGCGGTAATGCTCTCAGCTGGTAACACTGGGACAGCGCTGTATTTGGGATTGATCTTAGGTGGTCTTGCGATTGGCTTTGGCTATGCTGGGCAGCCTCACATTGTAATGCGCTATATGGCTTTGAAAGGTGTCAAAGAAGTAAAAAAAGCGGCTATTATCGCTATGGTCTGGACAACATTTGCTGTTTTCTGCGCGATATTTGTTGGTTTTTTAGCAATCCCCTTGTTGCGTGGCGAAATCGCAGATCCAGAGTTTGTAACTTTGACTTTTGCCGCAAAAATTTTGCCGGGATGGCTCGTTGGGTTCATTCTTGCGGCAGCGACTGCAGCCATGATGTCGACGGTTGATTCTCAGTTGCTCGTTGCTACTTCAGCAATCACTGAAGATATCTATCGGAAACTAATCAACCCGGATGCCTCCCAGAAATATCTTGTACGATTGGCGAGGATCTTCACAATTGTTGTGGCGATCATAGCTTTTATTCTGGGGTTGAGTGCAGAGCAGGCAGTGTACTGGCTTGTACTCTATGCATGGGGAGGACTTGCTGCCTCGTTTGGACCGCCACTCATTCTGTCTTTGTTGTGGAAACGAACAACAAGAACTGGTGCATTGATCGGAATGATCACTGGTGCGGTAACGATTGTCGTGTGGTACAATGTACCTGTGCTCAAAGGGTTTCTTTATGAGCTAATACCCGGCTTCATCTTTAGTTTTATAGCAACCTGGATAGTTAGTTTTTTTACGCAGAGAACTGGAGCACCAAAGAATCGGTGAACCCCGTTAGAAAAACCATATAAAAATCCGGAAACCCATAGCTCATAATCTTTTCTTATATTTGCTAATCGAATGTAATGCGTTGCCTTAGGGTAATTTTCTAACGGGGTGAAATGTATTAGATTCTTTTTCTAAACCCTTGACCCAATACTTCAAAGACATCGGTTAGTATGACAAAGGCTTTGTTATCAATCCCTTTGATCAATGATTTGAAGCTGTGAGTTTCTTTTTTGGTGATGACGCACATGATAACCGGTTTCTTTTCTTTTGTGTATGGTGAGTATCCATCGAGGATTGTAACGCCCCGTTTCATCTTGTTGTATATTTCATCAGTGAGCTTCTCGTGTTCAGCACTGATTATAAAGGCGGCGCGCGCGTAGTTCATACCTTCAAGCACAAGATCAATGACCTTGGACGAGAGAAACAAAGCAAGATACCCTAATAGCGCCAATTCAATGGACCTGGTGATGGCGCCGGCCAGGGTTATAACTACGAAATCCACGATCATTATCCACATACCGATCGATAGATTGCTGTATCTCGTGAGGATTTGTCCGACAATGTCAGTGCCGCCGGTACTTGCTCCGCCGCGGAAAACAAGGCCTAAGCCGAGTCCCAAAAGTAACCCTCCATAGAGAGCACCGAGTATTACATTGTCAGTCGGCGTGGTTATCTTGAGCGTATAAGTGAAAAAGTCGACTAGGATATATGTGACAAAGATCGCGACAACTGATTTTGCTCCAAAACGAACCCCCAGGACTTTGACGGCGATGAGGAAAAGAGGGATATTTAAAATTATTGTGACAATACCTACTGGCAAACCGTATAAGAAGTGCAAAAGCATGGCAATCCCGGTTACACCACCAGGGACGATTTGGTGCGGAATTAGAAATGCCGCATAACTCAGGGCACACACCACGCAGCCGACAATTATATATACTATCTTCATGGCTTAATTTATTTAGGTAAGGTACCAGTGTCCTCTATATTTGATTCCAGTCAAGCACGTCGCTAAAATGAAATCTGGTGTTTTTTGTCGTTCTTGCCAGAATTCTCACCCGAGCTCACTTGTGCTTCACGTAGCCTTGCAATAAATACTTTTATTTTTTCTAGTTCTTTTTTCTTGACGGCGATATCTTTATCGAACTTCTCCTTCTCGCCCCTTAGTTTGACGATATTAGTCTTCATTGCGTCCATCTTTGCCACCAAAGTAACCGCCTCTTTTTTCTTCCCCTGTAGTTCAGTGAGTTCTTGTTTGGTTTCTCTAAGCTCCTCTTTGAGTTCTGCTTTTTTACCCTCTATCTCCTGGTTGATATTGACAAGCTCCTGTCGTCTCTTATCCAGCTTGGATATCATGTCGGTCTCGATGACTTTAGCCTTTTCTATTCGTCCCTCGGCCTCAGAACGTTTTATTTTTAGGTCGCCCAAATTGCCCTTTATCTCATCGATATTTTTTACCATTTTATCGATTTCAATTTTGTATTTGTCAGATTCCTTGAGAAGATCTTTTGTTTCCTTCTTTAATTCTGCGGCTGATGTTTTCTCTTCTTTCTTCAGAAATTCTAATTTTTCAGTAAGGTTGTTTACCCTTTCTTCTCTTTCTGTGATTTTTCCTTCGATAAGAGACAATTCTTTTTTGCGGGTGTCGAGTAGTTGCTTGACCTTTTCATCTTGTTCAACTGCTAATTTGATGTCCTCATACTCTTCTTTAATCTTGGGTAACGAGGATGTTATTTCTTGATAATCACCTTCGACTTCCTTTAACCTGGCTTCTTTTTCTTCGAGGTCTTCAGCGACCTTGGTTAATTCGGTCTTTTTCTCTTGAAGCTCCTTGTTTATTGCTTCGTATTTGTCAGCTTCTGGTTTAAGCTCGGCAATTTTCTTTTTCTCAAGCTCGATTGATTCACCTAGTTCTTGGGCTTCCCGTTTTCGGCGATCAAAGTCTTCTTTTATTTTTTTGTACTCGGGTTCTATTTTCCTTAATTCTTTTTCTTTTTCTGTTAGTTCGGCGACCTGGGGTTTCAATTCATCGTATTGTTCGCGGATGGCATCTAGTTTGGTGCTTACCTGGTCGAATTCCTTTTGGTTCTTGGTCAGTTCTTTTTCTAAGGCGGTGTTTTTCTTGTTCATACCTTTGTAGTTATCGTCGAGTTCCTTAAAGGATGTTTCCAGGGTTCCAAACTCCAGCTGAAACTGAGAAATATTTGAGACGAGTTCAGCTTCTTCCTCCTTCATGTTTTTCAATTCTTCTGCTACCTTGTCGTGTTCTTTCTTGAGTTCCAATAATTCCTCGTTGTTTTCCTCAAGGCTTTTCTTTTCCGCGGTCAAGTTACTGACGTCTTTGGTTAGTTGCTCAAGGGCTTCAGTATTTTCTTGGAGTTCCGTCTTCATCGTAGCAATTTTGGAGTTTAGTTCTGGTTCTTCTATTTTCATGTCCTCGATTGCCTTCTCGTATTGCTCCTTTGTTTCAGTTAACGACTCAACTTCGGCGCTGAATTTCTCATATTGTTGCGCTTCTTTCTCACGGCTTTTTTTCACAGTATCCAGTTCTTTGCCAAGGGTATTTTTCTCTTCATTCATTATTTTCAAGTCTTTTTCTGTAATCCGAAGGTCAGCAAGAGCATTGCGTAGGGTCTGTTCGATTTCCTGGTATTCGGTTTTCAACTCTTCAGTTTTCACTTTGATGCTATTGTAATGTCTTTCCTGGTCATTTTGACCTTTTTGAGTTTTCGCAAGTTCTTTTTCTACGCTATTGAGATCCTTGGATATTGAGGCATGCTGGTTTTTCATCTCTTTTATCTGACCATCAAACTTGCCTTTTTCTCCGCTGAGCCGGTCAATGTCTTTTCTCAAATCCTTTAAGTTCTTCTCCAGTTTTTCTTTTTCTGCCGAGAGTTTATTAATATCTTTATGGGTTAATTCGACTTTTTTGGCATCTTTGCCAATCGACTTCACAGATTCCTTAAGCGTCTTTTCTTCTTTTTTAAGGCTTTCAACACTTTTTTTAATGTCCTCAAGTTCGCCGGCTATTTCCATCTGAGACGAATATGCGTCGGCGATCTTATCTTCCATTTCTTTAAGTTCTTTTTTCTTTGCGTCAATGTCGTTTTCAGCTTGTTCGAGTTTTCCCAGTTTTTCCTCAAGATCAGCTAAAATATCGATGTCATCTTTCTTTGCCATTTTACCCCCTATGGTTTAGCGTAAACCATATTAGCAATGCTTTCCTTCCTATTAGCGGGTTGGCCTGGAACTGGCTGCTGTTTTCCTAAGGGACAAACATATTTTGTTCTCACCAACCCTAGGGGATGTGGTTTAATCCCTAAAATATCCGGTTGTACCGCGAGATTTTGAAGTCTGTGAAAGAAAAAGATACCGGGCGCTTCATCTAATATTTTTTTCTCAATCTGTCGGTACAAACTAATTCTTTGCTTCAAGTTGCGTATTTTACGTGCTTGATCGATAGCATGGTCGATTTCAGATGAGGAGAAGAAAAATGTGTTACCTGACCTGCCATGTGATGCTGAATGGAACAATGGATACACAAAATTATCAGGGTCACCATTATCACTAACCCAACCCCGAAAAGAAAGTGTGGATTCACCTGCATAAGTTCTTTCAATCAAACTCTGCCACGGCATGGGGTTTATATCGATGCGCAAGCCAATCGCCATGAGGCTCGTTTTGATGAATTCAGCCCGTTCTATTGCGGCTGGTGTATCACTTATATCGAGCGCATATATATCGGGTAAACCATTGGGAAAGCCGGCTTCGCTCAGCAACCTTTTGCTTCTCGACGGATCAAAGCTATAGCCTTCCAAACGGTGGTTAAAGACATCCATTGAGGGTGGGAAAACACCTTTTGCCCGTATTGCAGAACCTTTGAGAAACTTATTTACAAATTCACTCGTGTTAATGGCATAAGCGAGAGCTTGTCTGACTTGTTTGTTATCAAATGGTTTCTTCTGACAGTTAATGCATAGATATTGTATTCCGAGCTCAGGGAGGGTGTAGAGTGATTTTGGCATTTCAGCCCGCATTCGCTTTAACGCATCACCAGTAGGTTGAAAAATCGATAGCGTGCGGTTTTTAAAGAGTTCGTACGCCACATTTTCTTCCTCAATAAGGAGAAAGTCAAGTTCATCTACAGTTGGTCTCCCCTCGAAATAATAGTCATTAGCCTGGAGGATAATTCTATCTCCTTTTTCCCAGGCGATTAATTTGAAAGGTCCCGCACCAATCGGCAAATCGTCATCTAAGTATGGGTCAGCGATATCACATGCCAGGTTAGCAAGAATCGGAAGAAAAGGGTATTCTAAACTTAGTTTTAGAGTAGAATTGTCAATTATTTTTATCCCGAGTGCGGTTCTTTGTTTGATTTCAGCGAATTTTTCAGCACCTGTAATCATATCAAAGAGACTACGATTCGGTCCCTCAAGAGCCTTTATAATTGATTCCCGGATATCTTCAACCGTAATTGATTTGCCATTCTGATATTTTATGTTTTCGCGCAGTCGGAAGGTATATTCTCGACCATCTTGTGATACCGAGTAATCTTGACAGAGCGCAGGGATGATATCCGCCCCATCGCCGAATTGAAACAGTCCAGATGAGTAGTTATAGATTACCCGGTGAGAATTGACATCAGTCTTCACGTCTGGTTTTAGGGTTAAGGGGTCGCTAGGCAAGTTAACCGTTAGTATTTTCTTTGTTTTGATATAAGCTGGCGCTTCACCTTTCTTGCGGACGAATAACCGATTGAATAAACTGCCTATTTTGGAAATTTGATCAATGACCTCTTCGTAGTTCTGCCACGCATTACTAAGCGTTGTGTTCTCTTTATCCAAGCTGCTGATGATTTTCGAAATTTCTTCGGTTTGTTCTTTTTCTTCACCAAAAACACGGCTGATGTCATCGAGAAATATTTTTATTTTTGAATAATCTGGCGGCTTGATCTTTTCTGGACGTACCAACATCCTTTCTTTACCCAGAACATTAGCATCTTTTTTTACCAGTGTTAGTTGTGGAACGATGTTGGCGAATGCTCGTTCGGTTTCTGCTTCAAGTTGAACGAAGTCGTTCACAATAGGTAAGATAATATCCTGGTATTTTGAGCTTCTGCCCTCTTCAATTTTCGCAAATACAGACAGGGTTTTGATCTTATTGAAAATTTTGCCGGTTGAAGAGACAAGTACCTCGATCTTTTTAATCTCAGAACTCAAATTTTCACCCAAATCGTTCAGGCGTTCATAAATACTCTGTATTTCATCCAGGAAATTCTCGATCTGTTTGCCCAAATCAACGACTTCTGCCATATCCGTACCCAGGGTCTCTTTATATTCATGAATTTCTTTTCCCGAGTTATAGAGTTCCACTATTTGACTGGTCATATTACCAATACTTTGGTAGATTTTATGCGGGAACAGTGGTGGCTGTTTGCCGGTTGAGAACTTCCCTATGTTTTTTATATTTTCTTGTAAAAAAAAGTTATACTGCTGTTCAATAAATGAAATGCTTAAACTTTCAACGTTATTTGAAGCTTGTTCTTTAACTAATAGGGAAATTTCGCTCAGTTCATTCAAGGTCTGGGCTAAAGAACTGATTTGTGTGCAGTGAACTGAGATGTCGTCGATCGTATTCATCGATATGAGGAGTTGGTCCTTTAGAACATTTAACCCTTCGGATACGCTGGCTTTTAGTCCTTGGTTAACGAGGCTGTTTTCTTCCAGTTGGGTGATTATATTCTGCAGTGATACAGTTGTGTCATCAATTGTCTTTAGGGATTCGAACGATTGTTTCAGTAAAGTGCGTGCCCGCGACGAGAATTCGATTGTCTTACTGAGTTCTTCAATTACTGGGCTGGCAATTTGTTCAAGGTTGTTCAGTAAAGTGCTGAAATCCTGGAATGGAACTTGGGCAAGCCGGGCAAGCGAAAGGCACTCTTTAGCGATAATTGCTAACCCCTTACCTTCTTTCTTCGCGTGGTGGGCGCGTATTTCTGTATTCTTGGAAAGATTAGCCAGTGATTGAGCTGATTTGACAAAGAGGCCTGCGTTATTCTGGATTTGTTGCAGCATGTTGATCAAAGACTTCAGAAATTCACTGAGGCTCACCAGCCGGTCGCTAGTTTCCTCCATGGTGTCCTCGTATTGCGTGTACGAATCCTTTAAAGTAAGAATATCCTTCTGTAGGCTCTTGGAGTAATCCTGAATAATCTTTATTAGTTCGTTACCCCGCGAGAAACGGGCAAAGAGAACTTCCATTTCCCGAGTGAGCTTTTGTATATTATCATTGTTCTCGTTTAGTAATTGTGAGACTTCATTTACACGATCCCCAAGGATTGCAGTCTTATTAAGATATTCGTTAATTTTTGTCATAAATATAGTAGCGGCGGAGGGATTTGAACCCCCGACACAGAGATTATGATTCTCCTGCTCTGCCAGCTGAGCTACGCCGCCTCAATCAAAATTATATCTAAAAATGGTGTACTGTCAATGACAATAAGGTCTGATTCCTGTGTGTTTTTTTGTTGACATCGTATGAAAAATACATTATTCTTTTACTCAACCTATGCGGATTCCTATAAGAGTAAAATTCAGCATCCTGATATTCCTCCTTATGCTGGTGATAACAAGTGTTATCTTCTGGTTCACTCTATATCGGGTTAGAAAATCTTTGACTCACGAAATAAGGCTCCAGGGTGAAATTCTGGCAAACCTCATTGCTTTAAATGCCGAAGATCCACTGATTACAAAAGATGACCTATACTTGGTGCGTTTAGTAATTGATGCAGTCAAGAATGAAGGCGTGCGCTATGCGTATATTACAGACAGTAACAGTGTTATTCGTGCGCATAATGAGATGGTGCTGATTGGCCGTCCCGCGGATGTGATTATTAAACCGCATAATATATACCACGTAACTCGACCGATTGTGTTAGTCGGGCAAAGGGAGATCGGTAAGGTTAATGTTGGGCTTGACATGGAAAGGATAATCGACACGACCAATGCTATGCAGGTTGTCCTAATAGTTATTTCGGTAACGGGGTTACTCTTCGGGACGCTCGGCGCCATGTTGCTTTCACGATATTTTACAGGTTCAATTCACGAACTCCTTGATGGGGTAAAAGCGGTCACAAAGGGGGATTTGAGTCTAACACTGAAAAGAAGAGCTGATGATGAAATAGGTGATTTGACAACTGCTTTTAACCAAATGACTGATAGCCTGAGAGAGAAAGAACAAATCAAGGATGCGTTTCGCAGATATGTATCGCGGCAGGTGGCTGAAGAGATCTTCAAGAACCCGGATCAATATATTAAGACACTACAAGGAAGCAGGCGTAAGGTGACAGTCCTTTTTGCCGATATAAGAGGTTTCACACCAATTACCGAACGTTTACCAGCTGAAAGAGTTGTCACCTTGCTCAATGAAGTGCTTACGGTTATGACCAAAGTCATTTTCAAGTATGAGGGGACGGTTGATAAGTTCATCGGCGATTCTATAATGGCAGTTTTTGGCGCGCCCATTGTTCATGATGATGATACTGATCGATCAATCCACGCCGCCGTGGAAATTCAGAAGTCCATGTTTGAAATGAGCGATCAGAGAAACAAAAAAGACCGCGAAATGATGAAAGTCGGTATTGGCATCAATACCGGTGAGGTGGTGGTTGGGAACATAGGAGCCAAGGTCCGTCTGGATTACACGGTTATCGGTGGCGTAGTTAATATCGCGAATAGACTTCAGGAGGTAGCTAGTGGTGGCGAAATAATCATATCGGAAAATGTATTTAAAGAAACCAAGGTTCCCTATAAATTTTCTGAGTCCATGCTTATTAAAGTGAAGGGGAAAGAAGATCCGGTTAAAATCTACCGGGTTCTATACTGATTCAACCGATAATCAAACTGAATATCGCGCCACCTAAAATTAAAAAAATAGGTTCAATTTTTATCAGTAGAAGAACAATCAAAACAACGATCCCGAATATTCCATACGGAATATTGAGCCAGTTCAGCGAAGCAAAAAGAATACCAGTGGATAATAAAATGGCCACAACCGCAGATTTTATGCCATTGAAAAATGACATCACATATTTATTATTATCGACTTTTTTGTATATTTTCACCAGAATCATAAGCATAATAAAAGAAGGCAAGAAAATACTGAGCGTTGCAATTATGGCGCCGGGGAGGCCCATGACTTTGAAACCTACAAATGTTGCCGTGATCGCGACCGGGCCTGGTGTCATTTGTCCCAGTGCTATGCCATCAAGAAATTCCTGAGGGGTAAGCCAAGCTCTTGTATTGCAGACTTCGTTTTTGATAAAAGGTATTGCTGCATAGCCACCACCAAATATAATCGCACCGATCTTGAGAAATATTGCTGCCAAGGTGATTGCTTTTTTCCCATGGAACACAAATAAAGGTATGGCGAGAAGACATTGTTTGGCAGTTTTAACGTGGTCTAGCCCCACCCTGAGAAAACCACAGATAATGACCGTGAGGATCGGATCGAATTTCACAAGGAAGAGAATTAAGGCAAAGACGAAAACAATAATGCCTTTGATGTCTTTTATCAAAACCCTGCCCATGTCATAAGCAGCCCAGAGAATAATTGAGGTCATTACTGCACCAATCCCCTTGAAGATTAAAGTCACGCCAGGGAGTGATTGATAGGTGAGGTAAAACCACGAAAGGATTAACATGAGGACAAATGAAGGTAAAAGTATGGCAGCCGCAGCGAGCACGGCTCCTTTCAGCCCAAAAAGGTGGTAACCTATATATTCACAGTAGTTCGAGATAAATGGGCCAGGTAACATTTGTCCCATGGCAACGGCAGTACATAGGTCGTCGTCAGTTACTAATTTTCTCTTTTTGACACATTCTGCACGCAAAATGGCGAGCATGCCAATGCCGCCGCCAAAGCCAAAGAACCCGACTTTTAGAAGTACTTTAGCAAGTTCTTTTGGGGTTTTCATTTCATTTATTAAGATTACCGGTTTGATAGCCAGCAAGGTCAAGGACCGTATATTTGTAACCGATGTTTTTAAAATATCTTACAATTTTTCTATGGTTGTTTAGTACGACATTAAATTCACTGGGATACACTTCAATGCACGCGACAGGGAAATGGTCACGGACACGAATCTGGGACAGCCTAAGTCTATGTAGATAGATTTCAGCTTTACCAATTCTTTGAAGGGCAGGCTTATTGATTATTCTTCCATAGGGGATTCTCGACGCCAAACAAGCCATTGATGGCTTGTTCCAATTAGGCAGGTGAAGTTTTTTCGCTAATATCCGTATTTCCTGTTTGGTTATCCCGGCTTCGATAAAAGGCGACTTGATTTTCAGTTTTTTCAAAGCCCTGATACCGGGTCGAAAATCACTTAAATCCGATTTATTGGATCCTTCAATTACTGAATAGTCGTATTTGGCAGCAATCATTTTGATACGCGTAAAAACCTGAAGTTTACACGAATAGCAACGATTCTTTGTATTGCTTATAAATCTTGGGTTTGCTAATTCGTGGGTTTGAATAAGAAGGTGCTTACAGCGAAGAGATTTGGCAAATTTTTTAGCATCCTTGATTTCATTTTTTGGGTGAAGAGGTGATACCGCAGTTACCGCAACTACATTTTCTTTTAATACCTGGGTTGCAAGTTTAAAAAGTAAGCTTGAGTCGACACCGCCTGAAAATGCGACGACCACCCCTTTGTAATTACTGAGGACAGCTTTTATTTTTTTAAGTTTACTCTGCACCTAATTCTCTTAAAGGCAATCTGAATCCTAACTTGCTATGAAAGGGCAGGTGAAATAACAGACTGGTTCTATAGCTAAACCAGATAGGGTAAGAATTCTTTGCTGATTGGCGGCTGTTTGACCCAACGAGTGAGTTCATTCTTGTCGTCAAAAATAATGACCGTTGGGATATCACTAACCTCGTGAAACGCCCCTTCAGTCAAACCATCAAGCGTTTCCATATCATAATATTCTATTTGTGCAGCGAAATTTTC
>JBARXC010000228.1:0-5883 GCA_049647125.1 bacterium | reverse complement strand
CGCACGGAATAATCTGTGTGAAATAGATAATACTGCCATTTCTTTTTTAATACTTCTTCAATCTCTCTATTTATTTTAGCAGGCATTCCAAAAGAATGTTTATCATAAATTTCATAAGAATAACTATTTATTAAAATTTCTCTATCGCCATTAGAAAAAGAAAAATATTCTGCAAGTGGTCCAAAGTAGTAAATTCTATTAAACTTACATGATGTACCAAAAAATTTATATGCCTCGACTTTTACCTTTTGGAGTTCTGTATAAATTCTGGGCAGTGATTTTGAACATTCAAATATTGGTGTACAGTCGATTCTTGCACCTATAACGATTGTCACGGGTTCTTTTTTTAGGGTTTCAAAAATAATGGCATAGGCAATAATCTCATCACTTATAGTATAATATGGAATCATGTCTTTGTATAGACAGCTACCATACCGATTTTGCGCAAATGTTTCGCCAACTTCTTTTACCTTTTCAATTGGAATAATCCCATCAGATAAAGAAAGGAAAATAAACAGAGTTGTCAAAATCTGCATCTGTCCTCCTTTTGGTATTATATTATATTTATAAAAGATGTCAACCCCGTTAGATAACCACAGTTATATAAAAGTTTACCTATCTGGATGTAGATGTATCTAATGGGGTCAAGACCTCAATCTGTAAGTAGAACAATTCATCAGTTGACTTGCATATAGATTTCCATAGAATTAGGTGTGCTCAGGTTATTGTTAATGCTTATCTTCCCAATATTTCTTCTTGCCCGTGAGTGGACTGCGCTTGTCTATATGGCAGCAGACAATGACCTTGCCGCATGGGCTGATTCAGACCTCGTTGAGATGGAAGCGGTCGGTTCTAATGATGAAGTTGCCATTATTGTTCAGCTTGACAAACCGTATATTGGCGCCAGGCGCCTCCTTGTGAGTGCGGGCACTTCTTATGAACTCCAGAATTTAGGTATTATCGACATGTGTGACTGGCACACCCTGCTTGATTTCCTCGGGTGGGGTATTGATAATTATCCGGCAGAAAAGTATTTCGTAATACTGTGGGACCATGGTTCAGGATGGACATTAATACCCAGGTGTTCTTATGGTAGTGACTGGTCAAGCGGTAATGAATTGGGCATATTCAATGGTGACTTGCGTAAAGCGATGAGTTCTTTGTACGATTATACACAAGAAAAGATCGAACTTTTTGCATTTGATGCGTGTTTAATGCAGCAAGTGGAAGTTGCATTTGAACTAAAAGATTATGCGAAAATCCTGTTGGCTGCACAGACCCTTTGTCCGATAAAAGGTTTTTGCTATGACAAAATATTCGAACACCTGATTAATGATCCCAAGCGCAATGAAAAAGACATGGCAAAGGCTGCGGTATCTTTGCTTGTTGAAATCTATACCAATATACAGCCAGTAGTGTATTCGGCAGTCAAGCTGACAGAAATGGATAATCTCAAGAGTAAGATTGACCAATTAGCCAACACCATGATGCAGAAACTGCCTAACTCTTCCCTTGTTGAGATAAGAGAAAACGTTCAGACCATACCCATACGAAATCAAACGCCGGGTCCGGATGATGAATTTATTGATATGGGAGATCTTGCGCAAGGTTTAGATTCCTTCCTCGGGAACACTGAGACCAGCGAGCTTGTACAAACGTATGACCAGACGATCTTAGAATCTCAATTTTGGGGAGATGATTATTCACGGACTACTGGTTTGACTATCTGGTTTCCAAGAGAATATCGGTTGTTCAAGCAGCTTATTGATGAATATGCTGGGCTTGACTGGGCACAATCGAAATGGCGACAATTTCTTAACTGGTTTTATAATTCAGATGATATCAGACCAACCTCGATAAGCTGGCTGACTTCAAGTAGCATAGGTAAGAACAACGATTTCAGATTGACCTGGAATGCAGGTTTTGACCTTGCACCAGTTATGTATAAAGTATTAGAGATGACTGATAGTACAGTATCATTTTTTAATGACTTGTGCGAGGATTC
The DNA here is from genome assembly GCA_049647125.1 of bacterium. Classification (GTDB taxonomy): domain Bacteria; phylum Hydrothermota; class Tepidihabitantia; order SM23-42; family SM23-42; genus JAUVZL01. Next base: position 3,878 of record JBARXC010000228.1, on the reverse strand, counting down.
AAGCCAGTGGAATTTTCAAGGGTTTACTATAGATTCGACCAATGCATATTCAGGCAGTGCTTGTTTTTTCTCAGGTAATGTTAGTAATCTCCAGAACTCCATTGAAACGAAAGAGCAGATTTTTCTGAGTGACCCGGGCATTCTCGATATATATCTTTACTATAACACCGAGGATATGACCGACTCTTTGATAATTGAATTCGGAGCATTTAGAGATATTCATTACGGCTGGTCAAATGGTTGGCAAAGACGCAGGGTTGTTTTACCTGCTGGGAATAACCGACTGATGATTTCCTATCACACAAATAGTTCAATAAACCGGGGTGGGTGTTATATTGATAATATCGAAATCAAGCATTTAATAAATGGTCAGTATATACGAGAGTATGTTTCAGATACCTCGTTATACGTTTTTGGTAAAATAAGGGGTGATTATGGATTTGCTGTTCTTGCTGAGGACAAATACGGCAATACGAGTAATCTAAGTGATTTTACCGATGTCTTGATAGAACGTTATGCTGCACCGTTTTCCATCCCCAGTCCGTTTCAGACTGGGTGCGACATTGTGCTTGATTACCCGGATTCTTTACAACCAACAGTCAGGATTTTTTCCCTTTCTGGTCGCGCCATAAAGACTTTTTTTCATGAAAGTATCGAGAATAAACAAATCCATTGGGACGGTAAGGACGAACAAAACAGAGATATTGGTTCGGGACTATATTTTGTGCTCGTGAAAGCAGGTTCATTCAAGATGCTCGGTAAAATTGCAAGGCAGAGATGAAAAAGACCGCGTGTGCGATTATTGTTAATGGAGGAGCAGGAGGTTTGAATTTTCCCGAACGGAGAAGGAATGGATTAGTAAAGGCAGTGTCCATTGGCTACTCCATATTGAAACAGGGCGGCTCGAGCCTTGATGCGGTTGAGCGAGCAAGTATGATACTTGAGCATGCAACAGTGTTTAATGCGGGTACTGGGTCTTATCTGAATTTAGTGGGCGAGGCTGAGATGGATGCCTCTATAATGACGAGTAAAATGGAGTTTGGTGCAGTTGCGGCAATGAAAAACGTGCGACATCCAATAAGCGTGGCGCGATTAGTAATGGAAAAGACTGACCATCTATTTCTCTGTGGTCAAGGTGCTAATAAATTTGCCCGGATAATGGGCATAAAACCGTACAACCCAGAGACAAAAGAAAAGAGACGGCTCTGGCAGCGAAAGAAGAGAAATCTAAAACACTCGTATTTCCCCAAACTTAAAGAAATAGCCGATTCCTACGGCACCATCGGTGTAGTTGCTATAGATCAAAATGGGTTGATATCAGCAGCAAACTCAACCGGTGGTATATCCCTAAACATGCCTGGTCGGGTTGGTGATACACCGGTCATTGGGGGTGGTATTTACGCAGACAAACACGGTGGTGTTACGGCAACCGGACATGGCGAGGAGATAATGCGACACTTGTTGTCATTTAGGGCGGTTTGCTTTATGTCCAGTCATCAAGCGCGTATCGCTGGCAAAATGGCGATTGACTATGCAACAAAATACGGCTGTCGATGTGGTCTTGTCGGGCTTGATAAAAAAGGTGGGATTTTGTGTGCCAACAACACAAGGGCTATGTCCTGGTGCTATATCAAAAACGGAAGGATGAAAGTATTCAAATATTAAAAGAAGATGGTAGGAGCCCCGCCCTTTTCTACGAAAGAGCGGGATGCTGAATTTTGCTGCAAAATACAAGATTTTGACAAAATTCGCAAAGGCATGAGAGGGTATCAGAAGGTAGGATAGGGCTATTAGAGGTTACCATGGACAGCCAGCCTTGAATCTTCTTGAGCTTCTTTGTTGTTTCCATCCGGGGCGATTTCACCTTAACGAATAGGAATTATTTATTATAATATATTATAAGATTTAGGGGATTATTGTTTGTTGGATATTATATGTAAGGGATGACTTGACCAAGATGTTACTTAAAACAGGGCGGATTTTATGGTATCTACCAGACTAATTGTTGGATTCGTAAAAAAGTGTTTTTTGGTTTCCGTATATTATTTCTGCACATTGTTTTTATTTTCAACACCTGACTTTTTATATGCGGACTGCGAATGCCCTGAGCCGATTACAAATGGGCAGAAATCAGTGATAACTTAGATCACCCCAAGAAAAATGTATGCCGCTCCTGGTCAGGCCATTTCTCTGATTGCAGTTGTTACAAATGATGTATCTCCGTGCTGTGACCCAGGGGATGATTGGTGGTATTGTTTTCAGATGGAAAAAATATCACCATGGTACGGTAATGGCTGGATATCAATAATTGATCAAGGAGGAAGCGACTGCAGAACTCAACACTGGGCAGTTCCAGTACCTTTTGATAATTCTGATGAAGATTCTGTATACGCAAAGTATCATCACCTTAAGGCTAGTACTATGGAGATATTTGTAGTTCCTTACGAAGATCCTGATCCCTGTAAACCTCTGATATGGACCCTGTTAATACTTATACAGGTGCACTGCGCATAACAGTGTTCTGTTCCAGCACATGTGGGAGAAATTGGTTAAAATTTAGTAGACACTCATAGGGCTGTGCTTCCCTCAAAAGCGGGGTATAATGAACTACCCCGAAGGAGGTATGGGAGTCACAGAAATTGACTCTTGACAACGAAGCTAAAATGTGTAACATAAATGAAGCCCCTTTTTGTCCAAAATAAGGGGGTGCAATGCGATGTTCGCACCGGCACCTTGACATTTTTTAATTTATTATTATAATGTGACACTACCAAACGAGGAGCTGCATAAAGGTATGAGGTGTAAGTGATGTATTAATGGTATTCGTATGGAGGTGTTGTTATGGTGTTTTTTATTGTAAAAAAGAGGAATTGGTATATGGGAATTCGGGTCGTGGATAATCATAGTTATCTCTGTAACATAACAATTTGTTTTCATCTGTTGCATTATTATAAGCGCGTAAATTGAGGAGGAGATATGTATAATATTGATTTTTATAGTAATCAAAAAGATTCATTACTGAGTATTATTATTCTTTTTTTGTTAGTCATTAATCTGTCTGTTCTTCATGCCCAGTACACCTGTCCAAAGCCCTACAATTCTCAATTTGAAGCCCGTAATCCGAGTCTATATCGTTATGTAGCTCCGGGACAATCTATCATAGTTCACATCTTCGTGACGAAAAACCCCTGTCCGTGCAATAATCCAGGGGATATATGGTCTTTGGGAGGCTATCTTGATAAAGATTTGGGTAGTGAAAAATGGCCCCAAACCCTTTGGCCAAGCGGGACCGACTGTTTTAGTGAGTTTTTTTTAATTCCGGTGCCGTTTGATATTGATGAATATGGTGATTACATAGCAGCACAGTATTATAACGGAAAGGCTGGAGGTGTGACCATTTATCAAATCGTCCCCTACCCTGAACCGGATCCGTGCAAGACCGATGCCATGGACCCGGTTAACACATTCACCGGAGCATTCCGTTTCACGGATCAGGATTACAGCAATTCCGATATCCAGTTTAACCGTTCGTACAATGCATCCATGCTTGTCGGTTGCTACAACGCCGATACCTTGATGCGTTGGAAAAATCCCTTGGGTATTGGGTGGTAGCATAATTACAATATACATATTGAGGAACTCGAACAGATAAGCGATACCGGGTGCATTGTCTGGGAAGGCAAGACCATGAACGTCTATGAACGAATTTCCGCGGGTGTTTATCATCCGCTGCGGCAGAATCATGCGAACCTAAAAAAAACAGGCAACACGTGGTACCTGTACAAGGCTGACGGTTCGATATACTATTTTGGTAGTTCCAACAAGGTTGATTCGATCGTGGATCGGAATGGTCGCAAAACGAGCTTCAGTTATTCTGG
>JBARXC010000227.1:0-8797 GCA_049647125.1 bacterium | reverse complement strand
GGAAATCCAACGATACCTTGAGGTGCTATCAGGCAGAGTCTATATGGAAGGAGGAGATGTTTGGTACGGCGATCCACATTATCATCACGGATATGATTTCTGTCAACTCTTTAACATTCTGGCAGTTTCGGATTGGATTGGTTCTCTTTCACATGTTTCAGGTGAAAATGGAACTTTTACACAATCAATGGTATTTGTTTACTCAGGTGAGAATAATTCAATTGACCGTATACATCCTGACAGCGGTAGCATTTTGATTTTCAAAAGGACTGCGAATAATCTCAACTGTGGTGTCGCAGCAGGTAACCGCACAGTGGGTCTATCCTTTGAACTAAGTGGTCTGGATGATGGCTCGCCTCCGTCAACAAAGACTGCACTTATAGATTCAATTATGCAGTATTTCGGAATCTCACCAACCGGGATCGAAGAGTCACGAGTGAATCAATTCATAATTGCTAAATGTATAAAGATATATCCTAATCCAGCAAGACGAAAAGTGACAATGGAGTTTTCCGGGTTCACAATGGAAGAAATGAAGGTAAATATTTACGATGTTTCCGGGAGGCTGGTAAAGAAATTTTCTGAAGTATTATCTCGCCCATTAGAACCAACTTGCATCACTTGGGATGGTACTGATGAACATGGCGATAAACTACCAAACGGAGTATATTTTCTCAAACTCAAAGGTGAGAATTACGATGAGACAGAGAAAGTTATCTTATTAAGATAGTCTGGGGTGTTGTATATAATCAGAATAAGGGAGAACCCATGTTGTATGCAAATGTAGTATTTCTTGGCGACAAGATTGTTACTGCAACTAAGATCGGATACAGTTCACCATTGGCAAAAAAACCAGTATAATTACTTGGAGGTTAAAGATGTTTCTTATATTGTTTATAATAATACAACAAGGGGTACATGCACCAGAATTAGCTCCAATTAGTGTACACAATCAAGACAAGATGATTCAAGGTGCGCTATTAGCAGCTGATGGCGATCTGTTTTATAAAATGGTTAATGATTGTGTATATGCTATGCATAATGGTGAAATTATTGGGGCTATCTTGCTTAGGTCACGGTCCGTTACTTCTGCCTGAAGGCAGGAACTGCCGTGTCTTTGACATCACAGGACGGGCAGTGGTTCCTGATAAGAAAAAAACAGGAGTTTATTTCATTGAAATCGATGGCAAGATTACAAGAAAAGTAATTAAGATAAAATAGACCAACAGATGTAAGTCCGTTTGTTTGTAATTGCGTAAGAATATTATCTGCGTTAAACAAATAAAACCAGATTGTGTTAAGCGTCGGTTTAACAATGTTTAACGCCGTTTCGACACCTCGGGGATGGTGTGTTACAAACTGGGTTTTTATCCTCTTTATAGACAACCAACTCTAATTCAGAGTTGCAATAATCCAGTATGCATAATCTCTCACCAGATTGCACATATGCTATAGTATTATATTAGAGTTGTAAGATATTGTTATATTAATAGAGCCACAGTATTTGACCCTGTGGCATTTTTACTTACAAGGAGGATAAAATGGCTACAAAAAGCAAGGTTAAACCTTTGAAGACCATTCTGCAATTACTGCCTGATCTGGAACGTCCGGATCTGGCATTGGTCGAGGGGAAGCTATCTGAATTACTGAATGGTAATAGCATCAGCCGAAGAGTAAAGCGGGTTATGGAATTTTCGTTCTGTTTCGGAGGCAAACAACACGATCTTAAGGATTCTGCAAATGGCATCGCACGTAAGGTCGGGCAGGTGATCTATCCTCAGCTTTCCAATGTCCACTTCAATCCGGTGAGGGTATTTACCGGCAGGCAGACCGCGAATTTCTGGAAACGCAATGAATTCAGCAAAATAGTCAAAGCAATTCAGGATGCAGGTGGCGAAATTGTGAAACTGCCGGATGGTATAAAGTAGTCTCTAGTGGGTGATTCTAAGCCAGAGTCACCCACTTTTTTCTTTTTGAGTTAAGGAGGTTTTATGTGCGATTCTATTGAGTGTACATGTCCCCATTGTTTGGTGTACGGCGTCGCGGTTACCCTGCACGTTGATCTCACCGGCAAAGAACCCATATACCACTGTCCTTGCTGTGGAAATCAGTTCTCCAACAGCGATCTAATGCAGATCTATGAACAGAAATTAAACAAAGGAAAAGGGGAAGACCATGAAACATAGACTGATATTTTCTTTCAAACACGACGCAAAGGCTAATAAGTATATCATGATTGATCCACCGCTGAGCGAGGAACAGGCATTACAATCCGAGATGGTTGAAGAGTTATTCATCCCTTGTTGGCGCCCACGTCCTATGCCTCAAACCATCAGCATCATCCTCCATTTCGATGTATCCAAGGATAGCCGGACATAGGGGAGCTTGCGCTCCCCTATTTTCTTTAAAGGAGGATTAATGGGTACACAGATATGCCAGAATAATTCACCAATTGGACTTAGCGCCTGCGAGCAGCTTATAAGGATCGCCTTGCATATTCCATACCTTAAAGATGAAAAGCCTATTGGAATAATGCTCATTGCTCAGCCGGGTATGGGTAAGTCAATGCTCCTCACACGCTTTGAGAGTGACAATATCGTCACCGCGAACGATCTCACAGGATATGGTCTTGAAAAGACGATTCTTGAGTGTAAGAAAATATCCAAGGGCTACATCGTCATCCCGGATCTATTAAGATTACAGTCGAGAAAAGCTGGTTGGCAGGCATTCTTAACCCTGACAAATGTGATTTTAGAAGAGGGACTTGTTGGCATTGCCCGGGGTGATCTTAATGTCCGGTTTAAAAAACCAATTAACTTTGGGATTCTGACCGCTATTACTGCAGATTGCTTCAAGACTAGTCTTGGATACTGGCAAAAAGTTGGTTTTGCCAGCCGATTTGCCTTATTCAGCTACAGTTATGAAGATAGTGACTATAAAAGAATTGAGGAATTGGTCAGCAATAAAGCTAATGGACATTATGGTAGGATAGCAATCAAACCACCCAGAAGACTGCGTGGAGAAAAAAGAATAGAAGTGTCGCCCAAAATGGCCGACCATATACGGTGTGTTGGTAAGATCATGGCAAACGGCAAGCCTTCAAATTTCAGGAGCATATCCTTTATTCGTCGGCTGGTAAAGGCCCATGCCTTGATGAATAATCGTGGAAAAGCGGTCATGGAAGACATTCGTAATGTATTCGCTCTTGTTCCTTTCTTTGTGCCACCCTACCCGACAAGCACTGACCTTGAGTATTGCTTGCTCAAAGGAACACCAATGAAGATTCTTGAGAAAAATTATCAAGACAGAGAAATATACGAAGCAGAAAGGCGGCTGGTCAACAAACAAATCTGCTGGACCAGGATCGTCAAACCGAAGATGCAATAGATGATGAGACGAAAAGCAGGGATTTGTCCCTGCTTTTTTCTCAAGGAGGTTTCATGAGACAAGAACGCACATTAAAAGTTTACAATTCATTGGGTCGTGACTCAAGTTTGCCGCTGATACGATTGCAGGGTCAATGGGTTAAGAATGCAGGATTTCAACCAGGCGATTTCATGAAAATACAGGTTAAAGATGGTGAGATATTGATAAAAAACATGCAACAAGGGGAACTGGTGGAAGAAACACATCCATAATACAGTCACCAAATAGTAAATGCCCCCAGATAGACTATCTTGTCAGTCTATCCGGGGGTTTTTTCGTCATCGTCGAAACATACAGTGAACCCGTTAATCAAGCCCAGAACATCGATTAACGCGTTCTTCAAAGAATGCTAATCAGCGTTAATCAGTAGTGATGGGATATACGCCTTTTTAAGTCCATTGTACGTCCAAAGAGATGTGTTTGAAACAGCTACGAAACGATTTACGTTTCTCCACATTTTTCGCCGTTTCACTGGACCTGTAATCCATAACTTGTGCTAAAGTTAGACTGACGGACTGCTTGTCCGTGATGCTGATTGTTCATACTTGATTCTATATGTAAAGATATCTATGATGCACCATGACACTCTATCTTTTTCGACATGGGATCAGTGAATCTAATGATAAAAATATCTTTGCTGCAGAGAATACTAACCTGACTCTAACACATCTTGGTATACAATAAGGCGAAGTACACGCAAGAGCATTGAAAAATGTTAGTTTCAAAAAAATCTATACAGGCCCCCTATTGCTTTGTGTTGATTGATAAGTCATGCTTTTTTGAGAGTAAGGACTTCTTTACTGCACCATGAGCAGTTCTTTAAATTCTAGGAATTTTCTTATTGTACTAGTATTAGATAGTATAACCTATTGACTATTCGATACGATCCGCTACTATATAAACAAATCACATAACATTATTGTCCAATAACATGAAAAACCATATAGTAAGTGTTCTGTTCCAGCACATGTGGGGAAAATTAGTTAAAATTTAGTAGACACTCATAGGGTTATGCTTCCCTCAAGAGCGGGGTATAATCAACTACCCCGAAGGAGGTAAAATGGAGAGCACAACACAAGCCCAAACAGCCGCAGAAAAACAAAAAGAAAAGGTTGTTGCATGAGTCACCTTAGGTTTTTACACGAACATTGGGACTTGACCATTTTTAGAAATTATTTCTAAAAATAGCCTGTGTCTCTATAGAATTTGAAATTGTTTTCAAAATCGTTTCCAGGATTTTTTTTGCATTTTTTGTGTTTTTATACTTCAGACAGCTTTTTACAAAACTTAGTGCTTCTTTCTCCAACTTACCAAGGATAACCCTGCGCATTTGCTCGGACCAGTTATCATACATTTTTTTGAATGGTTCGCCCCGGAACAACCTGAATGCTCGCAGATATTCTCTCTTGGCAAAAGCCCAGTCACCTGCCCGTTCCAATGCCTTTGCCAAAGTAAGGATTTGCTCAAATTCGCTGTAATCAGTGATAAAATGAATTCCACGATTAACCAGCATAGGTTCTCCTGTTTTATGGGTGATCTTCAGTAAATGCGAGGGTATCCTTAGTTCCTTTTTAAGTCTCACTAATAGATGTGATAAATTGCGTGAAAAATTTTTACTTTTTGACCAGAAATTCATATAAATGTCTTCTAACGTGATCGTTTGAATTCTTTCTGGTATCCTGCTGGCTAGATAGATTAAAAATGCGGCGTCTTTGGGTTTTAGGTTCACTCTTAAATATTTTTGATTCTTATAGATCACAAGAGAACCAATAAATTTGATATGATAAGCTGGTGTTTCTTTATTGAACACCGGTAAACGCAAAAGGGCTGCAGGTAATCCAGTTGGCTTATGTTTATTTAACACATTTGAGATCAGCGGAGCATAAAAAGGAGCGACTTGATGGAAAATGCCCATTATATACTTTGCTTTTGCATGTCGCCAGGATTTGATGTAATCATGATATTTTTTACTCTTTTCAGCATTATTCAACAAAACAACGAGATGTGAATCTGCAGTTAGATTCAACTTGTGATCTGACAACACATTGGTATTCGGTTTTGATAATAGAAAACGAAGGGTTAAATATTTTTTCATGTTATATTTAGCAAACCAAGAATTGAATCTAGTAAGTAAAGAATAAGCTTTTTTCTCCTCGCCTAAGTACATATATGCACTTGCATACACCAGCGACGAAAAATGTAGATTTGTTCTTAATCCTGTCTTTTGTGATTGATCCAATGCTAGGTTTGCATATCTCTGTGCCTTTTGTAGTTTACCCTGACCCAGTGTACATACGGCCTTAATCAACGAATATGAGGAAGCATTCCACCTGGTTTGGAGAGCTGCGCGGCTTTTCAGAACATCACGCGCAATATGATAATTACCGGCTATGGCTTCATATTTTGCCCTCAATAAATCGCAATTTGATTTTTCATAATCTTCGGTGCACTCGCTGCGGGCTTTTTTGATCAATTCATTGGCTTCATTATTTAATTCAAGAGTTGCGAAAAGCGTTGAGAGTGTTCGTTTTATATTGGGCGCACAGCGATTCTTCAGTATTCTTTTGCTGCGCCGTGCATATTTAATCGCTTCTTTGATATTAAGATGCCCGATATAAGCTCTGCCTTCGTAAATCAATATTGTCAGTAGCAATCCGAGATCAGAGAATCTGTTGTTATTGGTCAAATCAAGTAAATTTTCTAAATGCTGTGCTAAAGATAACTGATACTCTGGATCACCAATCCATCCAGATGCTAACAATTCCATCATGCCGGCTCTCAATGCCGAATAATTTAAATGTCTTCTTTCTGCTCGATATCGCAAAATGTGCGCTTTTTTCCTGAATTCGGAGTAGGATAATTTACCAAACATTAACGGAAGTTTCTCGATTCTTTTTTTCAAATTCAAAAATCGGTCGGGAATCATTTCAAGCACTTCGTCTATTGCACAATAAGGCAACGAATTCACAATCTTTGCGGCTTTTTTTATATCACCGTTCTGGAGATATTTTAATGCGGTCTGTGCTCGGGGTATTGTTTTAGGATTTTTGGTAATATATAGCCTGAAGTTATTAGCAAATTTCTCTTTTCGAAATCCAATGAACCCGTATTTTTGCCAGACCTGCCATATGGTTTTGGACGAGACTTTGATACCATCTGTATTCAGCATTTGTCTTGCTTGATGAATAGTCAAAGCAGGTCTTTCTTCTTTTGGTTTGACAATTAGTTCTTCTGTTTTCAATGACAGGGTATTCGGTCGATGGTATGTTGTGTGAAGTTTATTTAGTAATTCTTCACCACCATTTTTATAACGCTTCACCCATCTGAATAGAGTGACATAATGAACGTCTAATTCCTGTGCCTTTTCTCTCAGCGATTTATTATCAGCAAGATATGCCTGAATACTATTAACGCGTGCGCTATCTGCTATCTTTCTATTCATGTTAGCAATATTCGGAAAAATTATAACTACTAATCAGTGGTCTGTCAAGACATGCTGACAAGACCATAAATGTCCTGTAATTAGGGGTGTTTTATGGTGAGAGAGGCTTAAATCTATACATAATTCTCAGTATTATGATTATAAGTAATAAAGGAGGAAACATGAAATTATTCAGTAATAGCAACAAAATCAAAGTTGGCATTCTTTTATTGCTGGCATTGGGGATGTGTGTTGGGTTAAGAGCAGAGACGCAATACGCACCAAATGAAAAAGAGACTAAATTGATGTCTCTATTGGAGAATAGACTGCTAAAACCATTCAGGAACTCCACTGTTGATATGCCACAACGAAATGGCAACCAAATACAAGCGGAGGTCTCGGGCAAGCCAAGGACAGCACTCGACACGATCTGGGTAAGGGAATATCGGGGCCCCGGTGGTGGCGACTGCTATCCCTGGCCTCATGCAATTGCGGTGGACGATTCGGGTAATGTCTATATGGCCGGTGCATCCTATGGCATTGGCACGCAGCGAGACTACACTACCATTAAATACGATAGAGAAGGAAACGAAATATGGGTCGCAAGATATGACTTATATGGTGGTGAAGATGTTGTCAGGGCCATGACCATAGATGACTCAGGAAATGTCTATGTTACGGGTATCAGTGGTTATTTGATGAGTAGCACCCTGACGACCATTAAATATGATTCAAATGGTGATACGGTTTGGGTTCGTCAACATACTGGAAGCGGAGGATTTTTGAATTATGGTAGTGCCCTAGTTGTTGACGACTCAGGAAATGCTTACGTTACGGGATTCGAAACCGGCGTTTCTCTTGATGGAAATTGCGTCACGCTCAAATATAACAAAGAGGGCAGCTTAATCTGGTGTGCAATATATGATACGCCCGGAACAGATATGGACCTCGCTGAGGGAATGGATATAGCTCTTGACAATGCAGGAAATATATATGTTGGTGGACATTACACCCCTGATTTGGGAGTTACGGATTATATGACAATCAAATATAGCCCGGACGGCGAGACGTTATGGTGCCAAATCTGGGATGGCGGCGATAACGACTGGGACTATGGTGAACACATTGTGGCTGATGATTCGGGGAATAGTTATATAACGGGCGCAGCAAACTTCTATGAAACTACTACTTTGAAGTACGACACAAATGGTAATTTACAGTGGGTTAATCCTGGCACTAGTTATTATCCACTTGATTTAACCAGAGACGCTTCGGGTAATATCCTCGTAACGAGCTATAGCAATACATATAATGGTAGCCCGTGGGTTACCATTAAATATAACCCCGCTGGAGATTGTGTCTGGTGGAGATCTTATTCTGATGGTAAACGACCTTGGGATATGACAGTGGACAGCTCTGGAAATCTATATGTCGCCGGTAGTGGAATCGGGCCGGTTTGCGAAGACGAATATCACACGGTGAAATACGACAGCAGTGGAAATCAGCTCTGGGTAGTTACTTATAACGGGTATGGTTGGTACAACTGTGCTTTTGGAGTAGCGTTGGATGATAGCGGATATGTGTATGTTACTGGCGAAGTTGATGAGAATTATGGAGGAAGCGGATCCATAACAACAATTAAGTATCGGCAGTTGCCAATCGGTGTTGCTGAACAGCAAGCTGTAAACACGGGTGCAAATGGTTTCAGAGTTGTTAATCCAGTAAGGGACAATATTATCGTTTACGTACCTAACAATATCAATGGTTATACAAGTTTATCTCTATACAATGTGAGCGGCAGATTAGTCAAAAATCTCAATGCGGATTTGACTAAGACGGAAAGGCAAATTAATATTCCAGCAAATGAGTTAAGCAATGGCATATACTTTCTACGAATTCACACTGCAAAAGAAGACCAGGTATTAAAAGTAGTAAAAGTTCGATAGAAAA
>JBARXC010000226.1:0-1656 GCA_049647125.1 bacterium | reverse complement strand
GACGAACACTTTCAATCGGATTGGGAAACTAAATGTTGATAATGAGTCTGATGATAAGGCTCAGAACGACAGCCACGGCAACATTTAATCCTATGGAAATGAATGCGATCTTCTTCCCCACTTCCTTCCAAATGATGGCCACAGTGGACAGGCAGGGAATAAAAAAGCTCACAAATACCGTAAACACGATGAGTTGCTCTTTGGTAATAACCGACATCAAATTATGGTAATCGACACCCAAAGCCTGGAGCATCATAATGAGAGAGAGTTCTTTCCGCAGGAAGCCAAAGATCAGAGTCACACCCAGTTCCTGAGGCAATCCAAGGGCTTTTTCGACAAGTGGGGAAAGAATGACATTGATGACGCTGTCCATGTGAAAAAATTGCATGATAGCCAAAACAACGCTCCCTGCGATCAACACAGGCCAGGCAAATTTCGCAAAAGCCTTTAGTTGAAAATAGGTCTTTTTCCAGATATTCTTCAGAGAGGGGATTTTTAGTGTGGGAATCTCGAGTATCAAGCCGGGAGAAGGCTCCTTGTAAAAAAAGGATATGATCCTTCCGAGCACTCCCAGTAGAATGATGTTGAACACATAAAAACCCAATGCCCAGACAGGGCCCAGATAAAAGGCAACCAGGGCGAGAATGATCGTGGTTCTGGCCGTGCATGGGATAAAAGGGATGAGGAGTGTGGTAATGACCTTGTCTCTCCGCGATTCCAGGATCCGTGTGGAGATAATGGCTGGCACATTACAGCCGAATCCCAGGATGAATGGAGATATGGATTTCCCATGGAGGCCGATGCGGTGCATAAATGTATCCATCAAGAAGCTGGCGCGCGATAGATAGCCGATATCTTCCAGGAACGACATCATGAAGAGGAGCGGCAAAAAATAAGGGAGAACGATCGCCAAGCCTCCCCCTATCCCTTGTAATAATCCATCCAAAAGATAAAAAAGAATACCTGTGCCAAATTGGCTGGACAGAAAACTCCTGAGTCTACTGAGCGGATTGAGCAATATCTCTTCGAGAGGATTTCCCACCTGAAAGATGATGAAGAAAAAGGCAAGAAAAACAGCGACGAGGATCAAATACCCAAAGAAGGGATGCATAATGATGTCATCCGCCCTCTCCAACCAACCGATTTTTTGTATCCTGACAACCTCGCTGCTCTCCTCGAATATTTTTGCAGCCAGATGATGCCGCTCTGCCGAGATCACCTCATAGGCGGGAACGCCGTGCATTTTTTCGAGGTCATCTCTGGCCTTATCCCGGGCTTTTTTGAGGTTCGGGCTCATGTCCTCCAAGGTCTGGATAAAAAAACGTTTGCCCACTTCTAGCATCTTGATAGCTGCAAACCTTCGGTTCCCGACAATAGGAAAATTTTCCGGTATCGCCCGCTGGAATTCTTCGACCTTGTCTTCCACATCGCGGGTCCACTTCAAAGGAGTAATAGGTCTGTGTTCCTCCAGGGTTTGAAGGGCTGTAACCAAGAGTTCTTTTATCCCCCGACCGTGGATCGCGACAGTGGGAATAACAGGTACACCTAAAAGCTTTTCGAGTTTCTGAATATCGGTTTTTATGCCCTTCTTTTCTGCCAGGTCCATCATGTTGAGCGCAATGACCATAGGATATCCCAGCTCGATGAGCTCTTGAG
>JBARXC010000225.1:0-3738 GCA_049647125.1 bacterium | reverse complement strand
TCCATTCGAAGAATCCATTCCATCCCGCACCCCGCACTTTATTATTTGACGCGTGGTTTACTGAAACAGAATTTATGCTACGTAGCAGAAAGTGCGAGGGTGCGGCGATCATTTCCATACGAAGTATTTCTTCTATGCGTAGCATCATTCAGTTACTGAGTCATTAGGTAATTGAGGGAATTGTAGTCGCCTGATTTATCAGGCTGATTCAGGAGCAAAGCGACATGTCTTCAACGAAATGTATCTCCAGTGAAACATGTTTCCAGGCGCAGGCGTGTTTCGATCCACTTTACGCTTATAGTCCTGCCTTTTTTATGACGTCAACAATCTCCTGCGCTGGCAAAATAATTGGCAGGGTTGGCAAACCACCCATACCTCTGGACAATTCATCACCCATCATATCCTGAACCTTGCTCGCCCTCATTAAGGCTATGCCGACAATCTTACCATCCATAGTGAATGCTGGTACGCCCAGACCACCCAAGAGAACCTTTATCGGATCAGTCATATACATGGTTCTTGGCTTCTTGATAACTGCCTGAACTCGACTGACACTGACCACTGGAGCAAAACCGCCCGTATTGCCCAATCTCGACAATGAAACAATTTGATCTAGAATTTCCGGTTCTGCATTATCACCAAGATCAATTGCGATCAGTTTCTTTTTTATTTTGTCAACCGGTTTGATAAATGCAAGGTCAAGGTCCTGATCACGCAACACCACATTGGCTGGTATTTCTTCATTATCAGGCAAAATCATTGTAACATCTTTTACCTTTGTCTCATCCGCCATTGCACCATACATGCTGGCTGGACTTATACTCGATAGAGACAATACTGCTAATCCTGACTTATCAATGACCGTTGCAAGTATTTCGATTTTTCGTTCTGACTCGTATACTTCTATTATAACTCTGACAGTTATTACCGCATCCTGCCATTTCCCCATGACTTTTTGTGAAAGCTCTGCCGTCTTATCAGCCCATACTGGACCAACCCATAGACTTGTTACCATTAATAAACACAATACAAATAACGAATGTTTGTACACTTTGTTCCCTTTATTTTCATTCATATCTTCTCTCCATTTCGATCGTTTAGATCGTTAATATAGTTTAGCCCGTTCATTTTACTTCGAACATTTGTTTTATTCTTCCTTCTTAGTAGACGTCCGATGTCATTGCGCCTATCCGCCTTCGGCGGACATGTCTCCGGTTCTCCGACACTCCGTCACTCCCATACTCTGTTGCTTACCAACGCCGCTGCGTAGCAGCCAATACCGTCGCGAAGCGACCAAAACCGACACGTAAGTATCCCAATACCGCTCCGTAGGAGCCATCTGTTCATTCCCAGTCTGGTTCCATCTCGACAAAAAACGTATGGATACCGCGCACCACTCTCATCACTACATTCTTAGGTGTTTTCCTCACGATGTCTTCCATTATTTCTTCGAATGCAACAACATTCTCAACTTTGTTATTATCAACTTCAGTTATCAAATCACCGGTTAATAAATTTGCGAGCCCGGCCCATGAACCATCACTGACCATTTCGACTAGTACACCGGTCTGTTCTTGTTTCCACATCTGGCTCACCCGGTCGGCAAACGCAATATCCCGAATCGTAAACTCAAAATTATCATCCCGATACTTCTTCATTTCACGCGGGAGTCGTGGTGATCTGCCGAGTTTGACTGACAAATCAAGCTGTTTATTATTACGCAACAGCGTGATTTTCACAGTTGAACCAACCGCATAACGTCTTATCATAGCTGGCAGAATTTCAATGTCTGATTGTTCTGAAGCCTCAACCAGTTTATCATCAATGGCAATGATAATGTCACCAAGCTTTATGCCTGCTTTTTGCGCCGGGCTATCTTCAAAAACCTGGACTGCACGTACGCCTTTCTGACCTTTTATACCGAGTTTCTCAGCAACATCTTTGGTTAGTACTTGTATACCAATTCCCAACCATGCCTTTTGTATTTCCTCGCCTTGTTCAATCTGTCCTTTCTTACCGATCTTAGCAACTGTTACGTACTGACTTTCGTATCTTTCAAAGGTCACCAATACCGGCACTAATTCATCTTTATCTTTGGTTAGCTCCTTGGTCACATCTTTCAGGTCCTCAGTATTCTTCACCACCGAGTTACCTATTGATACAATAATATCATTATAGATAATTGCAGGTTTTGCTTCGCCGCACGGACCACCGGGACGTACTGAGGTCACGAGCACCCCATCTTGATTATCACGCTTCATTTCCTTAGCAGCAAGCAAAGAAATATTGCGTACGGTAATACCCCATTGTCTGAGCTCGACTGTTTTGGGACGGAAATATTCACGCTCCTGGGGTGCTATATATAATGAGATCTCCCTGTTGTCGCGCATGATTACGATCTGTACTTTTTGACCAATAATCTGTTCGTTTACCACTTGATTAAACAATGGCAGCTCTTCATTAAACTGCACAGATACATCATAACCTGCCAACTTCACAATAATATCACCTGGTAAAAGACCAGCCTTGTCAGCTGGAGAACCCTGGATTATACCGCTGACTAAAACACCGGTTTTACCCTGGTATGATTTAAGCAAGGGTTGAACCTCAAAACCAAACCAGGAACGGATGATCCCCCCCTGATTTATCAGTTCGAGTGCAATACTTTTAGCCAGGTTACCAGGGATCGCACCCGCAATGCCAAAACTGATTTCATTTATGCCGATAATTTCGCCCTTAAGATTGACTAATGGACCACCCGAATTACCCGGGTAAATCGCCGCATCGTGTCCGATCCAGCGTACAACCGAACCAACATCTTCACCTTCCAGAGTGAATTTGAATGGCATAAAAACATCGGGTATCACCATTTCAGTATTGCTCACAATACCCATTGTCACTGACTGGGACAATGCCAAAGGGCTGCCCATAGCAAGAATCTGATCACCGACCTCCAAGTTGTCAGAATTACCAAATTCAACAAAGGGATATTTTTTCTTGTTAGGGTTTCGTAATTTGATAATTGAAATGTCAGAGAGAGGATCAGTGCCAATCAGGTCGGCCTCTACTTCTTCTTTACTCGACAATGTGCATACCAGACGCTTGGCTCGACCAGCGACATGATGGTTCGTAACCACGTGGCCTTCGGCAGTGGTGATCACGCCGCTACCTGATGATTCCTGCTTCACCTCCCTGCCCTGATTGTCCCAAACTGAGACAACATGGATTCTAACCAGCGACGGTTTAACCCTGGCAATAGCATTATCCACTGCCTGCTGAATACCCCCAGCATCTTCGCTAAGAGCTTGCCCATAAGCAATAGATAGTGATAAGAATATACTCGCTATTGTCACATATAAAATTTGCGTATATTTCATTCCTTTCTCCTTTTCTTTTTTCTGCTATCTCTTCACCCTTTTCTGCAATCTGTTATGAGTATAGCGAAATATAGCAATGATGTCAATCGGGGATAAAATGTATCGGAGTAACGGAGATAAAAAGAAAAAATATTGAGTTACTGGAACCTTTGAATCCTAACGGATTGGAAGTGAGCACTACGTGCTGGAAAGGAGCTGACGCTGGAAGGAAGCTACGCTGGAACAGTTTGAATTATTCCATTCGAAGAATCCATTCCATCCCGCACCCCGCACTTTATTATTTGACGCGTGGTTTACTGAAACAGAATTTATGCTACGTAGCAGAAAGTGCGAGGGTGCGGCGATCATTTCCATACGAAGT
>JBARXC010000224.1:0-2038 GCA_049647125.1 bacterium | reverse complement strand
GCGCAGGGCTGCTCGATCGAATGGCAACATCGTTAGCTAATAGACTTTACTGCAACCCCACGTCCTTGAGGCAAGTCAATGTGGGCGATTTGACGGGCATTCCTCGGGTCCGGCCAAATGTCTGCTTTTGGGGGTAAAGCGGACATCCCTGGTGCAAGCTCAAATGTCCGCTTATGACCCAGGCTGTGTGAGAACGCGCTTGGTCCAGTCGTTGGATTGCGTAATCACGCATCGCGGCCGCGATTTGACAGATTGGGCGGTTCGGCTTGAACGGTTCGCAAGAATCGGGCCGTGAAGGCGGACAATGGCTCCTCGAACCGGTTGGACGGGCTGATACGGGCGGCAGGATCGGCTTAAGCGCGGATGGCCGTGATCAATGGGCCGATGCCGAGAACGCTCATCAAGCGTTTCATGTTGTAGGCCAGAACGTGCAGGGCCATTTCGGTTGCGACATGCGCGAGCGTTTTCATCTGGAAGTGCGTTGATCCCATCCACGACTTTATCGTCCCAAATGGGTGTTCTGCAGTCTGGCGGCGCACGCGCATCTTGTGCGGATTGCGATCGAGCCGGGCCTGCACAGCCTCAAGGACGGCTTCGTGCTCCCACCGTTTAATCCGGCGCTCATTGCCAGTCGTGCATTGTGCCTTGATCGCACATCTCGTGCAGGCAGAGGTCCAGTAGCGATGCAAGGTCTTGCCGTCTTCCTCGCTTGTATAACGATAGGTCAGCCGCTCACCGGCGGGACAAAGATAGACATCGTCCTCAGCGATATAGACGAAGTCCTGTTTGCCCAAACGCCCTTCGGCCTTGGCCCCTGAAGTCATCGGCTTTGGAACATAAACCGTTATGCCAGCCTCCTCGCAGGCCAAAATCTCTTCGCCATTGAAGTACCCGCGATCGGCAACAACCTCGATGGTCTCAGATCCAAGCGCGGTGCGGGCCTGTTGAGCCATGTTGGAAAGCTGGCTCCGATCAGGCCCGACGTTGGTCACCTCATGGGCAACGATGAGATGATGCTTCGTATCCACTGCACTTTGGACATTGTAACCGACGATCCCACTTCCCCGGCCGCTCGTGGCCATTGAGCGCGCATCAGGATCCGTCAGGGAGATCTGTTTGTCCTCGGTCTGCAACATCTCGGCTTCGAGCGCTTTTAGGCGCTTCATTTCTGAGCGGAGCGTCGTAATCTTCTCGTTAAGCCGCGTGATCCTGGCTTCCGGCACCGTGGGGCCCTGGCGATCTGCGCTATCCAGCTGGGAGAGGTAGCGGGCGATACTCTCGTCGATCTGTTGCAGGCGGCGGGCCATCTTAGCGCGTGTGAAGTTCCGGTCCCGCGTGTTGACCGCTTTGAACTTGCTTCCATCGACCGCAACACTCGCATCACTGAACAGATCAATGCGCCGGCACAGCACCACGAACTCGCGGCAGACTTTGCCGATGGCCTTGCCGTTGTTTTTACGGAAGTCTGCAATCGTCTTGAAATCCGGCATCAAACGACCGGTCAGCCAGATCAGTTCGATGTTGCGCTGGCACTCCCGCTCAAGGCGGCGGCTCGACTGAACGCGGTTGAGGTATCCGTAAACGTAGATCTTCAGCAGTGTCGCTGGATGGTAGGACGGTCTCCCCGTCACGTGCGGCTCCACGCCGCTGAAGCCGAGCCCGGCGAGATCAAGCTCATCGACAAAGACATCGATCACGCGGACCGGATTGTCTTCGTCCACATACTCGTCCAGCCGCTCAGGAAACAGAGTGCTCTGGTTGCGATCCTCGCCCACCACAAAGCGTGCCATCGAATCCCCCCGCCAAGTTCACAGGGGAATCATAACATCCATCGATGTTTTCACACAGCCTGGACCCAAAGCGGACATTCTTTGCCGAGCGCGCGCCGGCCTTGAGAGTGACGTGGCATTGACTGTCCAGGCGAAACATTTGGCAATAAGAGCCGGTCCTGCTGCCATCCGGATATCAGCGCAGTGATCCATTGCGCGTCGGCAACCGTTGAATGTACGTCCCTTCAGTCAATGCCATCAGCGCGCAG
>JBARXC010000223.1:0-1850 GCA_049647125.1 bacterium | reverse complement strand
TCCATTCGAAGAATCCATTCCATCCCGCACCCCGCACTTTATTATTTGACGCGTGGTTTACTGAAACAGAATTTATGCTACGTAGCAGAAAGTGCGAGGGTGCGGCGATCATTTCCATACGAAGTATCTCTTCTATGCTTAGCATCATTCGGTTACTAAGTAATTTAGTTATTAAATCATTGTAGTCGCCCGATTCATCGGGCACTCCGATATTTATCCCGCCTGCCCTGTAGGACCCATCTATTCTTGACTTCATGCTCAAAACGATTAGAATATCCTATGAAAAATATTGCAGTATTAGCCTCAGGCAGGGGCACAAATCTCCAGGCAATTATTGAAAACATTGAAAACGGCACGCTCAAGGCAAACCTTGCGTGCGTAATCAGTGACAATGAAAACGCCAAAGCTTTACAGCGGGCGCGTCAGCACAATATAAAAGCTATATACCTGGACCCAGGACCAAAAAAAACCTGGCTTATCCCTGAAGTTGAACAAAAATACGTGCAGACATTGAAAGACCATAATGTTGACCTGGTGTGTCTTGCCGGATTCATGAGAATTTTAAAAAAACCATTGCTCGATGCATTTGCTGGAAGGATAATCAATATTCATCCAGCACTTTTACCATCATTCCCTGGTTTGAACGTGCAGAAAAAGGCGTTTGACTGGGGTGTGAAATTTTCCGGATGCACAGTCCATTTTGTCGATGATACAGTTGATGGCGGCCCCATAATTATTCAGGCAGCAGTACCAGTACTTGATGATGATACACCAGAAAAACTTGCCGAGCGGATTTTAAAAGAAGAGTGGCGGATTTACACTGAGGCAATAAACCTCGTCCTATCTGGTAAATATCGAATAGACGGAAGAAGAGTCATAAAGACAGAATAGAAAGGATAGATGCTATATATTAGATACTAGATTCTAGTGAAAAAACTAATATCTAACATCAAGTATCTAGTATCTGGATGCATGGGGGGTGTTCCCTCCTTAATGTAACAAAATTCTACTTTTGGATATGTAGTGTTATGCCTTTCGGGGTTGAAGCGATTCTTGATATGCAAGTTCGCATGTGATTTGACGACCCTGGGGGGATTTGAGGTCTCCGTTTGGTTTTTGTGGTTTTTTCAAAAAGCAAATGGAGAGAAGGGGGGTGTCCCCTCCTTGGGGCGGTTAGCTCAGTTGGTTAGAGCGTCGGTCTCACATGCCGAAGGTCATGCGTTCAAGTCGCATACCGCCCATTGTTTCTCAACGCTTTGCGGGCACCGCCTGTTTTTCGCAGAGGCTCTTGTGCCAAATCTGTGCCAACTTCCAACCTCTTCACTGCTTCCCTAAGATGAACATCCGATAAGTGGCTGTATTTCATTGTCATCTTAATACTTTTGTGACCCATTAATTCCTGAACCGCTCGAATGTCAACTCCAGCCATCACTAATTTCGAAGCCAATGTGTGATGCAGGTCGTGAAATCTGAAATTCTCAATCCGAGCGCGCTTTAATGCCCAGTTGGATTGAATGAATAAAAAAGGAGGCTAGCATATAATTACCAACCTCCCTTTATTCTTATAGCCAATGGAACTATTGTAACAGTATTATCTTCTCTGTTTTTTCAAAATCAGCTGCTTCCACTCTCACAAAGTAAACTCCGGCAGATAATTCTTTCGGCATAATCAAAAATTCATTCATTCCCACCTTAGCTTTGCCTTTTTGTTTTGTAGTAGAAGGTGTACTGGTTCAGCGGGAATCGGACAAAACAGGGGTCTGATTTAAGGTGGAAAATTGGTTATTATATTCCATCCTTTTCGCCCTTGCCAAGGCCAGTTTTTCATACCGCTTGTTAATAATTTCCTC
>JBARXC010000222.1:0-6851 GCA_049647125.1 bacterium | reverse complement strand
CGGAAAGTTTATTAAATTGGTGTTTACAAATACCATTTGGGTCACCATGCATATATTCTCTTTCGGATGTTAAAAATCTTCCGAAAGAGTGTATCCTATTCTATCACTAGAAAATTAGACTGTGCCTAAACACATAATAAATTTCATAACTGAAGGAGATGATAATCCTATAATCTTAGATTTTTTTGCTGGCACTTGTCCCACAGCTCACGCTGTCTTTGAGCTAAACGAAATCGGGGGAAATCGAAAATTCATTATGGTTCAATTGCCTGAAAAATGTGAAGAGGAAAAAGAAGCTTTTAAAGCTGGCTACAAAACTATCGCAGATATAGGTAAAGAACGAATCCACCGAGTAATTAAAAAAATCAAGGCGGAAGAGAAAAGTAAACTGGACATTAATGGCACAGCAGGTAAACAAGATTTAGGCTTCAAGGTCTTTAAACTCCAAAAATCTAATTTCAAGATATGGCGTTCTGATGTAACAAACGAGGAAGAACTTGTTACTCAGCTCGAAAAGTTTACTGACCCAGTAGATGAAAAATCCAAGATTGAAAATATCCTTTATGAACTGCTATTGAAATCTGGCATACCTCTAACTGCCAAGATTGTTGAAGAGAACAACTATTATCTAGCAAACGATGGCGAGATAGCAGTGATGCTTGAAAAGGTTGACGAGAATATCATCATAAAAGTAATTTCCGAAAAACCGCAAAAGGTCATCACTCTTGACCGCTTGTTCAAGGATAATGACCAGCTAAAAACGAATACTGCTTTGCAGATGAAGGATGCAGAAATAGATTTTAGGGTAGTGTGAAGATGAGAGATAAAGACCAAATTTTTAAAAATGGTTCAGTTTGGCTGAAAACCGATTTGCATCTACATACGAAGGTCGATAAAGAATTTAAATATAGTGGTAAAAAAAATGATTTTATCAAGGATTACATCAAACAACTAAAAAATAATGATGTGGGAATTGGTATAATCACAAACCACAATAAATTCGACTTAAATGAGTATAAAGCACTTAGACAAAAAGCACAGAAAGAGAATATTTACCTAATTCCCGGCGTTGAATTGTCTGTAAATGATGGTTCTAATGGTATTCATTGTCTGATTGCTTTTGAATATGAAAGTTGGATACGAAATGGTGATAATTTTATTGAACAATTTCTTAATTCCGCTTTTGAAGGTGTCCCCAATCGTGAGAACGAAAATACCCGTTGTAATTATAGTCTTTCTGATTTATTTAAAAAGCTGGAAGAACATAGAAAAGCGAGACGAGATTCATTCATAATAATGGCACATATTGAACAGAAAAGTGGTTTCTACAATGAGCTAGATGGAGGCAGAATAAAGCAGATTAGATCTGATGAGCATTTCAAAAGAAATGTATTGGGTTTTCAGAAACTTAGAACCCACGATATAAAGCAAAACTTAGTTCAATGGTTTGGCGATGAAAAAAAAATTCCTGCATTTGTAGAAGGTTCTGATTGTAAAAAGATAAAAGAGGTTGGTAACTGCGGCACACAAAGTGGACGAAAGAAAGAATGTTTTTTAAAAATAGGGGACTTTAATTTTGGGGCAGTTAAATTTGCTTTAATCGATAAAGAAAGCCGCATTTCAGAGAACAACCCTGGAATAAACAACGCCTATATAAAGTCAATCTCTTTTGAAGGCGGTTTATTAGATCAAACGGATCTTAGTCTATCACATGAACTGAATAATTTTATTGGCATCAGAGGTAGTGGTAAATCTGCGATCTTAGAATCTATACGATATGCCTTGAATATTCCGCTTAGTGAGCAAGCAGTAGATAAAAAGTATAAAGAAGACCTGTTGAAATATGCTTTGGGAAGCGGTGGAAAATTAACAGTTTATATCGCAGATAAAAAACAAGACGAATATAGAATAGAAAAGATTTATGGGGAAGAAGTGAACATTTATAAGGGTAATGAGAGACTAAATATTTCTATCGATGCAATATTTCAACGCCCAATTTATTTCGGACAAAAAGACCTCTCTAACAAAGATATCAATTTTGAAGCGGATTTAATAAATAAGTTGATTGGCAACCGTCTTAATAAGGTAAATGAAAGAATTAATGCAAAAAAAAGAGAAATTAATAATATTTTAATCTCATTAAAAGAGTTTGACAATCTTGAGGAAGAGGAGAAGGAAACAAAAGGAAGAATCAGAGATATTAAATATAAATTAAAACGATACAGCGAAAAAGGCGTTGAAGAGAAATTACAAAAACAAGCCCGATTTGATTCTGATATTTTGACCCTTAATAGTCTCAGGAAAAATATGGAGAAGTTATGTAAGGATATATCTAAAATTATTAAAAACCATTCTTCATCTATCAAAGTTGAAAAGTTGGCATCAGAAGATAATCAAGATATATTCGATAAAGTAAATACAATTTTAGCAAAATTTGCAGAAGAATATAAGAAACTTGATAATACTAAAGACATACTTGAAGCTCTTATTAATGATTTTGATAATGTCGAAAAAGAATTGATAAGTAAAAAAGAAGAATTAAAAGAAGAATTTGCTCAGATAAAAAGAGAGATTGAGAAAGATGATTCTGATTTTGATCCCGATGAATTCTTAGAGATGAAACGCGAAATAGAAGATTTAGAACTGAAAATAAAGGAAATCGATAAATCAGAAACAGAACGGGGTAAAAATGAAACCGATTTAATGGAAAAAATATCTGAACTTCAAAAGCTGTGGCATGATGAATTTAAAACAATAGAAAAAGAAGTTAAAAGGATTAATAAAGTAAATACTCATCTTAGCATAGAAATAGAATATAAAGGTAGAAAAGATAAATTTCTTTTAAAACTAAAAGAGATTTTTCGAGGCACAAGAATTAGAGATAACTCATATCAACAGATCACAGAAAAATACAAAGACTTTATAGAAATATACAAAAATAAAACACATTTAAAAGAGATTGTTAATGAAAACCAATTATCTACATTTGATAAAAAATTTAATGAAAATAATGAAGACTTGTTAACATATCAAATAGAAAACAAGTTTATTATTAAATACAAAGGAAAAGATTTGGCTAGGCACTCTTTGGGACAAAGAGCATCTGCTTTAATCCTTTTTCTTCTTGCTCAGAAAGAAAATGATGTGTTGATAATTGATCAACCAGAAGATGATTTGGACAATCAAACGATTTATGAGGAGGTCATTAAAGAAATAAAAAAATTGAAAGGAAACATGCAGTTCATTTTCGCAACTCATAATGCAAACATTCCTGTTCTTGGTGACAGTGAAAAAATAATATCTTGTACTTACTCAGAAGAGAAAATTGATGTCAATGATGGAACTATTGACCATTGCGATACACAAAAGCAAATTGTTACTATAATGGAAGGCGGGGTAGAAGCTTTTGACCGTCGGAAAAACATATATGAGATATGGAGCACCAAAAGATGAAAAAGACAATGAGATTTAGCGGACGATATCATAATAAAGAGCAATCAATCTGTAGAATCCCAAGATGGGTGGCCTAACAATGAAGCTCCATTTTGATCCAAACCAGCAATTTCAGATCGATGCCATTAATTCAATTGTTGGCGTGTTTGAGGGTCAGCCCCTGAGTCACGGTGATTTTAGCTTTACCATTGATAATAAGCAAATCATCAGCCCCATCGGTGGTGTTGGCAACCAATTGACCATCAGTGATGAGCAGATTTTAAAGAATGTGCAGAATATCCAGAAGAAAAACCTCCTTCCAGTCTCCGCAGAACTGGATGGATTGCATTTTTCCGTTGAAATGGAAACAGGCACAGGTAAAACCTATGTGTATCTTAGGACTATTTATGAATTGAACAAAAAGTATGGCTTTAAAAAATTCGTAATAGTTGTGCCTTCGATTGCTATACGAGAAGGTGTAATGAAAAATCTTGAGATAACATTTGACCACTTTCAGAACCTTTACAGCAAGACCCCTGTAAATTATTGGGTTTATGATTCAAAACGGGTTTCCAACTTGAGGAATTTTGCCATCAATAACAACATCCAGATTCTCGTAATAAATATTGATTCGTTTGCCAAAGACGAAAACATAATCAATAGACCCAATGATAAATTGACTGGTAAAAAACCGGTGGAGTTCATTCAGGTAACCAATCCCCTTGTTATAGTGGATGAACCTCAAAACATGGAAACGGATATAAGGAAAAAGGCAATTGAAAATCTGAACCCATTGTGTACTTTGCGATATTCAGCAACCCACATTAAAAGATACAATATGCTTTATAACCTTGATCCCGTTAAAGCATATGATCTTGGACTGGTCAAACACATCGAAGTGGATTCCATCGTAACGGAAAACGATTTTAATGAGGCTTTTGTATGTTTGGAAAAAGTGAACGCTACTAAAACGCGCACTTCTTCAAAGATAAAGATAGATGTAAATACAAGGGATGGTGTGAAGCGCAAAACCGTTACCGTCAAGGTTGGGGACGACTTATATGAACTTTCTAATAAAAGAGAGATATACAAAGACGGATACATCATCAATGCTATCGATGTTCAGGATGGATTTATTGAACTTTCAAATGGAGAGATGCTTTTTATTGGTGATGCCTTTGGCGGTCTTACCGATGACATTATGAAAGTTCAGATCAAAAAGACGATGGAAGAGCATTTTCTGAAAGAGAAAAAACTCAAAAGTAAAGGCATTAAGGTCCTTTCTCTGTTTTTTATCGATCGTGTTGCCAATTACCGATCCTATGATCCAGATGGACATCCGATAAAAGGCAAGTTCGCGGAGTGGTTTGAAGAGGCTTACAAGGAAGTTTCCAGCAAGGCGGCTTACAAGGGATTAATCCCCTTTGATTCTAAAGATGTTCATAACGGTTACTTCTCGCAGGACAAAAAGGGCAGATGGAAGGACACGACCGGAAAATCACAAGCGGATGATGATACATTCAAACTAATAATGAAGTACAAAGAACGACTTTTGGACATAAACGAACCTTTACGGTTCATCTTCAGCCATTCCGCCTTACGCGAAGGGTGGGATAATCCAAATGTATTTCAGATATGCACCTTGAACGAGACACACTCCGAATTGAAGAAGAGACAGGAGATCGGGCGGGGATTAAGACTTCCGGTAAATATGTCTGGTATAAGAATTCAAGACACTACAATTAACCGTTTGGCCGTTATTGCCAACGAATCCTATGAGGACTTTGCCAGACAATTACAAAATGAGATTGAAGAGGATTGCGGTGTATCATTCAAGGGAAGAATAAAGAATAGACAAGCAAGAGATACCGTGAAATACCGCAAAGGTTTTGAGCTGGATGAAAAATTCAAAGACATCTGGGACAGGATCAAGTATCAAACGTCGTACAAGGTGGAATACGATACTCATGAACTAATAAAGAAGGCAACAAAAGCCGTTGAACAGATGCCAAGAATACAAAAGGCTCTGATGAAAACGACCAAAACCGCATTACAATTCGATGAATTTGGCATTGTGACTGAAATAAAAGCATCATCCACAACTTCGCTTGAATGGGCACTCAAAATACCCGACGCCTTACTTTACATCCAGGAACGAACGGAGCTGACCCGTTCAACCATTCTGAAAATACTCAATGGTTCAGGCAGAATGGGTGACCTGCTTATCAATCCTCAACTTTTCTTCGATAATGCTGTCGTGGCAATAAAAGATGTTCTTTATGAACTGATGATCGATGGCATCAAATATGAAAAAATCGGTACAAAAGAGTACGAAATGCGCCTGTTTGAAGATTATGAAATACACATCAATAATCTAACTTTCAATGTCTCAAAACAGGATAAAACCATTTACAGTAACCTCCTACCTCTTGATTCAAATGTGGAATATGCTTTTGCCAAAGAATGCGAAATGAGGGATGATATCGAGTTTTATTTCAAACTGCCGTTCTGGTTCAAGATCAAAACACCAATCGGAAATTACAACCCAGACTGGGCATTGATTAAAAGGAATGAAAAAACCGTTTATTTTGTTGCTGAAACAAAGTCTGCGGGTCAGGAATTGAAAACAAGCGAGAAAAGAAAGATAAAATGTGGCCACGCTCATTTCAAAGAATTTGATGATGTAGAATATAGGCAAGTGTCAACTGTGGGGGAATTGGATTGAATGGAGACCGGCACTTTTTACGAAGAACCCCCCCCACTGAATGTAAGAAAAAACTACGGCGGCAGGATGATTTTCGGAGACGAAAAACTCACTCCGCTTCGCTCCGTGCCACACTGCGCTCTCGGCTTCGGCTCGGGTCGTTTAACAGGCGGGTATGCGATATCCCACCGAATTTACGATAAGGAAAAGAGACCGTTAAGGTATTGGATATTATGACGATTGAAGAGGCACGGCACGTAAGAACTCTGATATGAACGGCGGCACGGTCAAATTTTCTGGTAAAATCGCCATATTAACCTTGATTTTTACCGCAGAGCACGCGGCGACCACAGAGAGAGACCACAGAGGCATCAGGAAATTTAGCACGCCTTGAAACAGATGAAAAAACAGAAAAAATGAGCAAGAAAATATATAGGATTTCTAAGATTCTTAAAAGAGAAGTTAATCAAAATCCTCTTGCGATTAAGATTTGCAAAGATCTTGATATTCCGAACATCGCAAAAATTAAAACAGGGGCATAAAAGTTCGAAGACGATAGAAGTACATATACATATATACGCATGTGAGTAACTGGAAAGGCTCACACCATCGTATACCTTTTCATTTTAAATATGGATGGTTCACACCATCGTATACCCTAAATGATACAAGGTAGTTATGGAAGGCATCACAGCAATAAGCGAGTTTTAAGACC
>JBARXC010000221.1:0-6483 GCA_049647125.1 bacterium | reverse complement strand
TATGATCAACGCATCGTCTACAACAACTTCTATGTCGTATCTGTTTATGATACGGCACAATATAGTTGGCAAGTGAGAGCGAAAAGTTCATACTGGCAGTACTATTCTTACTGGTCAAACCCATGGTACTTTGTAGTTAGATACCAGAATTAAAGAAATATCAATGAAGATGTAAAGACGAAAAAGGAGGGATTATGACAATAATAATAATCGTACTTATCAGTTATGGCTCATATTTTACAAGAGAACCTTCGAAAGTCGATAGCAGCAATCTTTGGACTTTTGAAAAATTTCAGACATACTTTGGAGAAAAAAGTCATCATGATACTCTAATACCTCAGGTAAGTCCATTGAGCAAAATGCCAAAGAATCATAAGTATATGCAGTCGCGTGATTCCATACAGACTGTCTGGTTGCCGGATTCTGCGGGGGGAGTTGTTGCTCCCAGTGAGTTAGTTTATAACTCGAACATGGATAGAATGTACATCATCAGTGGTGGTCGCTATGCTCCTAACATAGCTGTCTGTGAGGCACAATCAGGAAATTTGCTGGCAGTTATACATTTAGACTGGAGGATTGCCTCAATTGCCTGCAGTGAAACGAGCAATAAGTTGTATTGCGCGAATGGGGATGGAACTATAGTCGGAGTAATCGATTGTCTAACTAACCAAATGATAAATACAGTATCCTTACCTAGTTCATCTGATGCTCTGGTTTGGAGCACTGCTGAAGATGAGATCTATTGTACCCAAGAAGGGAATTATTCTGTCCAGATAATAGACTGTGCCGACGATTCTCTCATTGACAGTGTTTCTATAGGTGGTTACCCAAGAGTACTAAATTACAATCCAATATCCAACAAAATCTATTGTTACGCAAGCTCGGGAATATTAGCGATTATTGATGCGAGCAACCATAATCTTATTCGACAGATAGCTGTAGATCCAGGTTCATATCACTTTACCCTCAACAAATTCAATAATAGAATTTATTGCATCAATCAATCTGACGACAATGTAGCAATCATTGATGGTATTGGTGATACCCTCATATGTTCGTGGCAACTTGGTCAATTTCCGCTTTGTGCAGACTACAATTCAGTTATGAACCGAGTCTATATTGGACATCTGTCAAGCGAGAATATTTACATTTTCGATGGAAATACGAATCAGCATATTGAAACTCTTTACTTTAATGCTCCGGTGTTAGCAATGGCATATGATTCTACAGATAATCAGCTTTTTGTAGTCACCGAGCCTTACCAAACTGAGGATTTCTTCGCTGACATGATCGTACTCGATGGGACGACGAATGCAATAATCGATACCATGGAAACCGGTATTCTCCCGTGGAATTCTATGATGTGGGAGAGAGAATACAATCAGGTGTGGGTGGCAAATGAAGGTTTTGACAATCTCCCTGGGTATACTATTGACGGCTACGCAGCTGAAAGCCTGGAGCATCGTTTCAAGACAGCAGTCGGTTTTACGCCTTACTCTGCAATTCTGAATCCAGCAACTGAAAAATACTATTGTGTTGGTCGCTCTGATAATTTTGTGGTGGTTTTTAATACAAACACTCCTGATAGTTGTGCATTGAAGGAGATGGGAGAATGCGCGTGGGATATATTATTGAATCCCCTTGAGAACAAGGTTTACTGTGCGAATAATACAGGTAGAGATGTTACAGTCATAGATGGTGCCACAGATTCAATAATCACACGTGTACGAATTCCTGGCGATGCGCTTGCACTTGCGTTTAACTCAACAGACAATAAAATCTATGCTTCGAGTGGACTGTACCCTGAGAGCGGTTATATCACGGTGATTGATGGCCATACAAACGTGGCTCTCAATACGATTTCTGTTCCTTTAAGCCCCTATTCTATGGTGTGGAATTCAAGCGATAATAAACTCTACATATCAAGTTACTCTGACAATACGATTACAATACTTGATGCACATGCGGATACCATACTTACCTCTCTTGTAGCTCCTAGTCCATGGTCTCTTGAGTATAATACGATTAGCGATAAAATATACTGTTCATTAGTAAGCAGTGTTATAATAATTGATGGTATTAGCAATGAGGTTATTACGACATTATTCACTGGTCCTCGGACATTTACCTTTACGTATAACTCTATTAATAACAAGGTCTATTGTGCAACGGGAGATAGAATTACTGTTATTGACGGTGCGACTGACTCGATCATCAATACGATTTACATCTCCGGATTCAAGTATTCCCTACTTTTCAATCCAGTCACTAATACTGTTTTTTGTGCTTATGTTTACCCCAGTTCCCCCCCACGACCTGATGGCATAATAGTCATTGACGGTGCTACTGATGTAGTTTTAGCAAATTTTCCGATAGCCGGTTCCCATGTTTGGGCAATGGGTATTTTTGGCGGCATATGTTCACCACGAAAGGCGCTGCTGCTTGATTCTCTGCATAATACTGTTTATTTGAGTCATTACTTCTCAAGTAGAATATCAGTAATTGATGGTGAAACTGGCATTCACGAACAGAGCATCACCACACCACTTACTGTTTCTCTTAAAATCTTCCCTAATCCTGCAGTGGATATTATTAATATTGAGATGTCACTTCCTTACTTACACAATACCCAGATGACGATTTTTGATGTAGCAGGTAGAATGATTGAAAGTTTTGATTTACCTGGTAAGAATTTTCACCGAATTGCTTGGGATGGTACTGATGAACATGGCGATAAACTCCCTGGTGGAGTATATTTCCTCAAAATAAATGCTGAAGATTATACGGAGACAAAGAAATTTGTTTTGCTAAGGTAAGATAAAATGAATCGAATTCTACTTCCATTAATTATTTTTTTTCTAACCATATCTTTTGCCCAGGATACAGGTGCACGTTATTTAATAATAACGCACGACGATTACTATAACGCTTTATTACCGCTCGCCGAATGGAAAACCAAAAAAGGCCTAAAGGCAAAAATCAAGAAACTTTCGGAAATTGGTAGCGATTCAACGCAAATTCGTGACTACGTCGCCGACGCATACAATACGTGGCTGATTAAGCCGGAATATTTGTTGTTGGTGGGTGCCAACTATCAATTACCTTTTCCCCGCCGGGCTGGATGGGAAGTCTGTCATACTGACAATTACTATACAAACGTTACAGGTGACTTTCGAAATGAGATCATCCCGGGGCGCTTTTGGGTAAGTGATTCCCTACAAGCAAAGACTGTGGTTGCGAAAGTCATGAGTTATGAAAAATACCCGTATATGGAGGATTCAATGTGGTTTGGGAGAGGAGTGACGATAATCAATCTTGATGCGGATTCCTTGCCTGGTGATTCCAATTACTGGAATGTGACACGTTATGCTCATTCTCTCATGATAAATGCTGGGTTTAATCACATTGATTCTCTGGTAGATGCATACGGGTATGATAGCATAGATGTTATCAATTCGATTAACAATGGCTGTTCCTACATAACCTATCGGGGGGAAGCTTGGGGACGTTGGTACCATCCGTTTGGTGATATATATCCTACACAGATGAGTAATGGATATAAGTTGCCCATTGTTGTGTCGGCAACATGCGCCACTATAGACGGTATTGGGTATAAATGGTTACGCGCAGGAACACCAGAAGAACCAAAAGGAATCGTGGGCTTCTATGGTACGACAACAGGTTTGCAGGGCGTGTCAGCAGAGCGTAGCGCGCTAATGAGAGGCACGCTGACGAGTATTTTTTGTGATAGTTTTAGTACCCTTGGTCAAGCCGCTGAGGCAGGTAGAATAGAGTATTTCCAGCTCTGTGGTGATTCACTTGACTATGACGGATGGAATTGCCTGGGAGATCCTGAGATGACAGTGCGTACCGGAACGCCGAAAATCATTCAGGTTACCCATCCTTCAGTATGTTGGACTGGTATATGTACGGTACAGGTCTCGGTCCACTGCAGTTCGGTACCGATTGAGAGTGCCCTCGTCTGTATTAAGGCTCAGCGCGATTCCACAATCTACCATTATGGTCGTACCGACAATGCCGGGCAGATTGAATTCATTGATACACTTACGGTCGCTATTGATTCAATCCTTGTCACCGTGACAGCACGAAATACAAAACCGTATTGCGGGCAGATAGAAGTCCATACCGGGATAAAAGAGAATCAACAATTGCAGAAATGTAATACTCCATTCTTGGTTGTATATCCTAATCCGTGTCGAAGCACGATGTATATCGAATATGGCTTAGGTCAATATACTCGAGAGGATGTGTATCTAAGAATCTACGACGTTACCGGAAGACTTGTTGAGAATATCTTCAGTGGTAGATCGAAAGCTGGCATGAATGAATTCTATGTTGAGCCAGGGAAATTAAGTACAGGCATCTATTTTATTAAGGTTGAAACTGATAGTTACGAAGAAACTCAGAAAGTAATTTTAGTTAATTAGACTGTTCTGTTTCAACGTACATAATGCTAACAGGGGAGCGACATACGCTCCCCCTTCTTTTGTGCGGTCCATTTTCCGAAATAGACCGCAATAGGCAGAATGGGTGAAAACGTTATCTGATTTTTGTTCATGCGATTTCTTCGGTAATTTCAATGGTTATCAAAAATGACTAAATCGGATCCGTAGTCCGCCGCTCTATCCAATTGAGATACGGGCGCGCCCATATTTTTAAACACTTTACCGAATTTACTGCTTTCAAAGGAAGCTCTTGTGTTTGATTTGTGCTGGTTTGTCGCCTATTCCATATTGGTGAGGTGAACAAACCAAGGGGCAGCTTTCGCCGACCCCTTGCTCAATTTCAGCACCCATCTAAAAAAAAGTGTGCCAAATGTATGCCAAACGTCTTTGGAAAATATGGTAATAGACGGAAAATCCCGTACACATAATACGCGTTTAAGCGCTTATGTAACAAGGTCTTGGACGATTTTTGTCGTAATTTCGAGAGTTTCAGAAAAAGCTGGAACGGATTTTGAGTCCGCCGCGTCTCATCGAGTTTGGCAGTTTTAAAATTCATGGTGGAATGCATTTGTGTAAGGAACAGCTTGAATCTGATGTACGAACTTTAGGCGTGCATCAATTTCCTAATACTCTTGATTATGTTTTTTTAATTGTGTGTGTTTCTAAAGCTTTAATATGCTTTCCAGCAGGACATTTATCTATGTGATTGAAATGCACTACAGTCGCATTGCATGGATACTTAACAGTGGTTCACAAACTTCTTATCTCCTTCTTTAGTGCTGTAATTTCTCTTTTTAGTAATTCTATATTGCTTTTCATACTATTTATTAATGGCAAGGGGTTGGCTTTTGCCAACCCCTTTTCTGACTTGGTCCAGTTTTGGTCCACTTTTCACGTGGATTGTACGGAATCTGGTAGATTTTTTTCCACTGGCGAGACAAGTAAAAATCGCGCAAAGCTTTGATACATCGCATTTTCAGGGATTTTCAAAATCGTTAATATGACTTCGAAGTCCGTCGCTCTATCCGATTGAGCTACAGGCGCAAAGGGGGACACCCCCTTTTATCCAAAAAACTTTTACAAAAGGCATCAAAACTTTTTCGGATGCCTTGAATCCCCCGTTTTACGCTCACTAACTATGTGCATTACGATCTCAAACGTCAGTTACGTTCCGACCTCCATTCGTTAGTCCTGGAGCATACGGCATTTCCAGATATTCATTTTATTGTAAAGACACTCAGCCCCCAAAATTTCCTCTCCCTATTCAGGGAGAGGATTAAAGCCTGCCCCGTACTTGATACGGGGGTGAGGGTGAGCTATTATAATCAAGAAATATTGACTGTCAATAATCCACTATTTTCAGAACCATTCTGCAACTTCTTCGATCTGTTTACGGGGTCGTGCATTCGGCTGCTCGTCCGGGTAACCCAGTGATACGGCAGCGATCATCTCCTGAGTTTGTCCTAGCCATGTACACAGTTCGTCGTCAGCATAAAAAACATCGCATATCCAGAGCGAACCGATATCGTATTCCAGTGATGCCAGGAGCATGTTTTGGATCGCCGCTCCTATTGACTGTGCATCCACAATATTCGATGTTTTTTTGCCTTTGGCCCGTTCAGCGTTCGCGTTGAAGATAAAGATGGTTACTGGTGCCTGTTCCATGGTTTGTGCGGTTCCTTCGCTGCTGCCCGTATCTCTGCCCTGTTGTTTTGCATTGTTTATCACCTGGCGAAGGATGTTCATCATCTCGTTCTTTTTTTCGTCTTTGACCACAATAAAATGCCATGGCT
The DNA here is from genome assembly GCA_049647125.1 of bacterium. Lineage (GTDB taxonomy): Bacteria > Hydrothermota > Tepidihabitantia > SM23-42 > SM23-42 > JAUVZL01. Next base: position 224 of record JBARXC010000221.1, on the reverse strand, counting down.
GTCTGTTTTTACCTGAAGGTGCCTGCACCGCAGCATTCAATATCTTGATGATTATGTCATCTGATATAGGCGTACCTTTGAATTTGCGGATGCTTCTTCTTTTTGTAATGGCTTCTATTATATTCATAAATTTATCCTTTTTTTTGATTGATCCGGTTGAGTATAACAGCTCACTATGATAAGTCAATGTAAAATTCGGGTTTAGGTATGACACATCGTAAATC
>JBARXC010000220.1:0-2334 GCA_049647125.1 bacterium | reverse complement strand
AAGTGTTTCGTGTGAAAACCGAGAAAATCCTCAAGGGCGCTCGTGAAACGGACGTCGTCGAGTTCGTGTGAGAGTCGGTTGCGCAGCATGTTTAGCTTCTGGATGCTTTGCCAGAGGTTGTCATGCTGTGGCGAGGAGCATAACCCATGGGCGATCTCTATCAACTGAGAGAACTTGAACCGGTCGAGGTTACAGCCCTGCGGGTTGGGTAATTTCTTGTCGATGTACTCTTTCAGTCGTGTTTCGACCAATAGGTGTCCCTTGAGAATGGTCGCCGCCAGATTCTCAGGTTCCGGCAGGTGATCATAGCACTTCATGATTTCCAGGATTCGTTCTCTTGTCAGAAGGCGTGAGGTCATCTCTTTTCACACCGAACATTATTTATATGTATCCGTATAACATCCCGACCACCGTTTCAAGTACCGTATGACACGCCTGCGAAAAAAGCCGGGGTGCCCCACTGCTCAGCTGTGGGCCACCCGGCTCTTCTCGTAACTGGCACACAACTTCCTTACTTGATTTAAGGTCACCGGACAGCACTGGCCATTTATTGACTTCTCTTTTCTTTTTTAAATTTCCGTTTTTCCTTTGGATCAAGCTTTGCCTTTTTCCGTTGTTCCCTTTTGGTTTTATCTTTTTTCCCCTTATCACCCATTTCTGTTTCTCCTTCCTTGAAAATGAGTTGCGCCGGACTGGGGGGTGGAACCCCGTGTTCGGTCGTAGAGCTTACCACATGAGATCGTTTGGCGTCACGCTGGCCGATTTCCCGTTCATCCCCCTGCCACTACCTGACATGCGCCATAACATTGTTTATATGTATCCGCATAAACACCCCAAATACCATTTCAAGTGCCGTATAACACGCCTGCGGAGTGAACCATGCGGTTCACCCGTACCCAAAATGCAGCATTTGTTCGCCAACCGGTAACACCCCTGGATATATTGACCATAACCCGATTTCTCGCAAAATCGATTCCGTTTATGTGATACATTATAGTCATTTATACAACCTTGTCAAGGATTTTTGGGAAGTGGGGCAGGAGCCGCTTGCCAGCTTGCCCATAGCAGAGCAGTGGGGCACCCGTTGCTAAAAGTCAAACACAAATTTTGAATTCCCCCTCACCCTAACCCTCTCCCCGAGGGGAGAGGGGACATTTTGTGCATTAATGGTTCTCACCTTTTTTTGACCAAATCCAGCATTTCCTTTACTGCTTTTTCAAATCCTACCAGGACAGCACGAGCTACGATGGCATGTCCGATGGAGAACTCATGAATATGTTCGATCTGAACCAGATGGGAGATGTTCTTATAGTTCAGCCCGTGCCCAGCATTTACCCCTAGGTTGAGCCGATGGGCCAAATTCACAATCTTCTCGATTCTTTCCAGTTGGGTGATCTGTTCGGTGATATTTTTGGCACAGGCGTAACTGTCGGTGTTGATCTCCACATAGTCGGTTCTCAGTTTGGCACTTGTCTTGATGCTCTCCTCATCTGGATTTATAAAGAGACTGACTAAAATCCCTCCCCGCTTGAGTTTGGGTATGACTAAGTTGAGTTGATCGAAACCTCCCTCCACATCCAGACCGCCTTCGGTGGTAAGCTCTCCTTCCTTCTCAGGAACCAGTGTTACCATGTCCGGCTTGACCCCCAGTGCCTTGTCCACCATTTCTTCGGTTGCGGCCATCTCCAGATTCAAGGCAGTCTTAACCACCCCCCGCAGGATTTTAAGGTCACGATCTTGAATATGTCTTCTATCTCCCCTCAAGTGGATGGTGATCCCATCTGCACCTGCCACCTCAGAGGCGATGGCAGCCGCCACCGGGTCTGGCTCCTGGGCTTTTCTTGCCTGTCTTAAGGTGGCTACATGATCGACGTTAATGCTTAACTTTGCCATTGAAATCCTCCATTATGCTTCAATTAATAGATAAACTAATACAAACGAAATTATTTTTTGATACGATGTCGCCCCCTCACCCTAGCCCTCTCCCCCAGGGGAGAGGGAAGGATGGGGGGAAATCAAATAGAATGAAACAAATTCGGATGAATGCTTCGCATCGAAGATGCATACGCATTTTGTGCTTTTGTATTAGTCTAACATCGATTTATCAATCCAGCGAACGATCCTCCATAGATTGTCTTTCTCGGACTGTCTGAACATAAATTCTGCAAATCCGGCGGCTTCCAGATGCTGGAAATCAAAATCTCCGTCGGTGTCCCGCAGGGAGAGATGAAAGGTTACATTTCTCTTCTTCCAAATCTCCTCTCCCTCCTTTAATGTATCCACGCTGTCCGGGGCGGGGATTACTATCCAAGTATCCAACCTTATGTCATCGAA
>JBARXC010000219.1:0-71234 GCA_049647125.1 bacterium | reverse complement strand
TGGGTGGCACGTTTGGAATTCACCCGATAGCCCACAGAAATAATCATATCTAAATTATAAAGATTCATTTTTCTAATTTTTCCATCAGCGGCAACCTGTGCAATTTTTGCACAGGTTGAAGTTTTAGGTAATTCACCAGTTTCATAAATATTGCGAATATGTTTTACAACTACTGTTCTATCGACAATAAAAACCTGTGCTATTTGATGAGCGTCTATCCAGATGGTTTCTTTTTCTAGCCGCACCCTCAACTCAACCTTTTTCTTAGCGGTCTGATAAATAACAATTTCACCTTTTCTGGTATTGTTTTTCTTCATGGTTTATAATCCTGCCCAAATGATTCTCTTATTGAATTAAAAACTTCGTAGAGCATAATTAAAATGGTGTATCTTCAAAATTGATGTTATTGTTTTTAGGCATTTCACTTTCTGTATATATTTTGCCCTCATGTTTCTCTGTCAGATATTTTTTTACCTTCAAAAATAATTCGGGAATCTTATTCTTTTCATCAAGAGCCCATTTATAAGCATTTTTAACTTTCTTTGCATTGTTGCCTTCCGGTAATCCTAAGAATTTCTCTAAATTTCCCGGTATTCCAATTCCTTTATCATCGTCTTTTGTTTCACTAAGCCAGTCCTTTCTTGGACTGTATTCTTCTTCGTTGTCTTGATCCCATATTGCAAAATAATCTTGGATGCCAACTAATTTACAAACACCAATAAAATAATTAACACCACCCTTACCACCGCACTCAATAATAGTGATGCCGTCTTTATTTAAATCTAACCCCCATCTGTTTTCGCAAAGAGCTGTCCATAAAATCTTATCTGAATCACCTTCAACCAAAACAACTTTTCTTGCAAAAAACAATTCATTTCTCTCTGTATTAAACTGTGTGTAAATTCTAAATTTTTCTTCCTCTGCCGTTTCTTCTGTTAAGTATTGTTTATCTTTTTGTAAATGTACTGTGCCTTTATCTTTTATTTTTTGCAGAATCTCTATTTCATAAGCGCGATATGCATCAATAAAGTTAGGATTATGCGTTGTATAAAATATTTGTGAATTTTTTGATAACTCCTGAAACGACTGATAAAGACTCCGCTGTGCATTTGGATAAAGAAAATTTTCCGGTTCCTCTATTCCAAAAATGACTTTTCCTCCCATTAATTCTGCATAGGTTTGAAAAATAGAAATTAGCAGTAAATTTTGCATTCCCGCTCCTACTTCTTCAGCATCAAAATCTTTTTCAGGAAAATCTTCTTTAATATGTATTTGGAGTGTCTTATAGAACCAGTTTAAATTATAAATATTTAGTTTTGGAATAAATTCATTCGCAAGCCCGGCGCTATTTATTTTGCAATATTTTTTAAAGGTATCCACAAATCTTTTAAAAGTTACAACTTCCGGATTAAAATCTGCTTCCAAGAAATCTTTCGCAGATTTAATTTTTTCCTCAAAGTCTTTCTTTAGTTTTTCCTCATCGGTATCATATTTTTGTATGTAATTGTTGTGGATTATCCTCATTAACTTTCCCAACAATGTCCATTGACTAATTCTCATCTCATCGGATAACTTTCTGCCAGCTGGTATGTAAATAAAATGACACTTTCTTTTAAAGTTATCTTGATAGTAAAAAGTATCACCGCTATTTCTGGTTGTTTTTGCAGAAAGTTCCGGTTCCAACCGCATTTCTAGCTTAATTGACTGAACTGTATTACTTTTCTCCTGTCCGTATTTATCAACACACGAATAAATAACTGGGTTTTTAAATATAACTTCAATAATAATTGGCTTGCTATTATCATTGAATAACTCTCTTGCAATTTTAGCTTTTGTAGTCCAACCTTCCCCAAGAATTAAATCTATTGCCCTAAGAATATTTGTTTTTCCAACATTATTTGGACCTATTAACGAACATAATTCTCTGGGCTCAATCACAATATGTTTAATAGAGCGAAAATTTTTAATTTCTAATCTGGATATTTTCATAACTAAGATTTATAAAATTCTTTATTTATCTTCTTATCATCCCCACTCACTCCATACTCCTTATCATTAATCTCGCTGTAATTGACATAGAGGTGGTTTTTATCTAAACATTCCAATAAAAATTTCTTTTGGTCTTCAATGGATAAATCAACAAAATCTTTTGCGTGTTCATCTACTGATTTTATATCAACTTTATAACTCAAAAATGCTTTTTTCTTCATCACCTCCCAAAGTTTTTTTAATTCTTGTTTTGTCTTCGTCTTCTGAATTTTCTTTGCAAAATTCTCGTTCCATTTCATTAACTCTAAATACACAAAATCTCCGCCGCCTTTCCAGTCAATTTCTTTTGAAATTCCTCCTTGATCGCTATTAATAACTTTTTTCAGACGCCCCATAATAATCATAACTTGATCTTCCATTTGTTCCACAAGGATATACTGTCGTCTCATTTTATGAGCAACTGCTCCAGTAGTACCGCTACCAGCAAAAAAATCTAATATTATGTCTCCTTCTTGAGTTGTTATTTTTACGACATCCTTTATTAAATAAGGGGATTTAGGATAACTAAACACCTTATTACCGAATAAATTCTTAAGTTCATGTGTACCTGTTTGTCCTGTATATTTTGATTTATCCCAAATAGTTTTAGCTTTCTCACCCTCATAATCACTTTCTCTTTCTTTCACATAAAGCTGATATTTATCATTCACCTTTTTTATCTCGATATACTTCTCATACTTCTCTAATAATGTTTGAGGCCCCCATCTCCAACAACGTTCTACCCTCTCTTCATCAATAGGGAAAATCTCAATAAAACTGTCAGATTTTGCTTTGGGATTAATTGATATCTCACCGTTAGTGGGATTGTAGTAAATAGGAAAATATAAATTAGGCCTGTCTTTACGCCTTGAATTACTGCCACTCCTTCTAAACCCTCTCAATTTGTATCGTCCATATTTGTCGGTATACTTGAACTGAGACTTTTTTTCTTTAGTAAGTCCCAGTCTATTAAGATTCGCTTTTGAGATATTTCTAGCAAAAAAAATCATGTTTTCATGGGCCGTGGGGAAAAACTTATCATCTTGCCTTCCTCCTGGATTATGAACAATAGCTATTAAACCCATTCTATTTTCTCTATTGAATAACTCATCCATCAATACACCCAAATAGAATAGTTCGGCGGCATCAATAGAAACTACTATTATTCCATCATCTTGAAGCAAGTTGCGTGCAACTTCAAGACGATTTTTCATGAACAAAAGCCAAGTTGAATGATTAAACGAATTATTATAATTAAAGGTATTAGCTGCTCCCTCCGTGTTGAATGGTGGATCTATATATATAAGCTTTATCTTGCCAGCGAAGTGTTTTTTGAGAGAGTGAAGGGCTAAAAGATTGTTGCCTTTGATGATGAGATTGTCCTTAATGTTGCCATTGGCGTCAGTTCTGAATACTGGATTGTTTCGTCGGCTACCGCCTCCTCGCAATGACAATAGGAGGTGTTCGCCTTTTTTGTCAATACGTTTGGCGTTGGTAAAAACCTTTGGATCAAGAAGACGGCTTATTTCATCCGGCGCCAGCGTTTCGTTCCAGAAAATTTCATCTCTTTTCTGATCTTCTTTTGTCATCCCGCCTTCCAAAACACAATCCTTATAGGGCCAAGAGAGCACAACTTCTCTTTTCTCGCTCAAATATTCATCTTCCGCTGTTAATCCAATTTTGTTCTTAAAAGAAGTATAAGAATCAGGTAAAAATTGCTTATTTGAAACAAAGCGAATGAATTTATCATTATCAAAAACAAGCGTTCCACCTGCCCCGTTAGGTGATTTATCACCTTTTACGGGGTCTACATCAACGAAAAACACCTCTTTCATCTTTTTATCTGACAAAAGAAGTTTTATAAGTTCCTTATCTAATTTCAAAGCAAGCTCAATAATCTTATTCTTCAAAAGCTCGCCTTCGTTGGTTAAACGCTCATCTGTTTGAAGTGAGGTTTTTAAATTATCTAATAAATTTTCCATAGTCTCAGTCTCCTTTTAACAAAACTCTAAAGGGATTCTTAATCCATCTAATATCTTTTTCACTAATATAAATATCAGTCATCTTTGAGTTCTTGTACTGTAACAGCACTCCCAAATCAACCCCGTTTTTTACCACAAAACGATTATAACTATTTCAGCAATCTTGTCAAGAAAGCGAAAATTGTGAGACACGCCATGGCATGTCCCTACAGAATTGGAAAATCGAACTTTTATAATTTGGAACGGTATTTGTTAATTATTGCAATGATTTGGGGAAAGCCCTTCGGTGGCTCAGGATAAACTCTGCAAACCGCAAATACGCTGTTATATGAAGTTCGGCAACATTTTTGTTTTTTTCTATTCGTTCCCTATCATCTTACCACCATCACCTTCTCTGCTCTTGTGAATTTACCCGATTCTATCCTCACAAAATAATGACCAGAACTCACCTTCTCTCCATCGTGATTTGAGCCATCCCATCTAATAGTATAATTACCGGGTTCTATATTGCTATTTAATAATTCCTTTACAAATTTCCCAGCTATGTCGTATATCCTCAGGGAGACTTTCGCTTCTCTTGCAACGCCATAATTAATGGTAACTCCATTTGGAAGAGCTATTGTTGGCATCACTTTGAGGCTAAAGAAATCGGGTGTAGGGGATGGCGTCTCCTCAATACCGACCCCAAAACGGACTTTGTAAATCTGCTGGTAGGTTGTCGCATCATACCTGTAATACACAATCCAGTTCCCGTCAGGCGACCACTGGGGAGCGTAATGGCTATAACTATCGCTAGTCAGGGCTGTCTTTGTTCCCCCTCCTGATGGAACTCTGTAAATCTGGTAGTATCCTGTTGCATCCATCTTGTAATACATAATCCAGTTTCCGTCAGGCGACCACTGGGGATGGTAATGGTCATAACTATCGCTTGTCAGAACAAACTCTGTTCCCCCTGCTGATGGAACCTTGTAAATCTGCCAGTAGCCTGTCGCATCATACCTCCAATACACAATCTCACTCCCCTCTGGCGACCATTGGGGATCGTAATGGCTATAACTATCGCTAGTCAGGGCTGTCTCTGTTCCACCTGCTGACGAAACCTTGTAAATCTGGGGTAAGCCTGTTGCGTCCCACTTGTAATACACAATCCAGTTTCCGTCTGGCGACCACTGGGGATCGTAATGGCCATAAATATCGCTGGTCAGGGCTGTCTCTGTCTCACCTGCTGAATCAACCTTGTAAATCTGGAAGTAGCCTGTTGCGTCCCCCTTGTAATACACAATCCAGTCCCCATCAGGCGACCACTGGGGAGACCAATGGGCATAACTATCACTTGTCAGGGCGAACTCTGTTCCCCCTGCTGATGGAACCTTGTAAATCTGGCGGTGGATTGTCGCATCGCGCTTGAAATACACAATCCAGTCCCCATCAGGCGACCACTGGGGAGCGATATGGCGATAATTATCGCTGGTCAATGCTGTCTCTGCCCCTCCCCCTGATGGAACCTTATAAATCTGAGAGGAGTCTGTCGCGTCCCACTTGCGATACACAATCCAGTCCCCGTCTGGCGACCACTGGGGAACGGTATGGCGATAATTATCGCTAGTCAGGGGTATCTCCTGTGCCCACAATGTGGACAGTAGAACCATACAACCGAGAATGGGGTAAAAAATCCTTCTTTGTTTAATCATACTACACCTCCTTCGCAAGATAAATTTTGAACATTTCGCCATTCCTCTTTTCTCTCTTTCTAACTCATTCCAAAGAGAGTGGTTTCCTCCAAAATCCTAAAAACTTTTCATAATATCATGCCCTCTCTTTATCTTGCCGAATTTCATATAACTCATTTATAAACGACAGTGTCGAATATCCTGCCACTTTGGGCGTGTTGGCGACATCATCTGTATATACACTTCCTTAGTTGATACTCAATTGTTTTCATCATTCAAACCTCGTTTCAATATCAAATCCAAAGGGCTTTAAATTTTCCCAAGAAGTTTATTACTTGGCAAGCTCCCCGTCTGAGGAACGGCCAAGCAGTATTTGTTCCTTATGGTCAATTTTAATCGTTATACCCGTATTGTCAAGGCGTGTCAACAGAAACTCGGACACATCTTTATCCCTTGATTTTGAATTTATCAAATGAACTCCGAACATCAAATAGTTCTCATTTTGGGTAATGGATATAGAAACTCTATGAATCGGGCGTTAATAATTGTAGTTGTCCAATCCTTCGACTGCGTTCAGGACAGGTTTATTGGATAAAGCCTGATAAATCAGGCAACTACATCATAAAGGAACTTCTCGATGCGTCCCTTACGGGACTTACTCGAAGAGTAAAATATTACTGTTCGAGTGTAGTCGAGAACATCATATTGAATTTGTCTAATTTTGAGCAAACGTAATACCAACTTGATATTGCAGCATTTTTAGACCATAGAAAAATTTAACACACTGTTTTTTCTTTAAGTCATTGCGATGAACGTAGTGACAAAGCAATCTCAATCTGGGATTGCCACGCCCGATAAATCGAGCTTGCAATAACGATTTGCGTGAATAATCCGGGCTAATTTGATATTTCACCAACCTTAAAGAAACACTTGAATTCTTGGCAGAATTGTCTTATAATTCACTATGATTAAGGTTTGCGCTTCAGAAGAACCAAGCATCCCGGCAAATTCATTGCTCATTGCTATTAATGACCAGGGGATTGATGATATATTAGAATACCGTTTTTACAATGACCAATCTAAAGCAAGACGTGTTTTGATTGAACACGAGGGAAAAAAGATTGAAGTAATATTTAAACCTGATAAAACAATCTCTATTCAATTAGAAGACCCAGTATACAAAGAGTGTGAGAATAACTGTGATTTCTGTTTTATAAATGGTCTGCCTCCGGGCTTGAGAAAAGAACTCTATTTCCGAGACGATGATTACCGACTCTCGTTCATGTTCGGCAATTTTCTAAGTCTTACTAATATCGATAAGAAAGATATCCAAAGGATTGCGCGCTTAAGACTCTCCCCTCTGTATGTATCAGTTCACACTACTGATCCGGAATTGCGCAAGAAACTGTTCAAGCATGAAAAAGCAAGGTTTATCATGGAACAACTCCGTACCTTAATCGACCACGACATAAAGATCCATTGTCAAGTTGTGGTCATTCCAGGGGTTAATAATGGCGCTAACCTGATCAAGACGGTCACTGACCTTGGCGCATTATATCCGGGCATTGCTTCTATCGGCATTGTACCAGTAGGCAAGACCAGACACACAAATGAAATCCCTTCAGTATCTCAGAACCAGGCTAAGAAGATAATCCACGCCACAAAAGAGCTCCATAATACCTACCGAAAAAAGTATGGGCAGGGTCTGGTTTATCTTGCCGACGAATTCTTCATAAAATCAAATATGCCGATCCCTGAAACCGAGTATTATGATGACTTTCCTCAGTATGAAAACGGCATTGGAATGGCGCGGAGCTTTCTGTCTGAAATAGACAAATTAAGTCTAAAAAGGAAGATCCGAGGCAGGTATTTATTTCTGACTGGTTTCTTAGCCTTTTCATTTGTCAATGAGTTGAAAGCAAAGCTACAGACGCTTGGTTGTATTGATGAGGACCTTGCCGTCGCTGCTGTCCCTAATTCTTTTCTCGGTCGCTCAGTTACTGTTTCTGGACTGCTCGGCGCCAGGGATTTCACTAAGGCGTTAAGCAGAATCAATGGTAATTACGATAGAATCATTCTGCCGCCAAATTGTGTCAATGATTCAAATCAGTTTATTGATAATCAGAGCTTAAATGATACCCGCGTTATTATTGCACCCAAAAGCCTGAAGGAGTTATTGACGTGGCTACAATAGTAATCGTAGGTAGAAAGAATGTAGGCAAGTCAACGATCTTTAACCGCTTGATCGGGATGAGACTGAATATCGTGTACAAAGAACCTGGCGTGACCCGGGATAGAATCTACGGTGAAGTAGATTGGTGCAGTCAAGTATTCAACATCATTGACACTGGTGGTTTTTTCCTCGGTGGAAAAGAAGAACTCGCGGTCAAAATCAATCGCCAGATCGAATATGGCTTAACTGAGGCGGATCTTGTCTATTTTGTGGTCGATGTCAAAAGCGGTCTAAAGCCAGAAGACCAAGACATCTGCCAGTCGGTCCGTAAAAGTAACAAACCAGTATTGTTGTTAATAAACAAAATCGACTGTAAGCACACTGAAAGTAAGGCTTTAGAGTTTTCTAAGCTGGGATTCAAGAATTCATTCTTGGTATCGGGAGAAGCCGGCATCGGATTTGGTGATGTTTTGGACAAAACTATTAAAATCCTGCCCGGGGTGAAAAAGAAACGCATGCGCAAGAGCATAAAGGTATTGATTCTTGGACGACCTAATGCCGGCAAGTCAACGTTGTTAAATGCCCTAACAAAACAAGAACGTGCAATCGTTGATGAACGACCTGGCACCACCCGAGACGTGGTACGTGCCACATTCAAATATCAGGACAAAAACATCGAGATCATTGATACCTGTGGTTTGCGCCGCAAGGCGCACATTAAGACTTCGGTTGAGTTTTACTCTATGGTACGCGCGGTGAATGCTATCGAAGATACTGATATTGCGATTGTGCTATTTGATACGACCGAAGGTGTCGTTGATCAAGACCGTCGCATTGCCTCGATCGTGCTGTCAAAGGCAAAAAGTCTGGTCCTGGCGCCTAATAAGATTGATCTTATAAAAACAACAAATAGAAATAGAATTGTGCCCTCAACCTATAAATCATTCAAGTCCCTGGAATTCGTACCGATCGTGCCCATATCCGCGAAAGAAGACATCGGCTTAGAACAACTCTTGACCTGCATCTTGAGTGTTCATGCTGAATCCCACAAGTTTGCTGGCAAGACCATTGTCGGAAATATGGCAAAGAGGCTGCAAAATCCAACCAATGGATTTCTTGTCAGCTTGAAGCAAGTAAACACCGGACCGCCCCTATTCCGAGCTACTCTCTCTGTCAAAGTCAAGGAACACTATATAAGATATTTACGCAAATCAATTCGTCAGTACTTCGGTTTCAAAGGTGTGCCGATACTGATAAAAACAAAAAAATGTCAACCCCGGTCAAGATATGCTCGGTGATGTACAGATCATGAACTACGTGCTTCCTTTTATCATAGGTTTTGTTTTTGGAATAATCCCTTTTTCTTACATACTTGGTAAAATAAAAGGGCTTGATCTGAAAAAAATCGGCAGCGGAAATATCGGTGCCACAAACCTCGGTCGCCAAGCAGGCTTACCATTCTTTGTCCTCGGTTTTATATTAGATGGACTGAAAGGTCTCGTCCCGGTCCTTCTAACGAGGAACCTCGGATATCTTACGGCGCTTGCTGGTGCTGGCGCAATACTTGGTCATATCTTCAACCCTTTGTTCGGATTCCGCGGCGGCAAAGGTGTCTCGACCACGATCGGCGTGGCTATTGGAATAGTACCGAAATCTTTCCTGATCTCCTTGGCGGTCTGGGTCGTAGTTTACCTAAGTACGTTTATTGTTGCTTTAGCATCTATCGGGTTCGCTGTCGCCTTAGCAATTTTCGGCTTTGTGATGAATGAAGCTACCCTGACCGACCGGATATTCATGGTAATAATGGCTGGGTTTATTATTTACGCCCACCGTTTTAATATAAAAAGGATATTAAAAAAAGAAGAAACGAAATTTATCCTTTGGAGAAGGAAATGAGGTTATCCATACTTGGCTGCGGCAACTGGGGTTCAGTGTTCGGTATCATGCAGCAGCGAAATGGTCATGATGTGAAGATCTGGGAATTTGATAGAAAAAGGGCTGAGCATATTTCGCAGACAAGAGATAATGCACCGTTTCTCATCGGTAAAAAAATACCTGAAGAGATATTTGTACACTGGGATATTGAAAAGATCCTGGTTGGCGCTGAGGTCGTAGTCTTTGCTATACCCTCCCAAGCATTGCATAGTACCATCGATAAATTAACCAAGGTTGATATCAGGGGCGCGTACTTTTTAAGTCTGACAAAAGGGATTGATATTAGAACGCTGAAAAGGCCATCAGAGATCATTGATCAACTGACATCGGCAAGGGGCCGCGTCTACGTACTATCCGGTCCATCAATAGCCAATGAAATAATTCGAGGAGAACCGACCGCGGTAGTGCTTGTTGGTCCGGATCCTGCAGGTGCCACAGACCTCCAGCATGAATTAGCATCGAACAACTTCCGGATTTATATCGGGGATGATATTATCGGCGTGGAGCTCGGTGCCGCGATCAAGAATGTTATCGCTATCGGCTGTGGGATAAGCGCTGGCTTGGGATTTGGAAAGAACGCCAAAGGCGCTTTGCTCGCCCGGGGGATCGTCGAAATGCAGCGCTTAGGCATTGAACTGGGCGCCAAAGCAAAGACCTTTTGGGGACTTTCTGGTTTAGGTGATATGGTAACGACCTCGTTTAGTGAAGAATCACGTAACCACAGGTTTGGTAAATGCATCGGCACTGGCAAGAGTGTTGCTGAGATCAAAGCCGAGATGATCATGGTTGCCGAGGGTGTCCCGACCTCAAAAGCAGTCATGACGCTGGCTGAAAAGTGTAAAATTGAAATGCCGATATGTGAGGTGGTATACAGTATATTGTTTGAGAACAAACCTCCAAAACAGGGCTTAAGGGACCTCATGACCAGACCGTTGAAATATGAATAACATGAATGTTATTAGATACAAACAGATGGGAACGGATGCAAACGGATATTATCTGTCTAAATCCGGGTTAATCCGTCTGAATCCAAGTTTTCTTCGAAAACTAAGGAGGGAATATGATTGAAAAAGAATTCTTTTCGATTAAAGAAGTCGCTGATATGCTGGACTTAAAGCCGTATATATTGAGATACTGGGAAAAGGAATTTGCGATTCTCAAACCAAAACGGAATCGTGTGGATCGAAGATACTATTCAAAAAAGGACATCGACATCATTAAGTTGATAAAAGGTATCTTGTATGACCAGGGCTATACCATTGCTGGTGCAAAAAAGAAACTCGTTCGATTGAGTGATGGACCAGAACAGCTATCGTTGCCGCTTCGGAATAGAAGTAAGGTATTGAAACAAATAAAGGCAGAGCTACAAAATATCAGCAATCTTTTAAACGAATAAAACAAGTTATTCTTCGCTTATCGCACTGATTTTCGCAGTAGCTTGATTCTTTAAGCTCAGCGATTCAGCAATGAGGTTTGCCTGAAGATAGTATTCTCGAGCTACATCTTTATCACCTAAGCCTATCGATGCATCGCCGGCAAGAAGTAATACGCTTGCTGCATCATCCCTATTCTGTTCAAAATACTCACAAGCCAAAAGGTAGTGCTCACGCGCCCTCAGATAGTCCTCTATCTCAAGATATATGTTGCCGATTTCAGCGTAGACTTCAGGTCTTTTGCCGACATTCCGTATTAGGTCTTCCAATGTCTCCACGGCTTTATCGTAGTAACCCGCTCTTCGATAAGCTTTTGACTTTAAAATATAGGCATCGAACAGGAAAACCGATGACGGAAATTCAGCAATGAGTTTGTCAATCATCGTTTCTGATTCTTTGTTCTGACCTAGTATATCATATACTTTGGCGATTTCGAAAATAGCTTTTTCGCGATATTTTTCATCCTCCAAAAGTAAATTATAGTAATACAGTGCAGAATCATATTTTGATTCCTCGACGTAAATCATGCCGAGTTCACCAGCGGCATAGGAATGGTATAACTCGGTATTCTTACCAGCCAACAGTTGAGCAAAAACCTTTTTGACCTCATGAATATTACCTGTTGTTTGATATACCATTGCTTTTTCAATGAGCGCCTTATGTGCAACCGATGATCCAGGTTTATGTTTAATTATTTTGTCAAGGATTGAAAGACTCCGGTAATATTCCTTTTTCTTGAACAATATCTTGGCGATACGCAACTGTGTACTGAGGGCAAGACTTGATAGCGGATTATCGTCAACAAATCTCTGTAGCGCATCTATTAATGTAGGATATTTCTTCAGATAATACAATGTTTCATAAGTTCTTAAAAGTGTCTGCGCCTCAATGCTCGGCGATGGTTTGAATTCCTTGACTTGATTGTAGGATTTCAGAGCCTGATCATATTTCTTTAAGTCGAAATATGAATCACCGAGATTTTTCTGCGCCACTGCTGCATAAAATGACTTGGGATAGACCTTCACAAGTTCGCTGTAGAAATCAATCGCCTGGTCATATTCCTTTCTCTTGAAGTTTATTGAAGCAAGGATAAATGTAGCTCTATCCCCGTACCGAGAATCTGGGAAATCTTCCCGTTGCCGCAAGAGCAACTCTTCTGCCTTTCCCCAAAATCCGAGGAAATAGACAGCCCTTCCCTTATGAAATAGGTATTGGTCCACTGAATCAGGCAAACCTTCAAAGTAATGAACCGCCGAATCATACCTTGACTCATTACTAAAGGTCATGCCGAGGAGAAATTGAGCTTTGTACTCAGTTTGGAAATTTAGATATTGTCTCAGATACTCGCGTGCTTTCAGGTTATCCTTGAAAAAGTAGTATATAATAGCTAGTTCATATATTGCGCGCTGCTTGAGCGTTTCGTTATTGCTGCAGCAAACAACTGAATCAAGCAAAGCAAGGCTTGTTTTATACTCCTTTACTTTGGAAAAAGCAAGCGCCAGCCCGATCTCTCGATAACCAAAAAAGTAATTCACGTCCTGATATTGCCTAATAGCATCCCGGAACAAACCGCGTTCAAATCTTTGACGCGCACTAACTAATTTATTGTAGTCCCCAATATAATCAATTAACAGTACGATATCTACTGAATCTGGAGTTTCTCTAAAATACTGCATCGCCGCGTCGATTTCATTCTGTTTCAGTTTTATCAAACCCAAGTAGTAATAGGCCTGCCAAATATCGGTACGTTTTTTCAACAAACGCTCAAAGTATTCTGCTGATTGGTCGTACGAGCCGAGTTGATAATGGACCACGCCAAGATAGTAGAGTACGCAAGATCTCTTAGGTACAACAGCCTCAAGGTATTGCCTGCTCCTGTCCAATTCACCATGGATCAAAGCATAAACCCCGGCGTAGTAGTAATTCTCGTAGGAAGGATCAACCGATGAAACAAGTTCGAAATATCTTGATGTCTCCTCAAAGGATTGCTCATTAAACAAGACTCCACCCGGTATCATTATGAAAAGCAAGATACTACTCAAGTGCCACCTCGGCCGTATATATTTTGACTAACTCGCGAGATTCAGCATTAAAAACAAATTGAATCTGATAACCGGCAAGTAGCGGGTGATTGTATATCCTGGCAAAATACCTCAATATCAAATAGGTCCTAATACTATCCAGTGCAGCAAACTTGAACTTGTAAAACAGCATCCCTGAAACATCATAGTGCTCTTTCGTTATCATTAGTAATAAAGCTCGATTCTTTTCAATCTCAGCCCTGAATCCATCTACGACACGCTTGTACTCAGCACCATCGCGCAAAAAAATAGTTGCCTCTTTGTATTTCCCTGCACAGACAATCTCAAAATCTTCCTGTTTAAGGCTTTTGAACGGGTCATAAGTTTGGCACGCAAGAATTGGCAGTAAAGCAATAATGAAAATTCCAAGAAGATAACCCCTCAATACCCTATATCTACTATCAATCATCTTTCATCCCCCATCTGTCATCTTTATCCTTTATTCTGCCCTCGGGTGTTTCTTTCTATAGATTTCTTTTAGATGCTTGGTTGTCATATGGGTGTATATCTGGACTGTTGAAAGTGATGCATGACCAAGTAATTCCTGCACCGCCCTTAAATTCGCTCCGTTCTCTAGCAGGTGCGTAGCAAAACTGTGTCTTAAAATATGCGGGTTAGTGCCGGCTGCTCGAGCCAGTTTGACAAGATATTTACGTACTATACGCTGCAGGGAACGTGTTGATAAAGATCCCCCTCGATAATTCAGGAATAACTCAGGCACATCAAGCCCGGTGGTTTTATATTTATCAGGGTTATGTCGGACTCTAAGATAGTTGAGAATCGCATTCTTGGCAGGTTTGCCAAGCGGGATAACGCGTTGTTTATTACCTTTACCTCTAACTTTGACTTCGTCACGATTAAAATCAATGTCGGCGATTTTCATATTCACCAGTTCGCTGGCGCGGAGCCCGCAGCTGTACAATACTTCCATGATCGCACGGTCTCTCGGGTTACTTATTTGCATAGCTTTTTCAACCTGTGCGTAGCTCAAGAAACCGGGTAGATGTTTCTTGGTCTTCGGCGTCTTGATTATGACCGCAGGATTTTCTGAAATCACATCGGTTTTCTTCAAGAATTTAAAAAACGATTTGATGCATGATAGTTTCCGTGCCACACTCCTTGCATCGAGCCCATACTTGAGGAGAAATCCCATGAATAAGGTGATCGCGTTTTGATCTACCTGTTTTGTTTTCTTGACCCGTAAAAAATCAAAGAAACCTTCAAGATCAGCACGGTAAGCCCGTAGTGTATGATGGGAATAGTTCTTCTCCTTCTGCAAGTATATGATAAAATCATTGACTTTGCCAAAAAGATCTTCTCGTTCCATTTGTCACCTGGTTAATTTTAATGGAATTAAGTACTTTGTCAATGAAGTAATATGAACAAAACCAGCTTGACTCAAGATACATATTCCATATAATATACTAAAATGGAGGCTGTATGAAAAAGAGCACGTTCATCTTTTGCCTATGCACAATAATGCTCTTTGGTCAAATAAAGGGTGTAAAGCAATTGGAGTGGATTGAGCCATATGGAAGGCAACCCTTAACCTATAGCAAGTGGTGTTCTATATGTCTTCACCAGTCCAAACCAACAAGAATCAGTGGTGTGATGAGTAAAATATCTGGTCCTAAACAAAACGTTGTTGATATTATAGTAAATGCACGAATCTACCCAGAACTTATCAATGAACTGACAGTTTTTACGCAAGACCTTGTCAATGCTGGATATTCTGTACAACTCGATACTATATCGGGGATGTCCCATATTGCACTGAGAAACCATCTTGGTTCAATAGCCAACCTTCATGGCGCTATTTTTGTTGGTGAAATACCGATTGCCTGGTTTGAAACATCCGGCTTTGGTGGATGGGAAGAATTCCCCCATGATTTGTATTTCAGTGATCTCGACGGTACTTATATCGATGCGGATGGCGACGGCATCTATGACGACCACACCGGTAATGTCGCACCAGAAATATGGGTTGGCAGACTCTATACGCGCGATCTAACGTGGGATAGTGAAGTGCGCCTGCTCAAGAATTATTTCCACAAGAATCATCTGTACCGGGCTGATAGTCTAACTGTACAGCAGAGGGCATTATCCTTTGTCGATGATGATTGGTCTTATTGGACAACGTGCTACCTTAATCACATCTATAGCAACGTTGTGGTAATCAATGACAACCTTCAAACGATCGCCTCGAATTATCGAACTCAACTCAATCAAGGCTATGAGTGGATACATCTCTGTGCCCATTCTTCACCGTGGGGTCATACATTCAGATACGGCTCCAGTGGCTATCGGGGCACTGTTTTTAATTATGAAATATTCTCTTTGGAGCCAAGCGCGCTGTTTTATAATCTATTTGCCTGTTCTGGAACACGCTTTGTCGAAGAGAATCACTCAGCAGGTTGGTACTTGTTTGTTGAGCCTTATGGTCTTCTTGTCGTCGGTAGTACAAAGACCGGCAGCATGTTGTATTTCGAAGATTTCTACTATCCGATTGGACAACAAAATATGTCGATCGGCGACGGATTCAAACATTGGTTCACAACCTGGGGAGAAGTGGACTGGGATTGGTTCTACGGGATGAACATCCTCGGTGACCCAACCCTTAAACCCAGGGGTCAAGTCAAGTATGTCGCCGAGTCAGCATCAGTTTTACCTCCAACATATGTGGGTGACTGGCAGACCCCTGAAGTAATTGCACCGGATCCAGAGTCTGATGCATTTCCAAAAATCGGTGTACAAAACAATGATATTATATGGTCAGTATGGGAATCTGGAAGGTCATATGTCAATGGTCGTTCAGAGATCTATGGTTCATACTATGATGGCAATGCATGGACAAATGCCATGACGATTGGACCGCATACTTATTGGGATTATTGCCCGGCAATCGGTTTTGATAACCAAAATAGACCGGTCACTGTGTGGGCCGGGTATAATGCAGGGCAGTATGACCTTTATTACAGTATTTACACTGGTTCGTGGTCAGCAAGACAACTCCTCCATACGCACGACCCAGCATATGATTTAAGACCATCAATGATGCGCGATAATGCAAATAGGCTATGGGTTGCTTGGGAATCAAGACGCAATCTGAACAGTGACATCTATGCAGCATATTTTAATGGCTCAATCTGGACAACCCCCCAGCAAGTAACAAATACTTCAGCCGATGAAAAAATACCCGTTATAATTGCTGATAGCCTCGGGTATACGTGGGTGTTCTATAGTCAACGCCACGCAACAAAAAGCGAAATATGGGGTAGTTATTATACTGGTTCACAGTGGTTGACATCCGGACCTGTTTCCGGAACCCAGAAACAAGCCTTTCATCCCTGCGCAGCAGTTGATGAAAATGGTGATATCTGGGTGGTCTGGCAATCAACTGATAATGGAAATGTCGATATCTACGCAAGCGTATTTAATGGCAGTAACTGGTCAACACCTGTTCAAGTAACAACCTCACCAGAAAGCGATCTCTTTCCATGTTTAACGACCCATACAAGTGGCACGATATGCCTGGTCTATCAGTCAAAAGCCACGGGTGATTGGAACATATACTACACCTATTGTGTTGATTCGACATGGACTTTGCCAGAGGTCGTCGCTGACCTTGCTGGTGCTGATATCAATCCTCAAATCGCCTGCGATAGCACAGGTGAGTTGTGGATATGCTGGCAGAGCTATTCAAACAGCAACTGGGAAATAATGGTAACCCATAAATCTGGGTATGGGATTATTGAGCAAAATAATCACTCTCCAGAATATGCCCTTAACGTATCATCTACGGTTTTTTCCAAGAACCTCAGTATCATGACAAAACAAAAACATCAAGAAATCGCTATTTATGATATTAATGGTTGCCTTGTACAACGGCTCGTGTCTAATGACCAAAGACGCGCATCCTGGTCTGGACAAGGTATACCTGCAGGTATATATTTCATAAGCACGCTGAATAACACGAACTTGGTTGTCAAAAAAGTCTTGCTACTGCGCTGAACAGAAATTTCATATAAAAAACAAAGGGGATGACATAATGTCATCCCCTTTGTTTAGCGTTAAGGAATTATTTTACTGCCTTTTTCAAGTCACGTCCAGCCTTGAATTTTGGCGCCTTCCTTGCAGGCACATGAATCGGCTCACCCGTACGCGGGTTACGTGCAGTTCTTGCCTTCCTCTTGGTAACTGAGAACGTTCCAAAACCCACTAATGCTACTCTGTCACCCTTCTTAAGAGCTGTGGTAACCGAACCCACAAAAGTATTCAACGCAACGTTCGCTGCCTTCTTAGAAATCTTTGCCTTTGCCGCAATCTTCTCGATAAGATCAGCTTTAGTCATGTTTTTTCACCTCCTTTCTAATCATTAAATAATTATACTGATAATTTCACATTTGTCAAGCCCCAAATTAAGTATTCGCAATGGTTTGCGCCGACCGCACACAGGAGATATAGGCTATAAAGGCATTTGCGCTATTTAATGCTGCAGCATTTCTTGTTTGAAGCAGATATTTAGTTATTTGGGAATTCTAAGATTTTGTCCACTCGGTTGACATGAAGAAGTCGTTGACTATAATACTCTGTGCGACCAAAGAGAATTGGTATCCTAACGAGCGGCGGCGATGCGCCTGGTATGAATGCCGCCATCCGCGCTGCCGTACGAACTGCAATACACTATCAGATAAAGATATTCGGTTTTAAACACGGCTATAATGGCGTTATCAAAGGGGATATCGTCGAGCTGAAACGTAATTCAGTGGCTAATATCATCCAGCGCGGCGGTACAATCTTAGGAACTGCGCGCTCTGCGCAATTTACAACTGATCAGGGTATGGCAAAGGCTAAAAAAAACTTGAACCGATATAAAATCGATGCACTCATTGTAATCGGTGGTGATGGTTCAATGCGGGGCGCTTATGAATTTGCAAAAAAAACCAGGGTAAAAATGATCGGTCTTCCTGGGACAATTGATAACGATCTATTTGGCAGTGATTTCACTATTGGTTTTGATACTGCGGTAAATAGTGCCCTTGAAGCAGTCGATAGAATCAGAGATACTGCCACCTCAGTAGAACGATTATTTTTTATCGAGGTCATGGGTAGACATGCCGGCTTCATTGGTTTGGCAGTCGGTCTGGCAGGCGGTGCTGAGGATGTCCTTATCCCGGAAACGCCGACCGATATCAATGGGCTGGCCAAACAGATAAACCGTAATATAAAGAAAGGCAAGAAGTCTAATATCGTTATTGTCTCTGAAGGCGACGAAGCCGGCAATGCCTTTACAATCGCCGAAAAAATAAAGGCGATTCTGGATGAAGAATACCGCGTTGCGGTTCTTGGCTATATTCAACGCGGTGGTGCGCCAACCGCGATCGACCGCATCCTCGCATCCAAGCTTGGTTATTCAGCAGTTTATGGTTTAAAGAAAAATATGCACGGCTGCATGGTTGGTGAAATAAACAAGAAGATTGTCTATACGCCATTAGAAAAAACTTATTCAAGGAAGAAAAAAATCGACCCGGATATCTACACAATAGTAAAAATCCTCGCCGAGTAATTAGATTTCTCAAAGCTAAAATAATTAACGTAAAATCTGAAATCTAAAATATCAGTAGTGGGCTGATTCACCCACGCCCATCATGGATGAGCGGGGTTCATCAGACTCTCCGTTTAAGTTTAGAAATTGGGGTTTCGATATTGTTTGTGATTTGTTGTTTGGAATTTGTGATTTTCTTCTAAAGTAAATTATGCTGTGAAAATGAGTAAAAACCTTTTTCCGCAATGATAATGTGATCTACGATGCGTATACCCATCAACTCACCGGCACTCCGCAATCGTTCCGTCACTTTCAAGTCATCTTCGGATGGTTTTAATATGCCGCTCGGGTGATTATGTAGAAGAAAAATCGCGCTGGCGTTTTCATTGAGGGCGAATTTGAAAACCTCGCGCGGATGGACCAAACTTGCGTCGAGGATACCTTTTGAAATCGTCGTTTCGTTAATATGTGCGTTCCTACCATCGACTGCTACAACCTTGAATAGTTCATACCTTAATCCAGAAATCAATGGGTAATAATAATCATAAATATCTTTGGGGTCTTTGAATATAATCTGCTCATCATTTTTCTTTGAGAGCGAACGCCTGCCTAATTCAAGTGCCGCAAGCATCGAAATAATCTTTGCTCTACCCAGACCTTTTATCCCCAACCGTTCAATTTCACTGACTGTTTTCTGGTTCAATTTCTTCAGGCTGCCAATTTTATTAAGGATCTCCTTAGCTAATTCAAGTGCTGATTTGTTTTTCACACCTTTGCCAATAATAATCGCCAAAAGTTCAGTATCGGTTACACCATAACTACCCTTTTGAAAAAACTTTTCTCTTGGCCGATCATTTTCTGGCCAGTCTTTGATTTTCATGTGTTTTTTATATTGTCTACTTAAATAGGGTCATGCGCAGCACAAAACCAGCTAAGGTAATCGATGACGTTGACATCAGTTTAATTAAAATATTGAGTGATGGTCCAGCTGTATCCTTAAATGGATCACCTACTGTATCACCGACCACTGCTGCTTTATGCTCAGCCGATCCTTTTCCTCCAAGGGCTCCTTTTTCAATATATTTCTTCGCATTATCCCAGGCACCACCAGCATTAGCCATTTTCAAGGCAACCGCGAAACCCGATACCAAAGCGCCAGCAAGTAACCCGACCACCGCACTCGGGCCTAATAGCACGCCGACGAGAATTGGTGCAATGATCGCCATTAGAGAAGGTACAATCATCTCCTTCTGCGCTGATATGGTGCAAATCGTCACAACCTTTGCATAATCGGGCTTTGCCTTGCCGTCCATTAGACCTTTTATCTCTTTGAACTGCCGACGAATCTCCATTACAACCTTACCCGCGGTTCGACCTACCGCGCGGATCGTCTGAGAACAAAATACAAAGGGCATCATCGCACCGAGGAAAAGGCCGATCATGACCGCTGGATTCATTAAACTCAAGTCAAGTTTGTATCCGAACCGCAGAATCTGATCACGGTAAGCAGCGATCAAGGCGAGTGCGGTCAGTGCCGCAGAACCGATTGCAAATCCTTTACCAGTCGCTGCTGTCGTATTGCCCAGAGAATCGAGCGCATCAGTTCTTTTCCTTACTTCTGCCGGGAGTTTTGCCATCTCAGCGTTTCCTCCGGCATTATCAGCCACTGGACCATATGCGTCCGTAGCCAGGGTAATACCTAATGTTGAGAGCATACCAACTGCAGAAATTGCAACGCCAAACAGACCTAATTCTGGATGGCTCGCACCACCGGACAGATAATATGCTGCTAATACTGCAACAACAACGGCAAGTACTGGTGGCGCCACGGAAACCATGCCAACGCTCAGACCTTCCAATATCACAGTTGCCGGACCAGTCTTAGCAGCTTGAGCAATGCCGCGCGTTGGTTTATAATGATCAGAAGTGAAGAACTCTGTTGAATATCCAATAAAGACCCCAGCTCCAAGTCCCGCAAGGATAGCCCAGTATATCCCGAAATGCCCAGGCAAGAGGTAATAAATAATCAAACCTGAAACCACCGCCACGAGGATGCTTGCACCCCACACACCTCTTCGCAATGCAGCAAGTAATGAAGCCTGCGTTGCATCCTCTTTAGTGCGTACCAGAAAAGTCCCGATGATCGAAGCAAGAACACCGAGTGTCGCCATTACCATAGGTATAACAACACCATGGATTCCCAGACCAGCAGCGACTGCGAGCGCCATAGTGGCAACTATTGACCCTACATAGGACTCGTAAAGATCCGCACCCATACCAGCAACATCACCAACATTGTCACCGACATTATCCGCAATGACCCCTGGGTTACGTGGATCATCTTCAGGTATGCCGGCTTCGACTTTACCAACCAGATCAGCACCAACATCAGCCGCTTTCGTAAAAATACCGCCCCCCACGCGGGCAAAAAGTGCCTGGGCTGATGCACCCATACCAAAACAGATCATCGTCGCAGTGATATTCTGTATTTTCTGTGCCTCAGGCAGATGTCTGTATACCCAGTTGAGTATTATGAACCAGGCACTGAGATCGAGCAAACTCAACCCTACAACAACAAACCCCATCACACCACCCGCAGCAAAAGCTATTCTCAAAGCACTGTTGAGACTCTTTCTCGCTGCATTAGCGGTCCTTGCTGATGAATTTGTCGCCTGCGTCATGCCGATAAAACCCGACAGGGCTGAAAAAAATCCGCCTGAGATAAAAGCAAACGGTACGAAAATCGGCAGCATCTTTAATAGTGATATAATCAGCAGCAACACAAAAACAATAACGAAAAAAACAGCCACAACAGAATACTGTCTTTTGATATACGCCTTTGCTCCTTGCCTGACCGCTTGGGCAATTTCGCGCATAATATCTGTACCTTCATCAAAACGTTTAGTGGTTTTTGATAAATACCAGGCAAATAACAAACAAAGTACTGAACCTGCTGGTGTCAGCCAAAACAAGGGATGCATCTTACCTCCTATAATACATCAAATTCCTAAATGCCTAAAAAGCATATTTTAGGTAGTTTTCTCTTGTGTTCATTCTGTTCTATCCTAAATTTCAGTTTCTTTGCAATATCACCTTTTATTTGATTATTTTCAATCTCCTGCAATGTTCTATCGATCTCATCATACGAATAACCAATCTCTTCTTCATCAGTCTGTCCTTTCCAAAGACCTGCGCTTGGTTTCTTGTCTATGATCGTCTTGGGAACTTGAAGTACTTTGGCAAGCTCTCTTACTTCGAACTTGTAGAGATCGCCAAGCGGCAGAAGATCGCAGGCGCCATCACCATATTTTGTAAAGTAGCCAAATGTTAACTCCGTTTTGTTACCGGTACCGCAGACCAAATAATTGTGGATGTTTGCATAGTAGTATAAGACAACCATTCGCAAACGCGCCTTTATATTACCGAGTGCAACTTTATTACTGTCTGGCAGAAATTTAATTAAACTGTTGTAGACTGAAGTCAAATCTATATATTGTGTTTTTAAACTAATTGCCGTAGCCATTCCTGAGGCATCATTAAGGTCATGGACATCGGATTCAATCGGCAATATCAATCCAAGAGAGTTATCAGTGACTCTTTTCATGAGTGCCGCACACACTGCTGAATCCAAACCACCGCTCAGGCCCAACACAAAACCCTTTGTCTGTGATTCATTCAATTGTTTTTTCAACCACTCAACGATTCGTGTAATAACATCTTCCCTCATATAACCGAAGATTATACAAAAAACTAATTAAAAATCAAGAGTTACATATGTATATTTTTAAAAAATGTGTAGTTGCCTGATTTATCAGGAGTTTCCCAGCCCCTGTAGTTGCCTTTGCCTAAGTATGTCTGTAGCGAAAATACAATTGACATCAGGTTTTTATTCCATATAATTCACTGAATGAGTAAAAAGAAAAACCAGAAACAATTACACCAGAGCAAATCACTCCATATAAACCATCAAAAAAAATAGTGCAAAATGAAATAAAGTTGATAAAAGAAAATGATGGACAAGAAGAATAAAGAATTGGCGCATATTTTCAAGCGCATCGCGGATGGACTTGAATTCCAAGGCGCTAATGTTTTCAAGATTATCGCCTACCGTAAGGCAGCGCGTGTCCTTGATGAACTCAGTCAAGATGTGGAAGTGTTGAGCAAAACCAATAAACTCAGTGATTTACCAGGTATCGGTAAGGCGATCGCGGGCAAGATCAATGAATACCTTACCACGGGAAAGATGAAGAAATACGAAGAAGTCATTAAAGATATTCCGGGAACCCTATTCGATATGCTCGATATTCAAAACCTCGGTCCAAAAACATTGGCATTACTAAACAAGAAATTAGCCGTAAAAAATCCAAAGGATCTGAAAAAGGTTATTAAAAATGGCAGCTTTGCAAAACTGCCGAAAATGGGCGAAAAAAAGGTTGAAAATATTAAGAAAGGGTTAGACCTGTATGAACGAGCTCATCAGAGACTTTCTATTGCAGTTGCGCAAAATGTAGCACGCGAGATTATTGAATATCTAAAAAAGAGTACGCAAATAAAAGATATCTCGTCAGCCGGGTCTTTACGCAGATGGAAAGAGACAATCGGAGACATTGATATTCTTACTACTGGAAAAAATGGAGCAGAAATTATCAAAATATTCACCAAGTTCCCCAAGACTGAACGAGTACTTGCTGCCGGTGAAACAAAGAGTTCAATAATTGTTAAAGGCGGAATCCAGGTCGATTTGAGGATTGTTAAACCAAAATCTTATGGTGCCGCACTCCAGTACTTTACTGGTTCAAAGGCACATAATATTAAGCTGCGTAATATTGCCAAATCAAAGGGATTAAAATTGAGTGAATATGGTGTATTCAAAGGCAAAAAAATGGTTGCCGGTAAGACAGAAAAAGAAGTTTACAAAATCCTTGGTCTGTCATATGTTCTGCCAGAATTGCGTGAAGATCGTGGTGAAGTCGAGCTGGCATTAAAAAATAAGATACCAAAGCTCATTGAAATGAAAGATATTAAAGGTGATTTGCACATGCATTCGATATACTCAGATTCTACAGCCACTATTAAGCAACTCACAGATTTTGCCAGGAAACTTGGTTATGAATATATTCTAATAACCGACCATTCACAATCTGCAAAATATGCCCATGGAGTGGAATCGAAAAGGTTATATAAACAGTGGAAAGAAATTGATAAAATCAATAAAAGGTCCAAAAAAGCAAGAGTATTAAAGGGTGTTGAGGTTGACATTCTAAAAACTGGCGAATTAGACTACCCCGATAGAATCCTGAAGCAATGCGACCTTGTTGTCGCCGCAATTCACCAAGGTTTTACAAAAAATGTGACAGAAAGAATCTGTGCAGCAATGGATAATCCCTATGTTGATATAATTGCCCATCCAACCGGCAGATTAATCTCTCAACGAGAAGGTTATGCTATTAACATCCATAAGGTCATAGAGCACGCAGCTCAAACTGGTACCTGGCTTGAACTAAATGCCTACCCGGATAGATTGGATCTGAATGATGTAAATTTAAAGATTGCAAAGGAGATGGGTATAAAAATTTCAATCAGCACTGATGCCCATAGTATCGAGGCTCTTTTATGGATGAAATTCGGTGTTGCTACAGCAAAAAGGGCATGGCTTAGTCCCAAAGATGTAGTCAATACCTATCCACTGAAAAAATTACAGACAACCAGGAAAATAAATAAAAACAGGATTGAATAGTTGAAATCTTGTGCCGTTTCAAATAGTTCGTGTCTTATTTTTGCGCGAACATTTAAAAATTGTAGTGGCAGAGTTTCCGCCTGAGGCGGATCTGCCTATGGCATGATACTCTGCAAATAAAGAAGAATCGAGCAAGCTCGACCACTACATAATTTACAAAATTAAATATTAATAATTGAAAACGGCAACAGGTAACCCAGTTACCTCTCGAGTTTGTTTAGTATTTCTTCAGCGCTTATTGCAACAAACTGGTCTTTATGATGCGCAGCCTCTTGCAACGCAACGATTGCTTTTTCACTTCCTATTTTTACGAGGGTATTGAGGACTGCGCGTTTTGTTGGGTGAAGGAGATCAGCTTTGAAAATCGGGCGTTCGTTCAAAATCGCGACTAATGGTTCGAGCACTGAGTCGTCACCAAAGCGTCCCAGGATACCGATTATCTCCTGTCTGAACTGCTCTTCTTTGATCTCTGGGATACCCTTACGGGATTTCAACCATCCTGCCACTTCGGTAAGCTTATCCAGCACATCCTCCTTTTCTAATTGTTTCATCGCGGCAATAACCACCTTATTGTACTTGCTTTGCAGTCCTTTAAGTAAATAGGATTTTATGTTTTCGCTACCAGTTTTCATGAGACTGTCAATGACTGCTAATTGCACCTGTTCTTCGTCGTCACTTATTAACAGACCGATTCTATCAATCACTACATTTGTTTTCATTTCACCCAAGATAAAAACCCCATTTCTGCGGATGAACCATTCCGATGAGTCGAGAAGCTTCTGGACTTGGGACACTGCACGCTCACCCATTTTAATGATCACATCGATGATCTTCATTCTTACTGCACGGTTCTCAGTTTCCTTTAGCGTATCAATAAGTACTGGCACTGAAAACTCAGCCAACGAACTGAGTGCACCGCGCGCCTCAACAAAAGTCCCAGGATCCCAAAGTAGCGAGACCAACTCAGGCACATAGTTCTCATCTTTGATCTCACTAATCGTGCGAATCACCGTCTTCTTTCTTTCCAGTAATGCCGCATCTTTTCTCAATAAGTGCTTGCCGAATTTCTTTGAGATAAATTGCACCATATCATCTTGCTTCAATGTTTTTGCTTTCAAGTAAATATTTTTGAGTGCGGTGATCACGCTGACAAAAGTCTTCAATTCTGTTTCCGCATCAGCCATTGTGTCAAAGCGATCAACGAGAAGTCTGAGCACATCGTAATTCTTTGATTCAAAAATCCGGTCCTGGAACCCCATGAGATCTTCAACTGCCTTAATACGTTCATCACGTGATGAATCACGTAAGCGCGGAAAAATCAACCTTATTTCCTGTTCCATATTTTTACTCATGAATTTATCCGCCGCCTTCTTTCCTTTAACGGTTTTCAACTCACTCATTAAACGTGCAGCAATTTTTTCAAAATTCAATTCTGGCACATTTACTCTTAAGGTTGACAGGATGCCAGGCAATCTTGAACCCGTAACATTCTTCAAAATATCAACAATCTCTTGTTCGACCTGAGGTGACCTCTCTTTTGCCTTCATCGAAATGACATCAATGATGTCTTCATCAGCCATTGTTGGTATCAAACTTTTGAAGAGAACAGCTAGTTTTTTGTTCTCGGTGCGATACTTGGTAATATTCTTTTTTATGGTCGGTGACAGAACAGACAGCATTCGCGAGAACACTATTGAGTATTCGTCCCACCGATCTTCACCATACTGATCGGCAACCATGAGGGCTAATTTCTCAAGACCTGAGACAATTTTCCCTGTCTGCACCTCTATCGGCTCACTGCCACCAATGCCAATCCCCGCCAGGAAACCGCTAAGCTCCTTTACCTTATCGTCGTCACTCATCGCAATCTGACCCGTAGTCAAAGATTCTAAAAACTGATCCCAATTTATCGACTGTGCTCCAGCATCAGTCGATATTACTCCCACACGAAATTTGTTGACTTTGATTTTGGTAACGCCCCGCGCTCTCAGTAAAGCAACGATATCGCCATAATCAGCGATATCAGCAGGCGTGGCCGCCATTGCATTGAAGAACTCCTGGATATCCTCTTCTGTTTGCTGAACATTAAAGGTTATACTTTTAACACCCAGTTGACTAAATCTGGTCACCAGACTCTTCACCATCGGCAACTGCTTTGAATCAAAGCGTTCTTCCCCAATCATTATTATATCTTCAACGATCACCAAGGAAATCGTCTCCTGCTCTATCGGTACTTCTCTGAGCAATATTCTCAAGCGTTTTACAATTGGTAACAACGAAGGATGCCCCTTTGGATATGTTTTGGATATATTGACACCCAACCCAATCTGTTTGATTAAATCATTGAGGAATTTCATTGAATAATCTGCCATAATTATTTTTGTTTCACCACATACTCATAAGCCTTCACAGACAAAGCATCTTGAATAAACTCTCCAACTTCACTAAAGCTGAAAAAGGCCTTTGTTGCATCATATAAGTTTTCACAAACAAGCAATGAGTTTTCAACCGCGTTCTTCTGCAAAATCTGACATTTCTTAAAACCATTGGTGACAATCAAGGCATCACGTAAATCACTGTATATATTGACCATTGAAGCCGGTTCAAGAACCATACCTATTTTCAAACCAACCGGACTCTCCAAGTACTCCTTCTTATTTAGTTCACCCAATTTCTTGAGCATATCCTCTGCTGCAAAAACCGCCATATGTGCGGCAAAGCCGGATTCTTTGGGAAAACCAAATACACCGACAATTTCATCGCCGATAATTTGGTATATTGCTCCTTTATATGATTCAATAATTCTTGAAAAAAGCGCGAATACCTCATTGAGAAAAGCCATGACATTTTCAGCAATCATTGTTTCACTCATTTTTGTAAAACCTGAAAGGTCAGCACGCATAAAAACCATATCGAGTTTTTCCATGGGCAAATAACTGTTTTTATCGAGTAAAGTACCACACCAAGGACAGAAGCGTGATGGATCATCAATTTCTTTGCTGCAAGCTGGACATTTCATAGTCTATAACTCCAGCAGCTTTACGTATTCAGGTCTACTGATATATGCTTGACGTCGCGCGTCTTTCAGTTTAAGTTTGATATCATCGTGGATGAGCAATGCCTTCCTGCCATAATATCTGGCTTTCTCAAAATCCTCTTCAGCAAGATGCAGTTCAGTCATTCGGAAAAGAGCAGCGGCAATCAAGGGCGGCAGCTTTATCTCCTCAGCGATATCCAGGGCCTCTCGAGCATATTCGTCGGCTTGTTCGCTCTCTAGCGAAGAGAGTAATCTACAACACTGACATTCAATATCCCGACGACTCAGTTTCTGTGCCGCCTTGCGAGCACTCATCGCAAAATCAATTGCCTTTTGATGGTTCGACTTATAGAAATTAATCATCGCCTTTCTCAAGTTTATTTCAGCAAGCAACTCATCTCTTATGAAAAATGAAAATTTTGCATCAGCGAGTTGGATGTACTCATCTACTTTTTGAAAATCGCCATTAATCGAGTAAATGATTGCAACGTCCAATGCTGATTTTATATATGTTTCAAAATTATCAATACTGTCAGCGATTTCAAAACACTCTAATAGAGCTTCTTGAGATTGGGTGAGAGCCCAAATTTCAAACATGGTTTCCGCGATTTGGTATTTATACTGCGATTGCCAGCGTATATCCTCGTTAGGAATCAAATCACTCAAGCCATAATCAAGATATCCCAGTGCCTGTTCATAATTACCTAAATTATTGTGGAGCTTAGCCATATTGAGCAGACACAATATCTCTGCCTTCTTTATCTTATGCTCCTGGGCTGTTTTCCAACTCATATTATAATAGAAGATGCTCCTCTCATATTCATTTCTCGTTTGATAAAGAAGACCCAAATCAGAATACAAAACAGCGAGGATTTCAGCCATCTCTCCTCCACATTTATCAGTTGCACTAAGGAACAATTCTTCGGCTTCGCTGAATCTATTTATAAGGAAAAGCGAGTAACCATAGCGTTCCAGAAAACCAACCTCACTTTCGACGTTTTTGTCAAAACGTGCGTTTTTTAGTCCTTGTTCAGCAATTTTCTCCATTTTTTTGATATCGCCGGTAATTTCGTAGAGATCGGTCATATTAAGAAAAACCGAACGCATCAAACTATTTGCTAAGGTTGCAGTATCCTTGTCAATTTCGAGCACCCTATTGTAGAACTCCAGTGCCTGCTCAACCGCGTATAGGTTCTTTGCTTTGTCGCCCGCCAATGCAAAATAAGTTGCCGCCTTTCCATGATCTTCACAGGATAAATAATGGTGGGCGATATTTTCATAAAAGGTCGAGAGTTGATTACTATAGAGTTCTTCGAACAATGTAGCCACGAGTTTATGTATTTCCCGTCTTTTTCGCACTGGTAACACAGTATAAGCAGCATCTTTAAGAAGGTTATGACGGAATACGTAAATTGGATCCTGACCATTCTTGGAAATAATAATATAACCCTCTTCAATAAGGTAGTCCAGTTGTTCTCGTAAACCTTCGTATTCTAAAAGACCGTGGAGAATACGATAGCTAAAACTGTAACCTACTACTGATGCATAGTCAATTATTAAACGATATCTCGAGGGCAGTGAATCAATCGTTGACATCACGACACCGTACAAATCATCGAGAAAGGAAAGGCGCTGATCCTTCTCTAATACCCACTGACCAGCTACTTTCTTGATGACTTCTGTGCGGCGCGTATTTCGTACAGCTTCGATGGTAAAAAGCGGGTTCCCACCAGCCGACTTATACATAAACTGCACTAAATTCTCCTCCACATCATCAAGAATATGAGTAACCAGATCCTTTACTTCATGAAAAGCCAACGGGGTTAGATTAATTTCTTCAATCGGGGTATCAATGTTCGTAAGGAATTCCTTCGATACATTAACCAGGAGGAACATAACAGGTTCATCTCTTAATTCAGAAGTAAGATAGGCCATTAAATACTTCGACATCTCATCCGCCTTATTGAATTCTTCGAAGATAATAACCAGTGGATTAACCCGGCCTTCGAAGCGAATAAGGTTTTTAACCGAGTTGTATATCTCCTCATTTATGGAAAGCATCTCATCCTGTTTGATGCGGTGCATATCAGTGAGGAATAGATGCTGCAACCCTTTGGCAACTAACGGCGATAAGTGTCGCCGGGCAATACTTTCATTAATCTTCTTGGCTATTGCGACACTATTATCATAGTCGGTTATCTCAAAATAACGAGCCAGCAGAAATTTGAAAGGAAAATAAGGCGATGGTATTTCAACTGAACAGTGAGCTTCAAAATACTTGAAGACTCCATCCTCGCTGAGGAACTTCTCAAATTCCTCTTTAAGACGACTCTTGCCAATGCCCATCTGACCAGTAATTATACACAACTCGGCTTTGTTTTCTTTAATAGACTGAGCGATTTCGATCAACTTATTTAATTCCCGTTGCCGACCGCAAAATGGGATTTTTTTAGTCACGCCTACTCGTTCTGGTTTTTTCAGATTTTCAATAAGATAGATATTGACTTTGGCTGCCTTACCTTTGATACTACGCTCTCCGATGTGTTCCGCATTAACATACTCCTCGACTCGACTAAAGGTATTTTCACTCATCAACATCTCATTGGGCGGACACATCTCAGCAATACGAGATGCGGTATTAATTGTATCGCCGATTACTGTAAGGAACGCGGATTCCTCAAGAATATAGCCAAAAAAGGCACGGCCGGTGTTCATCCCTATTGTGAGTTCAACATCTTTGCATAAATCGCTTTCTTTTTTGTATTCTAACCACCAATTCCTAATTTCCCACGCACAATTGAGACTCCGTACCGAATCATCTTGGTGCGCTTTGGGCGCACCAAAAATCCCTAATACCCGGTTATCTGGAACAATCCGATTGGATGTTCCCTGGAAACGCATTATGATATCTTCAACATCGGTCATGCACTTTCTTAGGGTAATCATTATATCTTTATCATCCTTTTTATCGATTATGTTCTCCAAACCGATGAAGCTAACAAAAAAAACTGAAAGGATGCGCAATTCACCGCCCCAGAATTTCAGGCGGTCAGAGGCAGCTAATTGTTTATCATCAATGGATATGCGCGCGCCGCATGCCGGGCAAAACAATGCTTGCTCAACGCTGTATTTATGGTGGCATAATGGACACTCTTTCATATAAAACCCTTCATGAATGACCCCCCATTTTTTCCCATAAGTGAACCTTGTAAAAAAGATTCATACACTAAATTATAAATAGATTAACGAATTTGTCAAGATTTAAGTCTGCCTATGCCAAATAACAGTAGTTGACTAAAGACTTCAATTCGAATATAGTTATGTTATGAGAGTCAATCTGAGGGCATATTCACTTGATCGAATTAAATGCGCTATGGCAGCACGCAATATCGAACCATACCGTGCCGCCCAAATATTCCAGTGGCTCTGGCAAAAGAACGCACAAGATTTCTCGGTAATGACCAACATCTCAAAAAAACTAAGACACGCACTCGCTGAAGAATTTGACATTAGAGGATTAGTTATAGAAAAGATAGCGGGAACAAAAGATGGTGTTCAGAAGTTTTTGTTCAAAACTGAAGATAATTTAAATATCGAAACGGTATCCATCCCCGAACAAAAAAGATGGACAACCTGTGTTTCAACTCAGGTTGGCTGCCCATTAAACTGCAGGTTCTGCGCTACTGGATTGATGGATTTCAAACGAAATCTTGGGGCACATGAGATCGTTGATCAAATCCGCCTTGTCCAACAAAGTATCGGTAGTAAAATAACCAATATTGTCTTTATGGGTATGGGTGAGCCTTTATTAAATCTCAAACAAGTCATCGAGGCGCTTGATATCATCAGTTCGCCGATTGGGCTCAGCATTAGTCAACGACATACGACAATCTCAACCGTAGGGATTATTAAAGGTATCAGAGAGCTCCTTAGATCAACGCTTAAAGCCAAGTTGGCAATATCGTTGAATTTTGCCGATGAGCAGCTACGCCAAAAGATGATGCCTGTAGCAAAAAGTAATCCCCTCAAAGACCTCATGAGTGTAGCACGCGAGTATTCAACAAAGAAATCTGTGGTTACCTTTGAATATGTTTTGATCGACCGTATCAATGATCATTTGGAGGATGCCGAACTTTTATTAAAGCTGGTTAATGGGATACCGTCAAAAATAAATCTTATTACCTACAACCCCTATCCGCGGCTGCCCTATAAAAGGCCTTGTTCAGCTAAGGTCAAGCGATTTCATGATTTTCTATTGAAGTCAGCCCATACTATCACGCTTCGAAAATCACGCGGTAGT
Source organism: bacterium (assembly GCA_049647125.1). Classification (GTDB taxonomy): domain Bacteria; phylum Hydrothermota; class Tepidihabitantia; order SM23-42; family SM23-42; genus JAUVZL01. Next base: position 39,313 of record JBARXC010000219.1, on the reverse strand, counting down.
AGAATACATGCTGGCTGCGGTCAACTCGCCACATCAAATGCTTGACTTAATGAATAAATCAGGTATAATAATTAAGAAATATTGATCGATTGAGTATATTAGATTAACCTAGTAAACGAGTACAAATTACAGCAATCAATCCATAAAAAGGAGGTGATTGGGCATGAAATGTCTTATAATTGCAAGTGGACGAGGCACAAGATTTGTATCAAAGGCCGAGCTAAAACCGCTGGCTTTTTTAATGGGAATACCTCTTATTGTAAGAGTTATCTTGCTTGCCAGAAAAGCTGGTTTAGACGATTTTTACGTGGTAACTGGTTATAACGGCAAAAGGCTTAGAGATTATTTAAGATCCTTCAGCAAAAAAAGAAATATAAAAATTACCTGCCTGCATAATGATGAATGGGAAAAAGACAATGGTATATCAGTATTAAAAGCAGCGGATACTATAAATGACAATTTCATTCTATTAATGAGTGACCATATTTTCAACGAAGAAATCATTAGAGAATTAAAGAACGAAAAAATAGATAATAGCGAGGTAATTTTAGCGGTTGATAAAAACGTCAAAGGAAATTATTTTGTTGATGAAAAAGATGTTACTAAGGTATTCATTAAAAATAACAGAATTTTAGATATTGGTAAAGACCTAAAGGAATATAATGCCTATGATACCGGGATTTTCCTTTGTTCGCCAGCAATCTTTAGTGCCATTGAGGAAAGTGCACGAAGGGGTGATACTTCTCTGTCCGGCGGAATTAGAGTCTTGGCAAAAAGAAACAATATCAAATCGCATGATGTTGATGGTAAATACTGGATTGATGTAGATGATGAAACAAAGCTAAAACAGGCCGAGAAACATTTGATGAAGGGTTTGATTCAAAAACCGGCGGATGGCTTCATCTCAAGAAACATAAACCGCCCACTATCAACACGAATTACCAAGTTGCTTATAAGAACTAAAATCAAACCCAATTATGTTTCTATTTTCTGTTTTGGCCTGTCAGTCATTGGTGCTTTGTTCTTCTTTCTTGGTGGATATATCAATTTACTGACCGGTGCTATCCTCGCACAACTTTCCTCAATTATTGATGGCTGTGATGGAGAGATTGCGCGACTAAAATTCTTAGAAACAGAATTCGGTGGTTGGTTTGATGCGGTTTTAGATAGATATGCTGATGCTTTTTTACTATTTGGTCTAACCTATCACACATTTCAAATCACTGGTAGTTTATCTATTATCTTCATTGGATTTTTAGCATTAATCGGTTCATTAATCAACAGCTACACGGCAGATAAATATGACCGCCTTATGAAGAGCAAAGTCCATCGGCATTTCAGGATAGGCCGAGATTTAAGAATCTTTATTATCTTTCTTGGCGGCGTATTAAATCTACCTATCCTTGCACTACTTGCTATTGCGATAATTATGAATATAGAGAACATGCGGAGGGTAGTCGTTCTGGCAAGAGCATGAGCTTAACCTATGTTTCAACATATTTACCACAACACTGTGGTATTGCGACATATACTGACTATCTTGTTCATGGAATAAAGATGGTAGAGCCAAAATTAGAAATTTCAATAATTGCAGAAAATGGAGCGTCGCCCATAGACGAAGAAAACTTTAAAGTAATTCCATGCTGGAGCCGGAATGAAGATTATACAGAGGCAATCTTTAATCAAGCAAGGAATTTTGATACGGTCCATATCCAACATGAATATAGTATTTATAAGTTTGACAATCGCCTACCGAACTTACTTGAAAAACTGAAGACAAAGGTAAACCTTGTAATAACAATACACTGTGTACGATCAGCCCAATTCTCTGAAAGAGGCCCGGTAGATGAAAAATATGCACAAAGAATTGCCCAACTTGCTGATACTATAATTGTTCATCTTGAGTCTCAAAAGGCAATTCTTGAACGACTTGGTATATCAAGCAAAAAGATTAATATCATTCCCCATGGGTCAGAGCTCAGTAATAAAAATAGGCATAGATCGAGAAAAAGGCTTGAATTACCTCAGGATGGAAGAATCATTTTGAGTTTTGGCTTTGTTAAACCCCATAAATGTCTCCATATAATGCTCGAGGCACTCAAAGAAATAATTGAAAATAATATTAATGCCTATCTTTTTATAGCAGGTGGACTTGCACCTACAGCAGATAAAAAACAAAGGGAATATCTGGAATTTATGAAGAAAAAAATAGCGGAACTCAAGCTCCAGTCCCGGGTAATATTCCCCAATAAATTCTTTCCGAATGAAGATATCCCGTACATTTTAGGTGCCTCAGATTTAGTGCTTTTTCCATACTATGAAGAAGATCGCTCCGCATCCGGCTCATTCCATCTTTCAATTGGTGCGAAAAAATCAATTATCGCCTCAAGAATTCCAAAGTTTGAAGAGTTAAAGAATATCTCTGATGAACTATTGATCCTGCCATATAATTCTTCAGGCATTGCAAGAATAGCAGTAAGACTTTTTCAGGACACGGATTTCAAGAACTATGTTCTTAAACAGACTGAAGAATATAGAAACAAAACTTCCTGGCCATCTGTAGCAAAAATGCATCTGAAACTTTATAAAAAATGAATATTGCAATATTATCAAGATGGAATTCTGCCTGCGGCGTATCATTGCATTCAGAACTTGTCGGTAGAGAATTTGTAAAAAAAGGACATAAACTAACTGTCTTTGCACCCGAGAATATTAGACCAATAGATAAAGATGAAGGCTATGTAATTAGATGCTGTAGCGATGAGGGCGATCATAGTAAAACATTCTTTCACGCCAAACCTTTTTTAGAAAATGATTATGAAATCTTGGTGATTCAGCGTTTAGAATGGATACCATTAGAACCTTTAAAAAAAATCTTCTCAGAAATCAAGAAAAAGGCAAAAATAATCTATGTGGTCCATGAACGCAAATTACCTGTAAATCCCCTATTCCATGATTTTACCTTTGATACAGTAGTATGTTTTGATGAACGTTATAAAAAACAGTGGATCAAAAAACATAAAAATATTTATGTAATCCCCTATCCTGTTGGTTATTTAAGAAAGGGCGACAAAATAACTGCAAGAAGGGAATTGGGTGTGCCTGAGGATAAAAAGATAATCTTCAGTTATGGCTGGGCTCCAGAATTACACATCTTTCCTATCCTTCCAAGATTAAAGGCGCTTTATAAAGATTATCCATTCTTATTTGTTGTCTTGGCTGACCCCAAATATACAAAAGCAGATCTAAAAATATTTAAAGAATATCAATTCGTGGAATTGAGATATGAACTCGCCTCAACAGAAAGAATTTACAAATATCTTAATGCCTCAGACATCTATCTTATTCATAAAGAAAAAAGTGAGGTACGACAAGGTGAAGCAGTTGTCCCGAGTGCAATTCTGATGTGTCTTGGTGCATTAACACCAGTTTTAACATCAGATACAGAATTTGTCTGGTTTTTGGATAAAGAAGTTATCAGATACTCAAATGAAGATGTATTCAAGGATTTTATCGCCAAAATTTTTAACAAAGATAAGATTGTGAGTGAAACTATAAAGGCTGCAGAAAATTATGCAACAAGCAATTCTCCCAGTACAATTGCTGATGCATTTATTAAGCTATTTAGAAATTTATTAAGAGGTTGAGATTGCTTTTTAACTTAAACGAGAAAATTGAAAATTTAGGTAATGGGCATATCATTAAAACCAAATCAGCTAAATACATCTTTAAGTTATGTTCCTATAGAAAAAATCCCATTGTTACACCAAAAGATATTGGTCTTACGTGGCATGAAGATAAGAAATTGAAAATTGGTGCAGTATTTAATTCTGGTGCAGAGATCTATAAGGAAAAGATAATATTACTCCCTCGTTGTCATAAAGGTTACAGAAGAAATATGTATTTTGATTCGAAATTAGGTATCAAAAGATACTACCTTGAAAACTACATATCTGAAATCTGGCCACTCATAAGCTGTGATGGGGTAAAATTCAAAAGGTTGAAAAATGCGGTTATTCGTGGTGATGGAACCGAGCACACTGATTTTGTCTATGGTATTGAAGATATAAGAATTGTAAAGTATAAACAAAAATATCTTCTAATTGGCTGTGGCAAAATAAAACCGCCATTCAAAGGAGGAAATGCCGACAGAATTGCGATATACTCGACAAAGGATTTTCTAAATATCAAATATCACGGGATGGTTGACTCTTTTGACAGCCGAAATGTTGTTCCTTTTTTTATCAATAAAAAAATCTATCTCCTTTTGAGGTTTCACCCCAATATCCATCTAACTACCCTTGATGCCGGAATCGAACAACTATTAAATCCTAAAAAATACAAAAGATATTGGCAGAAATTGTATAGAGAGAAAAATAGAAGTTTACTCTTCTCATCTGGAGAATTCTTGCACGAAAAGGAGAAAATCGGTCCATCAACACAGGTTATTAAAACAAAAAAAGGCCTGTTATCCCTGTATCATGCAGTTGGCGAGATAGACATTAATATTACCCGTGAATATGGATTAAACAGAAAAATCAGGAGGGGTTATTCGATTTGTGCTGCCCTTTTAGATTCAGAAAACCCGAAAAAAGTTATTGCCCGAACTCAGCATCCAATATATATACCGTCATTGTCCTATGAATTAAAGGGCAATAAAAAATTTCCTGTTGATGTTCCCAATGTTATTTTCCCAGTCGGAGCAATTTCAATAAGAGATAAACTACTTATATATTGCGGTGCCGGAGACAAATATATTACACTATTGAGCTGTAGTCTAAACAAGTTGGTCAATTATCTGATTAAATATTGCAAAAAATGAAGGAGATTTTAAGGGTGCACCTCTATATTTCAGGAATTGTTCAAGGTGTATTTTTCAGGGCACATACACTACTAAAAATAGGTGCGGGGTGCTGTCGGAATTTTAGTTTATTGAAATTCCGATACGATAAAATATCGATTTTAGATTAATGCATAAATTCTTTATAAAATAACATATGCTTCTCAGCAATGGCTTCCCAGCTAAAATATTTATGAATGGTATTGCAACCTTCCTGTCCTAAATTTAGAGCTAAATTTCGGTCTTTTAACAGTTTAATTATAGTATCGGCAAATTCCCTTTTATTAGCTGGATCTATTAATAAGCCATTTTTTCCAGAAGAGATAACGGTTCTGATCCCGCCAAATTTAGAAGCAACAACCGGAACTGCGCAAGCCATAGCCTCTAATACAGTCATACCAAAGGGCTCAAAAATGGATGGCAAGGCAAACAACTTCGCCTGTTGGTAAAAAGCAACGAGTTTATCATCTGGTACATAACCCATAATGTGCACGTTAGTATGCATGTTTTTTTCATGTATAATCTTTTTCATCGTAACCAGAACCTCAAGTTCTGTTTGCTGCGGTTTAGGCGACCCACCACCAATAACAAGGTGAACATCAGCTATTTCCTTTCTTATAATATCAAAGGCATTGAGCAAAAGATTGTGTCCTTTATTCGCATCAATACGACTCAGACAAAAAATATATTTTTCAGGCAGCCCTGTTTTTATCTTTTTCTCATCTGGTTTAGGCGGATGAAAATTGTGAACATCTACGCCCGGAGAGATAACAACGATATTGTCTGCTGTAAATCCATATAACTGCTCGATTTTTTCTTGCTGGAGCTTGGTCGTTACTGTCTGTGCCTTTACTGTTTTGAAAATTCGAATTTCCTCTGCAATCCTGTGTTTGAATTTGTATTTTTTCTCCATCTCTTCAGGATCTCCACCCATATTTTCACGTTTCCATGCTCCAATTGAATGGGCAGTAAAAAAACCTGGTTTGTCAAACACCTTTGCCACGTCGAGTGCTACAATCCCAGCATCCACGTAATGACCATGGAATAGATCATAGTGAAGATTATTTGTTTTAATGAATTTTATCATATTCTCTGCAAGCTCTGGCAAGACGTCGTAGATATCCTCTTTGCGGATAAATTTCTCGGGTCCCGCTGGTATCCGAATAACCCTTACATCAGGATAATCCAGAACAGGATCAATCTGGTTCTTTGTAAAATCAAACCATCGCGTGTAAATATCTACTTTTATCTTGCTCTTGGTAAGTGCCTTGGCTAACTGTAATACATAAACAACCTGTCCGCCTGTATCTGTCCTGCCCAGCTGCGGGATTGAATCAACATATCCGTGCGTGCTCAGCATGCAAATATTTTTAATCTTGATTTCTGATTTTCTTTTCATTCTACCCCATATGTGGCTGTTACAATAATATCAGCCCTGGGTTTGTGTGATGATATAATTTTGTGTTCGATCTCGAGTATCTTCTCAAGAAATTCATCCTGTTCTTCTCTTGCCCTTTGCCTGCGCGACTCTCTTGTATCAATATAAGTCCGGTCAATGAAGATATGTTGATGAATATTCTCCAGTATAGTTGCGTAGGTTCCTTCAACTATGACTGTTTTGATATCTTTGAGATCGATTATTTCTTTAGTAATGCGGTCTTCATCAAAAATTACCAATGGTTTTTCCATCTCTTCTTTCCCTTTCAGGATGTCCTCAAGATTCTGATCAAGTAATTCAAGATGGACTTCAGAAAGCCCAACATGATTAATATCTTTTCTGCGCATTTTAGCATTTGTCTTTGGTGGATATATAAAGTAATCATCCTGTTGAATAATAAGGCTTTTTATATCTTTTTTTTCAACAAGTAATTCAGCAAGAACCGCAGCGATTTCTGACTTACCGCTGCCAGATTCACCTGCAATAGCGATAATGAATTTGTCTTTTGTCTTTATTATTTGTGGAAGGAGCAAATCTAAAAGACCTCTTGCCGCCTTAATATGGCAGTCCTGTATAACAAGCTTGTCACCCTTCATTATTTTACCAAACGCCAGTTTTTAAGTACTCATGCATGGAACGGGCGGCAACTCTGCCATCGCCCATTGCCAGAATTACAGTGGCACCACCGCGTACTACATCACCACCAGCCCAACATCCTTTCTTAGATGTCTTTCCTGTTTTTGGATCAGCCTCGATATTCCCCCATTTGCCGATTTTCAAATCAGGTGTGGTTTGAGGAATCAAAGGATTTGGACTCTGACCGATAGCGCATACAACAGTGTCTATCGGTGTTATGAAATTCGAACCTTCAATCGGTACGGGTCTCCTTCTTCCTGAAGCATCCGGTTCACCCAATTTCATTTTTATGCATTCCATCTCTTTGACCCAAGCTCTTTTATCACCAATGTATTTCACTGGCAGGGTGAGGATATCAAAAATTATTCCTTCCTCTTCTGCATGATGGATCTCTTCTTCTCGTGCCGGCATCTCTTTACGTGAACGACGGTATACATTATGAACCTCATCTGCACCAAGACGCAGGGCGGTCCGTGCACAATCCATCGCGACATTACCACCACCTATTACTGCAACCCTTTTGCCACGCACTATAGGTGTATCATATTCAGGAAAGAGATATGCCTTCATGAGATTTGACCGGGTAAGATATTCATTCGCCGAATAAACACCATTAAGATTCTCACCCGGGATATTCATAAACCAGGGCAGGCCAGCGCCAGTACCAATATATACAGCATCAAAATCACGGAGGAGCTGGTCAATCGTTGCTGTTTTCCCAACGATAAAATCAACTGTTAATACTACGCCACACTTTACCAAATAATCAACCTCGCGGTATACAATTGCTTTGGGTAATCGGAATTCTGGTATACCATAAACCAAAACACCGCCCGGTTTGTGCAATGCCTCAAATATTGTGACCGCATGCCCCTGCATAATCAGGTCTCCGGCAACAGTCAATCCGCCAGGGCCAGCGCCGATAATGGCAACTTTTTTACCGGTTGAACGAGGGATTTTAGGCACCGACGATTCACCATGAGCCCTTTCCCAATCAGCAGCAAAACGCTCCAATCTGCCAATTGCCACAGGTTCAAATTTCCTTGCGAGAACACAAAATTTTTCGCACTGATCTTCTTGCGGACATACCCTACCACATACTGCAGGTAGTACATTCTTTTCCTTTAGTTTTTCTATGGCACCTCGAAAATTACCTTCTGCAATGAGTCGTATAAATCCAGGGATATCTATTTCAACAGGGCAACCTTTAATACAGATCGGTTTCTTGCACTGCAAACAGCGCCTGGCTTCCTGCATAGCTTCTTTTTCACTATAGCCATACGGAACTTCATCATAGTTCTTAGCACGTTCCTTTGGTGGTTGCTCCCGCATCGGGGTTTTGTTAGGTACAATTTTCTTAGCCATATTTCTCACATTCGTAAAAACTCAAAGAATACCTCTCTTCACCAAGATAGATCCTGCGGCGTGCAAGCAACGTATCCCAGTCAACCTGATGACCATCAAATTCTGGACCATCAACACACCCAAATTTGGTTTCGCCGCCAACAATTACCCGACACACACCACACATACCTGTGGCATCAACCATTATAGGATTTAAACCCACAACTGTTTTTACTCCTAGAGGTCTGGTCGTCTCGGATGCCAGATATGTAAGATAAGTACAGCCCTGGACATAAACCAGATCTACTTTATTCTTTCTTATGTAGTCAATCAAGAATTTGTTTATATGTCCTTCAAAACCTTCGGTGCCATCACGTGTAACTTCGTAGAATTCATCACTATATTGACGTAACTTGTCCTGCCAGTATAGTAAGAATTTGCTACGTGCCTCGATTATAGTTGTTATATTATTCTTATTTTTCTTAAATGCACGAATCACTGGATATAGTGCCCCAATACCATAACAACCGCCAACACAGACAATCTTCTTATGTTTAACCATCTCAGTAGGTCTGCCTAATGGTCCTGCCAGAGTTGCTATAGCATCACCACTCTTCAATGCCGCAAGTTTACTTGTTGATGTTCCTACTTCCATAAAAAGCATACTGACACTTTCCTTATCCCAATCTACAAGGTTCAAAGGTATACGCTCACCAGTCTCATCAGCTCGCACCACAACAAATTCACCAGCCTGGGCGTTCTTATGGATCAACTCTGATTTTACAACAAGCAAATGGATGTTAGGAACAATCAGTTCTCGCTTTAATATCCGATACACTTATATCTCCTTTTCCCTTAATCGCCTTGTTCTGGCCTCTATTAAATGCACTCCACCCTCACTGGCTGGCTGTTGACTGCTCCCATTGATGGATGATAATAAATAAGAACACTATTCTCAGGTACATCTTCAGTGACTCGAGCGGGCATTGCTAAATTCAAAGTCCTACCAATTATTTTGATTTCTGCCCCATCCTTGACTTTTGATTTCTTTGCAGTGCGATTATTCAACCACACACAGTTATCACCGCGCAGTCGCTCAAAGCCCTTCATCAAAGTAGAGAGATGACGGCTCCTGTAGGAATAACTGTTTTCTCGAACAATTAAATGGATTGGATATTTCCCACTCACCTTTCTAATTTTGACAATGGCAGAGGTTATTGTCTTTCTCTTCTTAAATTTGCTATTTTTTGTGTTGTGATTTAACCGCTTACTGATTTGTGCGATTATCCAATCATCAGACTTTGATTTGCCCAAAGGTTCAATCGCCTTACGTATTCTTTTTATTTTTCCCTCAATGTTCACAACACTACCATTTACCTCGGCAAATGTAGCGGTAGGCAGAAATAAATCAAATCTAAATTGAGGATAAAAACAATCTTGTACAATAATAGTTTTATATTTCCGGTTTAGTTCTGGCGCTGTACCGAGTAAATATAAACAGTCGATATTTTTGTCTTGCAATAAATCCATGGCTGAATAATCCACACCCATATCAATGATTTTCAAGGTATTTATTTCTGCTGTCAAAGGTATTTTTTTGACATATTTAGGTACGGTAAGGTTCTTAACATTGCAGGGATTGTAGAGTATGTAGATATTTTTTCCATCTAATAAATCACTGCAAAGTTTAATATGCTGGTTGGAAACGCCTGTAGTATTGCTCGTTTTTTGCTGGGCAAAAAGAAGTTTTAAAACATCCGCCTCTTTTCCTGATTTTGGTCTAAGCCAAAAATCCGCCATCTGGGTTAGTCTGCTCGCCACGGCGTCAATTACCAGAAAAGTGGGTTCATCCCTTAACTGTGATCTGAGTTTCAAGAACAGCACAGAGAAATCACTGATCATATCGGTATTTACTATTACAAATACTGCATTGCCTTTTATTTCTTTAAGGTTCAATGATTCAACACTACTTTCTAATGCTGATGTTGTAGCAAGCTTCTCGCATTCTAAATGATCGGCAAGACCGTAAAAAGAATCAATAGCCTCGATTGTCAATTGAGGGGACAACAGCATACCCGTTTTTTTCCTATATTCACCGAGTTTAGTGCAAACAAAATCAAAAGCCTCTTCCCATTCTACTTCAACAAGACGCTCCCCTTTTCTTAACATTGGAGATGTAATACGCTTTGGATGATGGACCAACGGAGCAATACCGAAACGACCGCGTACACAAATTGGATTATTATCGGGTGTTGAACTCACCACAGTGTTAGCACGGACATTAATATTGATTGAACATCCAATATTACACAACGCACACGTTGTTTTCACGGATCCCTGGGGTGAACCAAGCCATTTACTGTACCTATCTCTCAACGCACCAGTTGGACAAACATCTACGCAGGCACCACAAAACTGACATCCGGTCTCAAGGTGTGGCAGATTAAATGCAGTGCCAACAAGCGTTTCCGGGCCACGGTGATGAAAATCCAGAGTCCCGACGCCCCTAACTTCCTGGCACACCCTAACACATTTTCCGCATAAAATACATAAGTTATAATCGCGTTCAAAAAATGGATCGAATTTCTCAACTTCCAGATTGCGATAATTGAAATTAAAAGGTATTTCTTTAATTTCAAGATACTCAACTAATTTCTGCAACTCACAATCGCCGTTTTTTGGGCAGAACTTACACCCAAAGGTTATTGCAGATTTCTGAATACATTCCTGATAACTAGTACACTCCTCTTTTTTGTCGCAGATCAAACAGGCATGCGGATGTTCTGAAAGGATCAATTGCAAAGTAAATCTACGTAGCTTTTTGAGTTTAGGTGTATCGGTCTTTACGATCATCCCCTTTTCTACCGGCAGTGTGCATGCTGTAACAGGTCTTGACCAACCTTTAACATCAACAATACACATTCGACAACCACCATAGGGTACAAGATCCTTATGATAACATAATGTAGGGATGTAGATACCTTGTCTCTGCGCAACCTCTAAAACGGTCTCACCTCTCTTTGCCAATATCTCTTTTTTGTTTATTGTTAATTTAATCATGCTGGTTTAAACTAATATTGAAGTTAAGAAGTTTGGAGCCTGGGATATTAGGAAATCTTATCTTCATATCTTCTTAATTTCTCATCTTTACTTTACTGGTGGCGATACTTTCTTCACCGCGTTAAATTTTGACGGACAAACTGTAAGGCAGATACCGCATTTGGTGCACTTCTTCTGATCTATCGTGTAGATCCCTTTTGGTTCACCGGTTATCGCATCACTCGGACAATTTTTGGCACAGACCGTACAACCACCACACCGTTCAGGGTCAATCAGGTAGGAAATTAGCGATTTACAAACCAGTGCCGGACAGCGTTTCTCCTTGATATGCGCAAGATATTCATCCCTAAAATATTTGATTGTTGTTAGAACCGGATTTGCCGCGGTCTGCCCTAATCCACATAAAGAAGCGAGTTTTACATTTTTACCAATGTCCTCTAAAAATTCAATGTCACCTTCTTTGCCTTCACCTTCAGTAATGCGATCAAGGATCTCGACCATCTGTTTTGTCCCTAATCTACAAGACGGGCATTTACCGCAGGATTCCTCCTGTGTGAAATTCAAAAAATATCGTGCCACATCCACCATACAAGTATCTTCATCCATTACAATCATACCACCTGAACCCATCATTGAACCGGCTTTTGTTAAACTTTCATAATCAATAGTTAGATCCAACAGGCTTTTAGGTATGCAGCCACCAGATGGACCTCCGGTCTGTACTGCCTTAAATTCCTTACCACCAGGAATTCCCCCACCGATGTCATTAATGATTTCTTTCAAGGTTATACCCATTGGAACCTCAACAAGACCAGTATTATTAATTTTACCTACAAGAGAGAATATTTTTGTGCCTTTGCTTCCTTTTGTACCGATAGAAGAAAACCACTTGGCACTTCTTAAAATAATTGCTGATACATTTGCCCAGGTCTCAACATTATTTATGTTTGTTGGTTTATCCCATAACCCCTTTTCTATAGGATATGGTGGTCTGGGTCTTGGCCTGCCGACCTTTCCTTCTATTGACGCAAGCAATGCAGTCTCTTCTCCACAAACAAAAGCACCAGCACCTTGAACCACCTCAATCGAAAAATCAAAATCCGTGCCCAAAATATTCTCACCCAATAAACCATATCCTTCTGCCTGGACAAGGGCGATCTTTACTCTCTTAACTGCAAGGGGGTATTCCTTACGGACATAGATAAAACCTCTATGTGCATCGATTGCTCGAGCACCGATAATCATACCTTCAACAACGGCATGCGGGTCAGCCTCTAAAACACTTCTGTCCATGAAGGCACCAGGGTCTCCTTCATCTCCATTACAGACAATATATTTTATATTACCTAGAGATTTGCGACACAACTCCCATTTTAAACCGGTTGGAAAACCTGCACCGCCACGTCCCCTTAATCCAGAAGCTTTTATCTCGGCAATAATCTTCTCAGGTGTCATTTTTGTAAGCGCTTTTTCTAATGCTTGATAACCACCAAAACCAATGTATTCTTCGATGTTCTCTGGGTCTATTCTGCCACGATTTTTCAAAACAATCAACCTCTGATGTTTAAAAAAACCGATATCCATCATTTTAGGAACCAGCGGTTCTTCTGGTGGTGGTATATACATCAATTTCTTAACTGGTCTATCTTTTAAGAGATGTTCCTCCACAAGATAGGGAACATCTTTTTTGGTCAATCTCTGATAGAATATGCCATCAGGCTGTACAACAACTATGGGACCGCGTTCACAAAAACCCTGACAACCAGTAGTAATTACGCTAACTTCATCTGCTAATCCATGTTTAACGATCTCCTTTTCCAGTTCTTCTTTTACCTCGAAAGAATTGTTAGCAACGCATCCGGTCCCAGCACAGACAAGAAGCTGTAAACGATATCCTTTATTTCTCTTTTTTCTCATAATATTTGTCAAGCATCGTGTCAACCTTATTAACTGTTGTCTGACCATGATACTCACCATCAATAACCACGATCGGTGCAAGAGCGCAGGCACCAAGACAGTTCACAGTCTCCAGGGTAATCAATTTATCTGATGTAGTAGCGCCAGATGTGATTCCCAACCGTTCTTCGATACGATCTAAAACATTCGCTGCGCCACGCACATGGCAAGCAGTGCCCATGCAAACTGTACAGAGATGTTTTCCTCGGGGATTGAGACTGAAACCTGCATAAAATGTTGCAATGCTATAAATTTTACTCAATGGCATCTTCAATCTTTGACTGACGTATTCTAAAGCCTCTTTGGGTAAATAGTTGAATTCAACCTGGATATCCTGCAAAATCTGGATAATGCACGACCTTTGATATCCATATTCACGAAGAGTGTCCTCGACTTTTTTCATTTGACTTGTATTATACATATTAAGAACCGGGTTTCAAGTATTAACTTTGACATATCAATAAACCTTCCGCTTAACCCTTGCCCTCTTCCGTCAAGAAAGGAGACCTGCCTTTTTTTCAAATTACTCTTCTTGACAATAATATTTTTTACACTATAATCTACAAGTGTTACTTATGTTCATCATTTTAGTGGACATTGACTCTACCATTGTAGATTCCTCTGTCACCTATGAAATCCCAACGATAATAAACTATTGTTTTGACTCTTCTATTGCAGAAAGAGCAGTGCATATCACACAAGAAATAGTGCCCAAATACAACCAGGTGGATTTTGCTGATGCACTTCTCAACACCCCCCTTCTGGTCATGGGTTGTGGTCAAGGCCAGGCATTTGCAATATACAGAAAAGGTCAATCTACAAAGTTAACCAAGGTCTTTTTGAACAATCATGTCCTCAGCAACCAGCTGTTGGGTAATTTTACTCTCAATAATCTAAACGTGCAGTTTACTGACCGAATCCTATTAGTGAGCGACCTTATGCACGCTACCGGACTCAATATTACTACCAAGCTCAATAAATATGACCGACCTTTTTCCTTTATCCAGTTCACAACCGGCAGCTTTGGCTCAAATTTATATACTGCTGATTTATCAAGACCCCTGACAAATGATTTGGGCTTTTATTTATGTGGTCTCCATTGGAATGCAGCCGGACACCGACCGAACGCGCAGTACGACCTCAGTTCGTTTTACACAAACATTTACTGGAACAGATTTCTGCCTACGAGGTTTGACGTCGTCTATTTCTCAGGCACATCTGGTTTCCCCGGTACTAATCAGGATACTTTAAGTGGCACAGTCACAAGCGACTTTATTGACGCGAGCTTTTGTACTGGCAATGAACATCACAAACTCGCTGCCTATTATAATGTAAACAACGAAGAATATTCGGACCAGAGTATAGCCTTACCATTTACAAACAAAATACGTAACTATGGCATCGATTTTGCAAATTACCACGCGCTTTTAGATTTTGAGGTGGAGTACCGCTTCGCTGGAGCAGTAAGTAAGATTCAGAGCAAACCGTATGGTTCACACACACCTAATTCTTTGAGCCTTTGGATAAGACTCAGCAAGGTGCTCAACCGCTTTGTCTTTGCTGGCTCATATTTGTTTGAACTTAGCAACACAGAAGATTTTTTCAACATGCCGAAACTTACTATGGGGGTTGACGTGTTCGATTCGACCTTTGTTTGTGGTTCAGTATCTAAACATTATCGCCAGCCTTCAATCGCTGAAACGCATACCCCTGATAGCATATTCGTACCATATTACACTTTGAGCGGTAATGCAGATTTAAGAACCGAGTACTATTGGGCACAGGAAATTAGTGTGAGAAGACGTAACTCCTCAATAACCATGTATAAGTATGACTACGACGATATAATTATTGTATACGCGGATAACGATAGCCAATATATCCCGCAAAATGTTGGCTCATGGCAGACCATTGGTATAGAAACCTCATTGGCACAGCGTATCTACCTAAACCAAGATCCGGACAAAAAAACGGCTACCGAACTCACGGTTGGGTACTGGGGTAACTATATTTTTCAAGGGGATACTTTACCATTGATGCCTAAGCGTCATTCAAGCATTTATGCAGCTTTTGAAAGACGAACTCATAAGTTTACCTTTGGGGTAAGCTTAGGTGAACAATTTATCGGTCAAAGACAAGATTTTTTTGGTAACAATATAGAGACTTCAAGGCTTTTTTCGGCACTGGGTTATGTAAGGTTGCTCGATCTTCACCTGGCTTTTGGCTGCAATAACATCCTTGATGAAGAATACTTCTTGGCACCATCTTATGATATGCCGTCGAGAAACTATAATTTTTCTGTAAAATGGCACTTTTGGGATTGAGGTGCGTATCCTAAGAGTTGATGATCGCTACATTCACGGACAAGTTGTTGCGGGTTGGGCAAGACCGCTGCGTATCGAGGTAATAATCATTGCTTCTGATACAATTAGCAAAGACGAATGGGCCTGCAATGCCTATAAGCTTGCGATACCTGAAGGTATAAAATTCTCCTGTGTCAACATTGAGCAGTGCATCACCCTGGTCACGAAAGAGAATGAGAAAAAGCTGATGATAATCGTTGGTTCGGTGCGCGAAGCCCATGAATTGCTCCTCGCTGGTTTGCATGTAAAAGAAGTGAATATTGGAGGCGTAAGTTATAGGGAAGGCACCAGAGAAATTGCTACCTATATTTACCTAACGCCGGATGATATCAAATCAGTCGTCCAGCTATATGAAATGGGCGTAAAAGTAATCGGCAAACAACTGCCAAATTCGCCGTCGGTCGATGTTGTAAAAATGCTGGCCGGGGTTAAATGATGAAATTCGCAATATATATACATAATCACCAACCAGCTGGAAATTTTGGCGAGGTCTTCGAGTATGCTTATGAGCATGCCTATCTGCCACTTCTTGAAGTACTGATTGAACATCGTAACATCAAATTCGGCATTCACAATTCAGGTACCTTATTGGAGTGGATTTTCGAAAATCACCCTGAATTTTTTGAGCTCCTCAAAGAAAGCGTCCGGGTCGGTCAAGCCGAGATTCTTTCCTCTGCTTTTGGTGAACCTATTCTGAGCTTCATACCGAAGAAAGATGCGGTCGAGCAAATCAAGTACTTCAACGAATACATATACAAACATTTTGATTTCGAAATCAAAGGACTATGGTTAACTGAACGAATTTGGGAACCTGGGTTAATTCCAATATTACTCAATGCGGGTATCGAATACACGCTCCTTGATGACACCCACTTCAAGTACGCCGGGCTCGATGAAAAAGACCTGTGGTCCTACTATGTCACTGAAGAAGAAGGCAGAGTACTAAAAGTGTTTCCGATATCAATGAAACTTCGCTATCTCATCCCGTTTCATCCGTTCACTGAAACGATCGATTTTCTCAAGGAACAAGATCGCAGTGATTATTGCTTAAGAACCTTGGGTGATGACGGAGAGAAATTTGGGGTGTGGCCCGGAACCTATGATTGGGTATATAAAAAAGGATGGTTAAATGACTTTCTCAATCGTCTTGAAAAAGAATCCTGGATACAGACCGTTTTTCTAAAGGATATTGCCCGAAAAAAACCGGCTGGTCGCATCTACTTACCCACTTCCTCATATGAGGAGATGGGTGAATGGGTCATGTCCGCGGAGCGCGGTAAAGAGTATGATGAACTAAAGAGAACCATCGATAAGAAATACTACTACCTCATCCATGGCGGCTATTTTAAGAATTTCCTAAAGAAGTATCCAGAGGCAAACCTCATTCAGAAACGGATGCTCTATACCTCTCGTAATGTAGCAGACAACCTGGACGCAAAATTATCTTTATGGAAAGGACAATGCTCATGCGCTTATTGGCATGGGATTTTTGGAGGACTCTATCTGCCCCATCTACGCACCGCAATCTACAAAAATCTCCTTGAGGCAGAACAGCACAATCCACCGAAAACATTGGAGGTTTGCGATTTTGACGCGGATGGTGAAAGCGAAATTGTCTATAGTGACCGAGAATTCTTTTTCGTTATCAAACCAAAAACCGCCAGTTTTATCGAAATTGACGATCGAAAACGAAAGCTCAATTTGCTTAATTACCTTGGCCGACGGCTTGAGAAGTACCATTATCGTATCCCTAAAAAAGTAGATGAACAAAGCGTGATATCTATTCACGAAAGCATGCGCAGCAAAGAAGATAATCTACATGAATACCTGGTCTATGACCAATATACAAGGACATTTTGCCTGGATCGCGTAATGAATCAAGTACCGACATCCGAAGAATTTTATCAGGGCGTGAACCTCGGTGAAATCATCGAATACACTGATTATGCTCTTGCCAGGAATAATGAATTCCAAGTCACATTTCATGGAGAGATTAATAAAACCCTCGAGCTTTGCGGAGAAAACCACCGTACCCTGAAGATCACCTACGAAGGAAACGCCGTTTTGTTCGGTATTGAATTTTCTCTTGGGATATTCCAAAACAAACTGAGCCTTAATGGTGAACACACCCTCAGGCAAAAACAGACCTTAGTTGAACTGACACAGTTCACCATCGAAGCTGAAAATTTTTCGCCAGTAGTCTTCAAAGCAAATCAGCCGTTCACGCTTATTGCCTATCCAATTGAAACAGTTTCATCATCAGAAGCAGGTTTTGAAAAGAACTTCCAGGGGTTCGATTTTTTGCTGGTATTCAAGAAACTCCCGGCACTCACAATAACACTATGAGTTTCATTCTTCTCAGCGTCATAGGTTCCGCGATCATCCTGGATAAATACGCATTCGGTGAATTCGGTATTTCGCAGCCAATTATCGCTGGCGCGATTATCGGCATACTATTCGGCGACCTTCAAACAGGCATCTTTATCGGCGCCATACTCCAGTTGATCTTCCTGGTTGGACTACCCATTGGACGGGACATACCGCCAGACGGTCAGGCTGCCGGTGTCATTGGAACCGGTTCCTATTTCCTGCTCCGGGTCGCAAACCAAGCCGGTCACGCCTTGTGTCTCGCCCTCATCCTCGCGCTTGCTAGTGCAATCATTGGCGGCGCATTGGAGATATTTGTACGCCGCCGTAATGAAAAACTCTATCACCTATTTATGAAAGAACAAAAACGGCTTTACCTGTACCACCTGATCGGCCTTATACCAGCTTTCTTGAGAAGTTTCTGTCTGGTCCTGCCAATATTCCTGCTCGCTAACTACATCAGAATCCCTGCGCAATTCCCGCAACTCAGCAAAGAGCTGCTGATAATCATCGGACTCAGCCTGGGGTTTGCCAACTCGATTTACCTTTTTTTGAAAAAAACAACCGTTGTCTATGTGCTTGTAGGTGCGTTATGCGGCTTAGCTTTACTCGTTTTTTAAAAATACTGTTTGCCAGTTTCTTTATCCAGACCTCATGGTCTTTCTTTTCAATGCAATCCATGGGTTTTTTGTTCAATCTATTCGCCGGCGCAAATAAGAACCAGCGTGACAAAATCATGAAAAACCACAAGGGATTTTTTAATACCCATCCCTATATGTCTTCGTATATCATCGGCGCCACGCTCCGTGCTTATGATGAGGGTGATGTTTCTTCTGAGGAAACAAGCAATTTCGTCGCCATAACTCAAACTAGTTTTGCCTCGACCGGCGACCTTTTGTTCTGGCAGACTTTGAGACCGGCACTGCTTTTGATCGCGGCTATCCTTGCCCTGAAATCTGGGATCATCGGACCACTCGTGTTTATCATCACCTACAATGTTTTCCACCTTTTCCATCGTGCAAGAGGTATTATTGATGGTTATCAAATGGGTCGCGATGTAATATACATACTCAAGGCAAAGCGTTTCACCACGGTCCGGCATATTTTCGAAATACTGGGCGCATTCTTTGCTGGTCTCCTTTTCTCATCAGTTTCGCTTGGAGTGAATTACCTATTACTTTTGCCGATAACAGGCCTCTTTTTATTACTACTCATCAAAAGATTTTCGAGCGTGCTGATTATCCTTGCAGTCCTTCTCTTATTCGTTATAATGGTTATGGTATGATTTTATGATCAAGAAACCAGTTGAAATCTTAAATGAAAACGGATTGCATGCGCTGCCCGCGTCGCGCTTTGTGAAGCTTGCCGAGAAGTTTGACTGTAATGTAACTCTTGAAAAAGAAGGTGTTGAGGTAAGCGGTAAGTCCATTATGGGTATTTTGACGCTGGCGTGTGAGAAAGGTAGCACCGTCATCCTGACCTGCGAAGGTAAGGATGAAAAAGAAGCCTTCAAAGCGCTGCGAAAAATATTGGAAGGACAAAACTGATGTCAAGAGAAAGAATATTAAAAGGGATCGCAGTTTCTCAGGGTATTGCCCAAGGAAAAGTATTCATCTATGAAACAAAGCAGGTTGAAGTTTTCCAAATACCCATACTCCCGGTGTATTTGAAAGATGAAATCGGGAGATTTGACCGGGCAATAAAAAAAACCGAGCACGAATTGCGTAATATCCAAAAACGTTTGAACTATGAAATTGGCGAGAATTTTGCTCAGTTTCTTGATGCTCAAGTTATGATGCTCAGTGACAAAGCAATAATCCAAAAAGTTAAAGAGAGAATAGCTGAAGAAAAACTCAATGCCGAGTACATCTACCATAACGTGATTAGGGAGTACGCTGAAAAACTGGGCGCTAGTAAGGATACCTATCTAAAAGAACGAGTTGCTGACATATGGGATGTTGGGTCACGTGTTCTGAGAAATCTCTTGGGGCTCACGCACAGCTCAGTCGTCGAGATACCTACCGGCTCGATTATTGTCGCCCATGACATTTCCCCTTCTGAGGCGGCATTGATAAATCCAATGAGTGTCCTCGGTATCGCCACTGAAGCAGGCGGCAGAACATCGCACACGGCGATTACTGCTCGAGCCCTGGAAATACCCGCAGTATTAGGTATAAAAGGATTGATAGGTAAAATTGAGAATGGTGAAAAAGTAATCCTGGATGGTGACCGGGGAATCATGATAAAGAACCCCAGTGCCGGGAAAATCCATTTCTATCAAATTGCCAAGAAAAAGGTTTTGGAACTGGAAAAAGCTCTTTCTCCATTCTGCGAACTTCCTGCCAAGACTCAAGATGGTCGTCGCATCGACATCTCAGCTAATATCGAATTCTTTTCTGAATACACACACGCAAAAAAATACGGTGCCGAAGGCATCGGTTTATTCAGAACTGAATTTCTTTACCTGACAAGACGCGGTAGTCCAACTGAAGAAGAACAATACCGCGTATATGATGCCCTGGCAAAAAAAATGAAACCTTGTCCAGTAATCATTCGGACTTATGATTTAGGCGGCGATAAGATTTTTTCTGATTACCAAGAGGCAAATCCGTTTTTAGGTTGGCGTGCCATCAGGGTCTGCCTTGATGAACTTGACTTTTTCAAAATGCAGCTGCGCGCGATCTTACGGGCTTCAGTAAACAAGAATGTGAAGATCATGTTTCCGATGATCTCCAACCATGAAGAGATTAAGCGCATAAACATTGTTTTCGAAAAGGTAAAAAAAGAACTGCGTGCCAAGAAAATCGATTTTGATGAGGAAATACAATTTGGCATCATGGTTGAAACCCCATCTGCTGCGCTTTTGAGTCCGCATCTCGCCCATCAAGTCGATTTTTTCAGTATCGGTTCAAATGACCTAACCCAATACACGCTTGCTGTAGATCGAGGCAACGAGAAAATAAGCCAACTCTTCGAGCATTTTCATCCTGCTGTGTTACAGCTGATAAAACAAATAATAGACGCTGGACATCAGGCTCACATTTGGGTGGGTTTGTGTGGCGAACTTGCCGCTGACCCGTTGGCAATACCACTGCTCATTGGAATGGGCATTGATGAATTGTCAATGAACCCTGGTTCAATACCGCGGGCAAAAATGGTGGTCCGAGCCATCACCATACCAGAATGCGAGGAAATTGCCAAAGGTGCACTGAACTTTAGAACGCCGCTCGAAGTCAAGAGATACTTACGCCGAAATATCCACAGAAAATTTCCTGGTATTGACAAAGTGATAAAATGAGAGACATCATTTCCTCGATGCCGGAGCAGATGCTCACGGCGATCAAGTTAATCCCGCATATAGCCATTAAGAAAAAAAACTTTGACAAAGTTTTGGTCTGTGGTATGGGCGGCTCAGGTATCAGCGGAGAAATCCTCAAAGTATTATATCCTGCGGTTCACATAATATCCAATAAGGATTACACAATCCCGCAGTACATTGACCCTAACACGCTTGCTATTGTTATCAGCTATTCAGGAAATACTGAAGAGACACTCAGTAATTATGCCCTTCTGAGAAAGAAAGGTACTGGTATGGTAATTATCTCTTCAGGCGGCCGACTTTTCAACAAAGAAGCCGATGTTAAAATAAAAATCCCGGGTGGCTTGCCGCCCCGAGGTGCTTTGGGGTATCTGTTCACGCCGTTACCTTTCATACTGTGGAAATTCCATCTTATCCGCACCAACCCCAAAACCGGCATGACTGAGCTCGCGAATTTCCTGAAGAGAAAAAGAAAAACAATTGAACAAAAGGCAAAGAGATCGGCTAAAAAGTTCATAGAAAAACTGCCGGTTATTTATGCTAACTCGCCAACCTATATGCCGGTTGCCCGTCGCTGGCAATGCCAGTTAAATGAAAATGCAAAAACCCTTGCCCATATCAATATCATCCCGGAAATGAATCACAATGAAATTGTGGGTTTAGGTCGACCCGAGGCGCTAAACGCAGCGATCCTGCCGGTTTTTCTCAATGACCCGCGGGCGCACAAAAGAAACAAAGCGAGGGTCGCCATAATGTACCGTATTATCAAAGGGCTTTTCAGCCGCGCAGTTGAAATAAAGCCCCAAGGCAACAATGCCCTTAAACGCATATTCTGGACTATCATGTTGGGCGATTTCATAAGTTATTACCTTGCCAAAGCAACTGATATTGATCCCTTGCCAGTGAAAAAAATCGACTATCTCAAAAACGAGCTGTCCAAGATCTAACCCTGGGCAAGGGTTGGGTAGTTTATTCCGAAACGTTTTTTATAGTATAACCTCATACCGAAAAATACCACAAGCAGGACTATTGAGTATAGCGGGAATAAATAAACGGTCACCAATGTAAAAAGCAGACCGGGCAAACGGAATGAGGCAATTGTGATTTTTCTATTCGCCCGATTTTTCATTAAAGAATAAATTGTTCCATAAGCAAAAAGAGGAAATGAAAGTGCGGCTGGTATTAAACAAACCAAATCCTTCATCATATACGCGGTGAGTATTGCCCCAGCCATGAGCACAGTTGAGCATACAAAAGAAACCTGTTTACCAAGAAGGATTGCAGTCGTTTTCTCCCCAGCTTTTCGGTCACCTTCAATATCCACAATTGTTGTATTGATGAAAACCGCACTGATACTCAAAAAATAAGGTATAAACCTGATGAACATGGTCATGTCAAAAGACCGAACAAGTAGCCAGCCAACTGCGAAGTTGATCATCCCGTAACCAAAGCCATTGGAAAGTGTATCAAGCAAGGGCTTACCTTTCAATTTAACCGGTGCTAACGAGTAGAGTACACCGAGTAAAAGCGAAATACCGATGAAGATTAGAAAAAGATAGGAGAACTTTAAAGCAAGCAGAATAGCCAGTATCCACAGCAAAACCATTTCGATATATGCGTATCTGACCGGCACATAACCTTCAGAAAGCAGAAATAGCTTCTTGTTGATTCTATCAGTTGCTATATCAGTGATCTGGTTGAGTATATACACACCACCCATCAGGCAGGTATAAATAATCAAACCCAAAAGAATATCAGCAGTAAATCCGCGCTCGTGCCGCGCCAGGTAAGTGCCGATGAGCAAAAAATTCCAGCAAGGGATTAGAATAAGTGGTCTTAAGATGAAAAAATAATCAAAAGGATTGAATTTAGACATCCATGTCTTATTATGCTTTATTGACTTTGCCTGAGCGGAGGCACTTCGTGCATACAAGCATCTTTTTTACTTTTCCGTCAATCTTCGCCCTCACCCGCTGCAGATTTATCTTGAATTTTCTTTTGGTGACATTGTGTGCGTGACTGATACTCCCACCGCTCTGTGCACCTCGTCCGCATATTTCACATCTTCTCGCCATGTTTCTCCTTTCCTTACTATTATATTGAATAAACACATGATGTCAACAAATTCAATTGACATAGCTTCAATCCTTCATATAATAGACTGATGTCAATTGAGGAAAATATTGCACAACTGAAAGCAAGGATTACCGATGCCGCAAGACGAGCAGAAAGAAATCCTGATGAAATACACATTGTTGCAGTCAGCAAGACCATACCAGTTCCCAAAATCGAACAAGCCATCACCCACGGTATCACGATCCTTGGCGAAAACCGTGTTCAAGAAGCAAAAACAAAGTTCCCGTTCATTGGTAGTAAAGTCGCGTGGCATATGGTCGGCCATCTGCAGACTAACAAAGTCAGGGATGCCCTTAAAATATTCACCTTGATTCACAGCCTCGATTCTGTGAAGCTTGCCCGGGAAATCGATAAGAGAGCAAACGCACCAATTGATTGTTTGATCGAAGTGAATACCTCACAAGAATCAACAAAATTCGGCATCGAACCTGAAAATGCCATTAGTTTCTATGAAGCGCTCAAGGATTTTAATAACCTGAATATCAAAGGATTAATGACCATTGGTCCGGGCTGGGCAATCCAGGACAAAGAAGCATCGCGACCTTGTTTTCGCCGACTTGTATCTTTAAAAAATCATATTGAGAAAACGTGTAAGTGCTCGGTGCCAATCCTATCAATGGGTATGACCTCTGACTATGAAATCGCGATTGAAGAGGGCGCTAACCTAATCCGCGTTGGCACCGCAATATTCGGACCACGAGAATAGCCGTAATGGACAAACTAAGAACATTAGGGATTGAAGACCTAAATAAACTCAACAGGTGGCGAAGGTATCAGTCAACCTTATCATTCATCCTGTGTGCTGCTCTGGATAAATTTGCTCCGGAAAGCAAACTCAGAATAGAGCACTCAATGAGCAAAGGGTTTTACTGCATATTGTCAAGAAAACCTTGCCAAGGATACTTGAAAAAGGTTGAAACAGAAATGAAGCGAATAATAAGAAACAATGTCCCCATAAAAAAGAAAACGCTGACCAGAAAGCAAGCCATCAAGTTATTCAAGCGACTCAGATTGGACGACAAGGTGACGCTTTTGAAAAATATCCGCAAACAACGTGTCACCGTGTATTCATTGCAAAACAACTACGATATCTTCATGATGCCGCCGTTTGAAACAACCGGCTCTGCAAGCCTCTTTTATCTTAAGTCATTTTCTCCAGGATTCATTATCGTTTTTCCTACCTGGCAGGACATATCAAAGTTACCTGATTATGTTCCCCAACCAAGGTTAGCTCGGATCTTTGATGAGTATGAAGGCTGGGCAAGGATTCTTGGCATCAATGACCTTGGGCAGTTGAACCATGCAATAAAACATGGCAAAGCTGCTGAGATCGTTAAAATAACAGAGGCACTCCATGAAAAGAAAATCGTTTATATTGCTGACAGCATCTTAAAAGAGAATAAAAAGCTTGTCTTAATCGCCGGGCCAAGCAGCGCCGGTAAAACAACTTTCACAAAAAGACTGGCTATTCAGCTCTTAGTTAATGGTATAAAACCGCTGATTATTTCGGCTGATGACTACTTTTTCCCGCATAGCAAGACGCCTAAAGACGAATTCGGTGGTCTTGATTTCGAATCCATTAATGCAGTCGACATACCGCTTTTAAACGACCATTTACTAAGAATCATAAAATGCAACAAAGTACGTGTGCCGCGGTTCAATTTCCTAACCGGTCGGATTAATAAAGGTAATGAAGTCTGCTTGCCGGAAAATGGCGTCATTTTGCTTGAGGGTATACATTGTTTGAATGAGGATTTTACGCGTCGCGTGCCAAAGTCGCTCAAGTTCAAAATCTATGTTAGCGCCCTAACCCAACTCAATATCGATGGACACAACCGAGCTTCTACCACTGATGTCCGTATGATTAGACGCATTATCCGTGATACCCATTTCCGTGGCTACAAGATTAAAGGAGTATTGCGGCGTTGGGGTAGTGTCCGGAATGGCGAAGAAAGAAACATCTATCCATTTCAGGAAAAAGCTGATGAAATGTTCAACTCAGCGCTCATCTATGAACCGACCATTCAAAAGAAATTCTGTCTACCGATTCTCAAACGAATAAAAAAGGACCATCCTGAATATGAAGAGGCCAAGCGCCTGATTGACTTCCTCAACCTCTTTCTTGAGGTGAATGAACGATACATCCCTTCGAATTCCATCCTGCGTGAATTTATTGGCGGCAGCTCTTTTGTGTACTAAATTCGGTGTAATTGTTGACACAGATATTTTGCTGAATATAATACAGATATCAAAAGAAAGATATTAGATGTTAGGATTCAGATGCTAGAATCTAATATCGAGAATCTAGTATCTGTTATTTTGCCGGGGTGGTGGAATTGGCAGACACATACGTTTGAGGGGCGTAGGCCTTCGGGCATGGGGGTTCAAGTCCCCCCTCCGGCATACTTTCCACAACTCAAGATTCCTAATTCTGCAAAACAATTAAGTTGTATTAAAGGTTTTTTTTGACTCTCATGGGTTTTGTGTGATACTGGAACGGAGAGCGAGGGATTCGAACCCCCAAGGGATTGCTCCCGGCGGTTTTCAAGACCGCTGCCTTACCGTTAGGACTAGCTCTCCAAACGGATAGTTCATAGGTTTGGGTAGGGAAGCTGGATTTTAGTTTAGCAACCAAAGCCAAACCCTCTTTACAATATGAATTATAGCGATTTTATACGGCTTGTCAACTTCCTCCACTTGACTGCAGCCTAATATTTAATATAATAACATCCGTGTATGTGTGATTCTGTATTATGTTAGATGTTATTGTTCCTGATGTTTTATCTGGTATCTAGCATCTAGCATCTATATGTCTTTGGGGGATCGTTCAATGGCAGGACGGTTGACTCTGGATCAACTGATCAGGGTTCGAATCCCTGTCCCCCAGGTGGCTTATGGCTAATAGCTTATGGCTTATGCGGATGGCGGATGGTATTTGTAATGAAAGGAAGAATAATGGCATTCCGATTTGAGAATTTGGAAATATGGAAGCTGGCAATTGAGTTCAGTAGCTTTCGAAATAGTTTGAAATAATGTTCCATTACTATTTGCCATTCGCTATAAGCTATTCGCCGTTCCGCACTCTGTGCGGAACATGGAGAGGTGGCCGAGCGGTCGAAGGCACCCGCTTGCTAAGCGGTTTCTCGTCGAAAGATGGGACGGGAGTTCGAATCTCCCCCTCTCCGTGCGCCATCAAGTATGGCGCGGCAAATGGTAAATATTAGTTTGGTTTGATAAATCTCCGAGAGCCTCGTGAGCGGGCAAGCAACTACAGATGGGTTTGTAGTTGTCCGATTTATCGGACACAGCCCAATAAATTGGGCGATTACGATTGTGAAATAGGATTATGATATGAATAACCAAAGCGAAGTCCGAGTTAGAATGGCGCCGAGTCCAACCGGCTTTTTCCATGTTGGAAGTGCTCGTACAGCTCTATTCAACTGGCTCTTTGCAAAACACCATAAAGGAAAATTCATCCTCCGTGTAGAAGATACTGATGTCGAGCGGTCATCTGAAGAGATGATAAAAATCGTTCTGGAGGGCATGGCTTGGTTAGGCATGAATAAATACGAAGGTCCTTATTTTCAATCCAAACGAATCGACCTCTATAAAGAGTATATAAAAAAACTCTTAGAAACAGGCAAAGCATATTATTGTTATTGTGACCCCCAGGATTTAGAAAAAGAAAGAAGGGCAGCTTATGCAAGGAAAGAAGACTGGAAATATGACCGGAGATGTCTGTCTTTGTCTGATGCCGATAAAGAGAAAAAAAACCGGTCAAACACACCGAAAGCAGTCAGGTTTCTTGTTCCTGAACATGGAGTAACGTACAAAGACATTGTGTACGGCGAAATCTCAAGGGACTTTAAAAATATCGAAGATTTCATAATACAACGGGCTAATGGCATGCCGACCTATAACCTCGTTTGTGTAGTTGACGATTATGAAATGGGTATAACTCACGTGATCAGAGGAGCTGACCATATAACGAACACGCCCAAGCAAATTCTCTTATATGAAGCGCTAAACCTACAGAAACCAGAATTTGCTCATTTACCCCTAATCCTTGGTAAAGACAAAAGTAAACTATCAAAACGTCACGGTGCAGTGTCTCTTGATGAATACAAGAAAAAAGGATTCCTGTCTGATGCAATGGTGAATTATTTAGCGTTATTAAGTTGGTCCCCTGGTGATGATAATGAAGATTTCATGGACAGAAAAAAACCTGAGAATCTAGGAACAGTAGATATGGTTAGGCTGGCGAAGGAGTTTACACTTGAGCGAGTCAATAAGGCTAATGCAATCTTTGATGTAACAAAACTTGAATGGATGAATCAACAGTATATCCATCAACTCAATCACGAGAAATTTCAAGAATCATTGAAACCATTTATTATTAAACATGGATTAATGACCGAGGAAACACTTATCAGGAATCATCAACGATATGTCGAGATTTGCAATCTGATGCAACCACGACTGAAGACACTCGACGAGATCAACAACCGGGGTAGGTATTTTTTCAAAGATGATTTTGACTATGACCAGACGGCACTTCAAAAATTCACGAACAGAGAAACACTGACAATAATGAAGACATTTTTACCAGTGATACAGAATATCAATCCTTTTGAGGTAATGAATATCGAAATTACACTGGTAAAATTTGGTGAAGATCACGGTTTGAAGGTGAAACAATGGATCCACCCGCTGCGTGTCTTTACAACCGGAACCAAAGCTGGACCTCCGCTTTTTGATATTTTGGAAATGATCGGCAAAGAAAGGTGTATTAACCGCATTGAGAAAATACTAAAGCAAAAACAGGAGAGCAAATGACTAAAAAAGAACAAGTAAAGCAGGAACGTATGGAAGCCTATTTGAGTTTACCATCTTTTCTGACTATTGTGTCCTCATCAGCTGAGGTTTTCAGAAAAGAAACAATCGGTTACCTTATCGGCATAAAGGGCGAAGACAAATGGATGGTGGAATATGCCATACCCTATCAAACTGCTGAAAGCTCGTATGCTCACGCATCTATCGATGAGAATCGAGTAGCGCGTATAAACGACATTTTAGGACATGTATCACAGGGGATGGAGCTCATTGGCGACTTCCATTCCCACACTGTCTTTGGTGATAGTCCAGCGACTGTTATACCATCAGACACTGACCTTATGTCGACTGTGCCCGGCGAACTCAATATAATTTGTGCAGTTAATTTCAAGAAACGGACTGTCAAGTGGCACGAGAACCGACGTGGAATCCTAGTCGGCACAATCGGTGAGTACCGGATTGAAATCGGCGGCTATTATGTTGCCGAGGCAGGTATTGGTCGGCAATATGAAAGAGTCGCTATCAAGTGCCCAGTGGCAACTGGTATCCGTGAAGAGTAGCATGGAAATAATCGGTATTGGTATTGATATGGTTGAGGTCAGCAGAATCAAACAGGCGGTTACCACTAAAAAAAGATTTTTGGAGCGCATATATTCGAAACATGAAATAACATTATCTGACCGAGGTAAGTTTCGTTACGAAGAACTAGCCGGTCGCTTTGCGGTCAAAGAAGCCGTTTTCAAAACGATAAAAACCGGCTGGCGCCGCGGTGTGCAATTCAAAGACATCGTCGTATTGAATGAAAAATCTGGCGCACCTTATGTTACCTTAAATGGTAAGGCAAAAGAAATCGCTGAATCGCTTGGTGTAAGAAATATTTTTGTCAGTATAAGCCACACCCAGGATTTGGCAGTTGGTTTAGCTATTGCCACCAGGTAAATGATAAATCAGGAGGATAAATGCGGAAAATAGTTTTCTTATTTGATGGACAAGGAGCATTCAGACCCGGCATTGGCAAAGGACTCTACAAGCAATACCCTGAAGCAAAGGAGCTCATAGACAAAAGCAGCACCGTGTTGGGTTACGACCTCACTGATTACCTCTGGGGTGAGGCTGCAAAAGACACAAGCAGTAAAACAAGTATTGCCCAGCCGGCGATAAGCACAATTTCCCTCGCCTATGCCGAGGTGCTGAAAACCCTTAACCTTGCTGGCGAGGTATCATTGGGTCACAGCCTTGGTGAAATCACTGCGCTTGTCTACTGTGGCATTGTTTCTTTTGATGACGGTATCCGGATTATCAAAAAACGCGGCGAAGTCATGGAAAAAGCCGGTAAAGAAGGAACCATGATGGCGGTGATTAACGTTGCTAAAGAACTGCTCACCAAGATGTGCAAACAGGCATCAGAAGAAACCTCTGAGCCCGTGGTCCTCGCCAATATCAATACCCCGAATCAAATCGTCATATCCGGTTCAAAAAATGCGATAAAGAAGGCTGCCCAACTGATAATAAAAGAACACGGACGCGGTATTCCACTGAGCGTCGGCGGCGCCTGGCATAGTCCATACCTGGAAAATGCAGCAACTGAGTTCTCCGGGTTCCTGGATAGCATAGAGTTTCAAACACCAACCTTGAAATTCTATTCTGTTGTCGAACAGAAAATACTGACTGACAACGAAGCGATTAAGGATTCTCTAAAACAGCAAATGCTTTCACAGGTTGACTGGGTTTCTGCCGTAAACAACATCAAAGGATTGGGCTATAAGGCGTTCTGTGAAATCGGACCAAGCAAGATACTAAAAGATCTGGTGTCTAAGATAGACATGAATTTGAAAGCCGAATCCACTGCTCTTTTTACTGATCTAGAAGCACTCGTGAAGAGCTTCTGATACCCGGTCTCATAGTCATTGCTCGCCCCGTTAAATAACAATTCCAGAAATGACTAAACATTTTCCTGTAGATTTATTTAACGGGGCGAGCATCAGCGCCTGCCCTGAGCTTGTCGAAGGGAAGCAATCTCCGACAATAATGAATAAACTGCAGATTGCCACGCCCGCCTGCGGCGATCTCGCAATGACCAGAAAGAACGAAATCCAATATGGATGCTATATCCCACTGTAGTCATAGAGAACCGGAGAGGAACCAAACTTGGGTAGCATTGACATCATACCCATTTTCTGCTATTATTAGTATATGAACATCATTGTTCCAGTAGCGGGTGAGGGTATACGCTTACGACCTCACACCCACACACAACCTAAATGCCTACTCTATGTCGCGGGAAAACCTATTTTAGGTCACATTCTCGATGGGTTCAAAGGGTTCAAAATCTCAAGGCTCGTTATTGTGCTTGGCACAAAAAGTGATTCAATCATTAAGTTCTGCAAGAAGTACTCGTATAACTTCAAGTTTGTAGCTCAGGAAAAACGCCTTGGGTTAGGACATGCCATATACACCGGCGCAAAAGGACTTCAAGGACCAAGCATGGTTGTCTTGGGTGATACAATCATTGACTGTAATTTCAAAGATTTTACCAACCGTACGACCAATATGCTTGCCGTCAAGGCGGTTGAAAACCCTAAACGCTTTGGGATCGTTGAAACTAAGGGCGTGGATGTTATCGGACTCGAAGAGAAACCGCTAAGACCCAAGTCAAATCTGGCAATTCTGGGTCTTTATTATTTCCAGCACATAGAACGAGTTCACAAAGCGGTCGCGTATCTAATGAAAAGAGGTATAAAAACAAAAGGAGAATACCAATTGACTGACGCATTAAAACATCTCCTGAAAACCGATAATAGATTTAAAATAATGAAAGTAAATAAATGGTTCGACTGCGGAACTGCTGACGCATTAATTGAGACCAATCGTCATTTGTTGAAGAAAACGCATCATTTTAAGAAAAGAAAAAACACAATCATATTACCGCCAGTGTACATCAGTAACACTGCGCGAATATCTAATGCCATTATCGGTCCCAATGTTTCAATTGGGGAAGGCGCCACCATAGAAAACGCATTGATCCGAGATTCTATAATAAATAAAGAAGCGTATATTCAAAATACGCTACTCTCTGAATCAATCATTGGTGAAAAAGCGTGTATCAAAGGTCAGCTGAAAAAGTTGAGTGTCAGTGATTCATCAGTCATAGAATTCCCATGATCTATCATTGTCTACTGATTACTGTCTGCTGTCTACTTACTACTGCTTCAGATCTTAACCCGCCCGAGATCCAGACTCTCATAAAACCAGGTCTCGAATATGCTTATATCGAGCAATTCGACAGTGCCCAAATATATTTCGATGAAATCATAGAATCCTACCCTAATAACCCTGCCGGATATTTCTTCAAAGCAGCACTCGTCCAACTCAAGATGATGGACAACTGTCAGTTCAGTGCTGAGAACCAGTATTTAACACTGATCAAACAGGCGATTAAATCAGCTCAGGCAATACTTGACAAAGAAGATAATCTGTGGGCTGAGTTCTATTTAGGAAGCAGCCATACATACCGCGCTGTCTATGAAGGGTTAAAACACAATTATTTTGAGACTTTCAAATACGGTGTAAAAGGCGGTAGAATACTACAGGGTATAATTAAAAAGGATTCGACATTTTATGATGCTTATTTAGGAGCTGGTTCGTTTGAGTATTTTTGGGCTCGCGCCGCACGCTATCTGCCAGTACTCAAACTTGGCGGTGGTAATGCGGATGAAGCAATAAGGAAACTCCATGTCGCTTCTGAAAAAAGCCTCTATTCTGACCGTACTGCGCAAAATTCACTGGTCTTCATCTATGGTGAAGAAAAAAATTACGCTGTAGCCCACAGTCTTATTGATAACCTACTTACCCAGTATCCTGAGTCGAAGACGTTTCTGTGGAGCAAAGCAGACCTTGAATTCAGAGAAGAGAAATACCTTGCTGCAATTCGTACATACAATGAACTTCTATCAGGATACAATGCAGAAGAAAATAAGAACTACTCGAATATTGCTCAGTGTAAAATCGCAATCGGCAAATGTCATTACAAGTTAGGTGAGCATGACAAAGCACGCGAAGCACTGAAGGACGTAGTGCGTCTAAAACCACATGTTGATGAATATCCTTTGATAAAGGGGTATTGCCGCGAGGCGTACGGTTTACTCAGCCGCATTTTTTAAACTGCAGTGGTCTCCCCCTGGTCATTGCGAGGAGCGAAGCGACGAAGCAATCTCATCTATGTTCCTTATAAAAGAAAACCTATTGAATCAATTTATTTATACTCGTAGTAATTTTAAAAATATCGGCTTTTGGACATGAAAAAGCTTTTAATGCTCACCTATTATTGGCCACCGCTGGGCGGTCCAGGTTCTTTGAGGCCTGTCAAATTTACCAAGTACTTGCCTGATTTTGGTTTTGAGCCAATTATTCTAACGAGAAAAGATATTGCCTATCACAGCATAGATAAAGAACTGGGCAAACAAGTCAAAAACGTAAGAACAATCAGAACTGAATCCCTGGATCCAGCACGCCTTTTCCACCTGCTGGGCATGCGCATCTATCGGCCAAAACCATGGCAGACATCAGTAAAGCAAGTAATGAACTTTCCCGATCACAAAATCCTCTGGTTCCCGTTTGCTTTTGAACTGGGGCGCAAAATCGATTTTGACTATGTCTTTGTCACTGCGCCACCGTTCAGCGCCTTTATTACTGGTTATTATCTTGCCAAAACTGCGGGAAAACCTCTAATCCTGGATTTCCGCGATGCATGGTTAGAATTCCCTTTCCTCCCTTACCAGGGAAAAATAAAAAAGGCATATGTTTCTTACTGGGAGGAAAAAACAATAGATTTTGCGTCCTTGATAATAGTAGTGGACGACAATATCAGACAGATATTGATTGCCAAATATCCACGGGCTCAAGAAAAAATCTTTGTAATTCCAAATGGTTATGATGCTG
Organism: bacterium; assembly: GCA_049647125.1. Classification (GTDB taxonomy): domain Bacteria; phylum Hydrothermota; class Tepidihabitantia; order SM23-42; family SM23-42; genus JAUVZL01. Next base: position 6,083 of record JBARXC010000219.1, on the reverse strand, counting down.
ACGATTTTGCTATCTCTGAGAAACCCCGAACATTTACCTTATCATATCTCGGTACGGTCCGTGAAGAAAGAAATCCCGCAAATTTTCTAAAGGCAATCAAACAACTCATTACCGAAAAGAGAATCAGTAACCTCGATATAAAACTTAAATTCATCGGTCACATTGAAGATAAATATCTACGTGAAATCTCCAAGTTGCCTTTCGCTGTAGCATTTGGACATCTCCCCTATACCCAGGCGATCAAAGAGTTCTCTTCTTCACATCTGGGCATCATGATCACCACCGGCAGTAAATACTTCTTTCCTTCTCGTCAGAATGAATACCTTGCATCCGGTCTGCCAATACTTGTTTGTGGTAGATCAAAAGGGGTGCATTTACTCGAGCAAGCCTTTGAACGAGACTATCCAGGTTGGATTCTCGAATACGATGACATTCAAGGTATAAAGGAAAAAATCATTGAATTGTATAGTGAATTCAAAAAAGGGCATGCTCTTAAAGGCGTAACGCCGTATAAACAATATACCCGTCAAAACCTCACCCGGAAACTCGCAGAACTAATCGCAAAAATCAAAGGATAAACCTTTGAAAAGTTATTGAGTAACTAAGTAATTAAGTTATTAACTAATCGAAAAACGTTTAGATTCTCACTTATAGGAGTATGGGAGTAACGGTGTAACGGAGAAATGGACTGGAAATTAAGAGCCAGGAAGAACAAGCACCCTGATACTCAAATGCGTCCTTTGCTCTTTGCCCTATGCTCTATGCTTTACTTACTAGCATCAAGTATCTAGGGTCTGTTATTTTAGTCTGTTATATTTGATATTGGGATTCAGTATTTCTTACTAGTATCTAGCATCAAGTATCTAGGATCTGTCTTTATTGGGCAGGGAAGGACTCGAACCTTCGAAGGCTTACGCCAGCAGATTTACAGTCTGCCCCCTTTGACCGCTTGGGTACCTACCCGGATTAAGGTATAGCTTATTGAAAATTTATATTTAATTACAATTACGCTCCAATCCGGATTAGCAAAGTTTACTCTGTACCTTTATTTTGCGCGAAACAAGTTTCGCTACTCCATCCCTTACAGAACCGGGAAAGGAATTCGAACCTCCGGACCTAAAGTTTATCCCGCACAATCTAAAGCCGGCGGCCAGATTCGAGCTGGCGACCTGCTGTTTACAAAACAGCTACTCTACCACTGAGTTACGCCGGCACAGCTGGCAAACATCTAAATCACCCTCATTATACGCACAATCCGAAAAATGTCAATCTGTCAATATTTGGGCGTGGTGGGGTCAAATCTTCACAATTCACAACCAATAAATTAACCCTTGACTATATTAAACCAGATTTGACCCCATAGACCTCTATAAAGCACTTGGGGTCGAGAAATCGCACTAACCTCTCGACCCCAAATTGATGGTCTTTACGTATATCGTTTTAGTCTACATCAAGCTATCGCAGAAGAACCGCCTTTTCTGTTTTCTGATAATCATCAGTTTCCCCTACGGGATTTGCAGCAAAACGCACAAAGTACACACCGGCAGGAACACGACGATCTAAATCATCACGTGCATCCCAAACCTGGGTATAACACCCCGGCTCACACTTGCCTTTAATAACCGTACGCACTAAACGACCCGCCGCATCATACACACACAACGAAACATCACTCACACCCGCTACCTGATATGAAATCCTTAGTCTAATAATAGTAGGATTGGGGGAAATAGTACTCAATAATGTTCGAACTGGCATAATACTCAATGCATTATCTTCAGCAATTCCTACATTGTCAGGCGGGTAAGTTGTATACTTAAGCGCAAAGGAATCACTGATCGCGGCGGCCAGGCTATCATAAGTTCCATTGTAGAAATACTCTATACCTATGGTTTCACTATAGTTCTCAATGCCCACTGTATTATCCAATACCTGCATCGGCACGAGATACTGGACAATAATTTCTCCATCACCGGTTGGCGTTGGATAATAAGCTGGATCATATAGCATAATTTCGAATGTTTCGTGATTACCACTCGGTCGATGTTCCATACGAAAATATTCTATGATGAAACGATGATTAGCCATATCATTGTAATAGTAAATGTCGCTCGGCTCGAGTGTATCACCAGGATCAAAATCATCCCAAATACCTGCAATCATAGCTTCTGGACCAATTGTGTCTGGGATTGAACGGTTTTGAAAATCTGTTGCCGTTTCAGAGCCCATGGCAATCCATCCATTTGAGCAGATTGATACTTCATTGTAGTCCTGACCATAGTATCTAAAAGTAAACGGAATTGCAATTTGAACAGTCTGCTGCATGCTTAGATTCAATGAAATTCCTGCATTTGCAGTTTGTGTACTATCAATAGGAAACCAATCGAATACTGGTGCCCGAGCATGAGGACCACCCGAATAGTAAACATAGTAGTACCCAGTGTCAGTCGGTACAGAATTACCGATCGTCATTGAGAAATCTAAAGTGTCGATATAGACCCCGGCTTGTACAATAACGGAAAAATCAGCTAAGATCCCATGCGGTGCTGAACTGCTCGCAGTAACTGTATAAGGGTCACCAACATTACTGGCAGTATCACCTGGATCAATGTTTCCAAAACTACCTGATGCATCGTTGATCGTAATGAACGGTGATGATGACATCAGGGTCGAGGTCACATTATCTGCCGTAGCGCTGCCGTCATTTCGCAGTCGTACTGCCATATCTGAAGTTTCACCGGGTTCTAATACTCCGTTAGCATCGAGCACAATAACGCGCTGATAAATAAGCACTGGAGCATAAACCAAAAGCTGACAACCAGAGACCCAGACCGTATCATTGGTATCGTGGAATTCAAAGCTGAAGTCCAGAATATGACCATCCGGGCAATTATTGGCAACAGTAAACCCATAATATGGATTAGACAGAACTGAATCATCGACGACGATATTACCAAACCAAGAGGAATCACTGTTAATGGTAACATAGGGGTCAGATTCTGATAATAATCCATAAACCGACTGTGCGTTTTGTGTCCCCATATTCCATCCGTAGACACCGAAATTAATATTCTCTCCAGGGTTAACCAGGCCATTGCCCCCATCATCGATTATCTTGGTGGCATCGATCACATAGGCATAATTACTCGGTGCAACCGGGATCGTTACTTCATACCGATAGTAATTTGCCTTGGTTACGGTGATCGTTGCGAAAACACCGGCTGGTTGTGCTACGATCGGAACAGCAAGTGCAGAACCCGTACCCTCGGCAACCCCGATGATCTCACCATCAACTGTGATCGCAATGACTGAACTGTCATTCGCGGTCACTGTGAAACTTGATTGATTGGCATTCATTTTCGTCGCATGGGAAACGCTCAACGTTTGAGGCATTTCCGAGTAGAGGGTCATGAACACATCACCATGATGGTGAAAGAGATGGTATGTATAGATTTTAGAACCGGCATTATAAGGCCAGGACGACCCATAGAGAAAGATCTTACCATAGCTCATCGCCGGACCAGGGCGCAAATCACTGTGACCAACCATATCAAAGGACGGATAACCAGGCATGAATTGCGGCCATAAGCAATCGTAAATACCCCATTGGTATGTATCATTGACAAAAGAATAAGAGACTTCAGTCGCGGCGTTTACGCCAAGGGCACCATGTTCAATGCGATGAAATTTTTCAGCAAAACATTGATTTGACCAATTATATTTGCCGGTCAGGCAATTGCACGAGTAAACATAAGGGTACATGGTATTTGTAAGACCCTCAAGACTGCCAGTATTATATGCTGGCTCACCCCAACCGGTCTCATTACCATGGTCACGGTGCTGAACAATAAAAGCTCCAGAGTTGATGTCATTGTTTATACCAGCTGCGGAACCGCTATCCCACCAGGAATAATCATAAGGATTAGTCGTCGGTATATATCCCAAGCTTGAAAAATAGGAAACAACCGTCGCGGTATTTGGCGCAGTAGACCAGGGACAACCCACATAAGGGGTACCTGAATATACATTATACTGTCGTGATGGATCCTTACCGAGCGAATTAATCCAGAAACCCCTGATAACTTCGGAACATAACTGGAACCAACGTTCGGTTTGCCAGCCGCAAGCGACTAATGGATTATCATAGAAATTAGCGGCAGTATAAGGAGTGCGTTCGAGTTCCAGAAACTTGTTGACCATCCGGTCTAAATGCGTTTCTGTTTGAGCGGTGATTCTGCCGTGATGCATATCCGGAAGATTATTTCCGCTTACATCAGCATAGATATTATCAGAAACACAGTAACCAGCCCACATAGGTGAAGTAACACCATAAGCATCACCGGATGTTGGATAATCCGACAAGATCAAAAAAGCAACCGGCGCCGGATTCCAGGTGTTATATGCATTATTCAAAAAGTTCTCAATCGCCGCGGCCGTCGAACCACCAATCTCAGTCAAGGTAAATACATCACAACTGATGCCCTGCAATTTACGCCAAAGTTTTATGGTATCAGCCCAAGCCTCGAAAACCGCATCATCCGGCACTATGATTATATACTCATATCCAGTCTGTTCCTGGATGCGCTCCGGTGCATAAAAATCGATTTCGGGTAAAGAAGCATAGTTGAGTAAATGACCCTGTAGTGTCGATTCCCAAAAGCGACTACGCAAACGATCCTCACCAAAATGACCATTACCACCGATAAAATCCACCCGACAACGAATGTCCTTGTAAACAATCAATTTCTTGGTCACAGGATTGTACTGAAACGGCGTAATACCCAAAACAACAACATCAACACCACGTATCTCCATCACCTCAGATATCTGAACCGGAACATCAGGATAATACGCATTACGACCGTATATCGACATATTCTTCTCATAACGCAATGGCGAATCATCTGTATCAGGCGGAATATTGAACGCCGGGGCCACTTCAACATTATGATAAACTTCGGTGCGTACATCAAGCACGGTCAATTGTGCGCGCGCACCCTGAGGTAGTGCAATATAACGACCCGTACCAGCAAGATTTGGCGCACCCTCATCATTCGGTAAGAAAATACCCGGGATACCAAAATGCTTCATCTCTATACCATCAAGCTCCATCTCCTCAATAATAATCTCATGTGTGCTAAAAATAACCTCAATACCAGCAGGACTCTGCGAGACCACATTGAATAATGGATTAGGCGCCCAATTATTATCAAAGGTCACTGTCTCAGCAGCAAACCCTAGAGCGAACAAAACCACAAACAAACCTAATATCTTACGCATTATACCTCCTAAAAACATAGTTGTTGGGTTTGGGTTAGGACACTGGAATAAAGAATAATATCTAGCATCCTAACCCTAACCTATTTTCTATTATTTTAGAAGCACCGCCTTTTCTGTTTTCTGATAATCGTCAGTTTCAAAACGCACAAAGTACACGCCTGCAGGAACACGACGATCTAAATCATCACGTGCATCCCAAACCTGGGTATAACACCCCGGCTCACACGCACCTTGTATTATTGTACGCACTAAACGACCCGCCGCATCATATACCTTCAATGATATATCCTTGGCTTTATCTAACTCTGCTATCTGATATCTGATTACTGTCACCTGTTTAAATGGATTAGGATACATCACCCCTAATAGCGTCTTTAATGGCAAGCTGGCAAGACCACCTTCCTCTTCAACACCCGGCCAGTTCCAATAACGATTATAAGCAGTATCAGTATTCACCTGTAAATCATTTAGATTATCACCACCTAAAATCGCAAAGGCAGCAACCTCAGCCGCCCCAGGAGCGATGGTGAACGGACCTGCCGAAGCACAAAGCGACCAGTCATACGCACGATTCGATGAAGGATTCTGGATAGTCCCATCCATAAATTGGATCTGAATATTATCTGGTAAACCGCCGTATGGATAAACATATAATGCATGGTCGATCAATGATAGATTAACTGCCGATGTCGAGCGCGGTGGATCCAAAATAGCAGCTCCGACATAAGGAGTACTATTATACATCCAGACAAGATTACGCGCTGCCTCAGATGATCCCTGGTCACTCGTACCACCTGAGAAAT
>JBARXC010000218.1:0-6122 GCA_049647125.1 bacterium | reverse complement strand
GTGTAGGGGAGAAGAAAAAGAAAAATGTGTTGATGAATCCTATGATTGGCTTCTTGATTGCCTAAGATACAAAACAACATCGCTTCCGCCCTTACCTTATTATGCTTATTTGTGTCTAGGATTAATTAATGAATTATTCCCCTCTGAATAAGAACGTTATATTATTACTAATTCATCTGATTCTTTTAACCTTTACTGGTTGCGAGCAAAAAAGCTCTGTATTTTTTCGTTATTCACCTGATCAAATCCTACTAACGATAGAATCAGTATCTCCCAATGGAGAGTATGCAGTCATTAATATTTGTGATTTTTCTGATACCTTAAGTAAAATGAGAAGAGATTACTTAATACTTCCTGTGAAGACCCAGATAATCTTAGATATAAAAGAATATAATTGCTGGCAATCATTGGATACGACGATCTTCTTTGAAGCCCGAAATTTCACTTGGTCTAAGGGCTCTAAGGAAATGCTCTTCAGCTGTGCTCTTCGCCAACCGAAAGATACCTTTGAACTTTTTCCAATATATTCATACGATCTACAATCCAAAACTAGCTCCAACCTCAAGAAACCCTGGTTAAATACTCCACATTTCTGTATTCCTCTTTTTTCACATAAAAAGAATGAAATCATTTTTTGGGCACCCGAGGTTATTATTGATACATTACCACCTTCGGTTACTTCCTTTGGCAGAGTATTTAGATGGGATACTTTACAAAAGTCAATTATTGAGATCATTAAAAACGAAGATATAGCCTCAGCTGATTGGATAGGTCTATATGATACAACCGACCTTTTTATCCAAGCTAATGACATTTTATGGTGGCTTTCTCTATCTACTGATGATATAGAAAATGTATTACCTGATGTCCAAATTGTAAGTAAAATCAGAACATTTCAGAATACAATCATATTTCGTGGGAGAAGTCAAGGAAGCGATAAAATTTACGTTTATGACTTAGAGAAGAAATCGCCCGAAACTATTTTGGATTATTCCAAAGGGGCAGCTTTAAGTGCCGTCATTAATAATAGACATAAACTTGCAGTTGAGAGTATAAAAGATGATCACCATTGGATTTTTGTCGTATTAAAAGAAGGTGTTGTTTTGGATTCTCTAAAAGGAAATTCACCATTTTGGCTGGCAGGAACTGACAGTTTAATTTACTCTGAAGGAAAAAAGATCGGTTTAGCGTATTGGCAAAACAAACAACTTAAAAGAGAAATAATCTTGGAAATAGTTAAATAAAAAAATTGAGAGTTATCATATTATTTCGATTATAGAAATGTTGAATTAAGGTAGTGCGTACAAGATCTAATGACAGTCTACGTTTTACATATTGTGGTTTGGGCAAAAGAATAACAAAGATCCACGGTGCTTCTGATACCACGAAGTACTGCTATGACGGCATGTATGCGGTGTGTGAGTTTGGTAATTATGACAGCTTGTTGAGCAAGTATGTATATGCCAACGGTTTATTACTTGCCCGATGTGATTCTTCTGGTGCAAAATATTATTATCATCACGATGGACTGGGCAGCGTAATGGGCATGACCGATACAAATAAATGGGTAAGGCAGAGTTATTTCTATGATGACTTTGGCAATTCCTATTTTAGTATTTTCCCTATTTGCTGTCTATAACCTTTCGGCCTGCTCAAGATCTACGACATCCTGGTGAGTTGGACAACATTTATGGGGTATTTTTGTATTTTTTTAAGAGTTTAATCAGTTCTTCTGTACTGCTGGCTATGCAATCCAGGGGCACCTTAATTATTGGATTTACATCGGTACCGATTTGAATACTACGGCTATCAGTTTTGAGACCTACTAAAAGTCTCTTTTTCCCTTGCAGTTCTTTGTGACAAAATGCAATGCCTAATTCCACACATGCACCTTCATCTGGAACTCTGCCATCAAGGATAAATAAAAAAATATCTGATTCCATTATTTTTTCTTTATCAAGGTTAAACATTGCTTTCCTGCGTTCTTCCCTGGACATTTTGTCGAAGGGTGATTTATCACCACTTACACCATCTCTTTGAGGTAGAAAGACTTCAAATCCTGCTGATTCAAGTTTGGTTGTTAATTCCTGGTTAAATTGCTTTTCTGCTTTGTTGAACAACGGTCCCGCAAAATAGATAATCATAATTATTTTAAATTCTAAACGAGAAAACTGTTAAGTCAATAGCTTTCACCATCTCAAACAGCACCCTCAATATTTTGCCTGTTTGTTGTCTATAACCTTCCGTTGTACTCATCTCGATAAACTCGATACAGGCAAGATCTACGTCATCTCGGTTTACTCGATACTAATGCATCCTGGTGAGTTACATTTTATTTAATTCGCTTTGCTTGTACGCGAATGCCAAAATAATGTAAAATGAGTTCTGTTATCTTACCTTTTTTGTCGTTTATGAAGGTGATTCGCCAATCAGGAATCTTTGAAAAAAACTCAGTCTCAGATTCAGGCCATATTTGAATTTTTGCCTGTCTACTCATCTGACCAAAAAGGCGACCATCTTCTTTCGTAATTGTTATTATTATATGAGGTTGGAATTGATACGCACCCACGTATTCATCAAGGATATTGTTAAGCTCAATGGCTATTGGTTGTTTAGGAAGCTCATATTTCTCACCGAAAGCAATAGCAGCAAGGGTTTTGCTAATTGTCGGAAGAGAAATATAGTCATAATTGGATAGGATAATTACACAAGTGTCATCATCGATGAATCTCATAATATCTGCAACAAAACCAAGTGACCTCCCGCCATGATTCACCATCTTGCGGTTAAGGTATTTACCTATAAACCAGCCATAACCATAATTGTGTCTGAAAGGAGTGAATATTTTCTCTAAAGAATCCTTAGTCGTAAGTTTCTCAGTATACAAAGCTCTATCCCACAGATACATGTCTTCAACAGTTGACAACAACCCTCCGGCACCGCTGGACCTACCTACATTCGTATACCGGGCATTTACAAGACCTTTCTCTCCAAGCGTGTAACCAACTGCACGATTCTTTATTATCGCATCATGACGGTCAATTTTGGTGTTATTCATATCGAGTGGGTTAAAGATGTTCTCTGTCAGAAAATCTTCATAAGATTTTTCAGACATTTTTTCTATGATATAGCTCAATAAAATGTAACCAGAGCTACTATACCTAAATTCTTCACCTGGGACAAAATCCAATGGTTCATTTTTGAATTCCTCAATCATTTCTGTAAGAGATGCTGGTAACGTCTTTTTTGCAATGCTATCAGGGAAGCGATTGTAATCAGGGATTCCGGAAGTATGGGTTAGAAGATGGTGGATTGTGATTTTCTGAGCAGCAGGATAATCTGGCAGGTATTTTGCCAGCGCGTCATTGACGTTGATAATACCTCTCTCATGAAGCTGCATAATAGCTAAGGCTGTAAATGATTTGGTGTTGGAGCCGATTCTAAATTTTGTCTTAGGTGTATTGGGGATATTATGTTCATAATCTGCCATTCCAAAACTCTCTGTGACAAGTATGTGTTCCTTCACTGCAATTAGAATTGAACCGCTAAAAGGATTGAGCTTTGAAATAGCATTGATATATTCATCTACTTTTTGCTTGATATTTTCTGTTTCTTTTGATATCTTCACTATACTCTTAAGGAATTATATCTGCACTCATACTATTGTCAACTAACCTTACTTACCGGCTCAAACGGCATTAGTTTTTATCACTGTAATCTTTGTCTCAATCTCTGTAATCGAATACCGAAGGTATATTTGTTGTCTGTAACATCCTGGTGAGTTGGTCCGGACTTGACGAAGTCTATGACAGAGCATATAATCTAAAAATGAGTTATTTTACTGAAAAAGACATTGCATCCCGGTACCACAAGTACCGGCCATGTATTCACCCAGTAATCATCGAGAAGATAAAACGTCTAATAAAATTAGATAAACTTGTTAATAATGCTTTGGATATCGGTTGTGGAACTGGACAATCAACCGTTGCTTTGAAGTCTATTGCAAAGCATATGATCGGAATTGATATTTCTGAAGAAGCATCACAAAGACCTCGAATGGCGCGAGATTTCCATCCGCAATGTTGCAAAAGGAATAAAGGTGAACAAAATCAAAATCTACAAACTGCCACGATATACAGAATCTACCCAACGGCTAATACAAAGCTTCTTCCACACAGATTAAAAAGTACCTTAAATGAAGCACTTGACATTAGCACGTAGAAAGATGTATAGTATGGGGTACAAAAAAGATGGGGAACGGCTCTAGGAAGTGTATGTTAAAAAATCAGCGAAGTGTGCCATTTCGCCTGAAACGTAACAGTATTATCTAATTACATACTAAAATACAGGACTACCCCATCCCTTGACAGCAATACATTTATCCATAACATTATATCAACTGTGGAGACGTGTAGAAGGGAGGCATTATGAAAAGGTGGGTATCTACGTCAATAATTCTGGGATGCATATTTCTCGCCTGCACACCCAGAATAAGTAAAGTGATGGCTTCTTGGGTGGGAAGCCATAAATCAGAGATGATTCTCTCGTGGGGTCCGCCTACAAGGATTGCTTCTGATGGAAAATGCGGTGAGATTCTGATATACGAATACTACAGGGATTTAGGACAACAGGAAGGAAAAATGTACGTTGATGATTATGGTAATGTCCGCTATACAGATCCCAAACAACGTGGGTATACAGCAACTAGGATGTTCTATGTAAACAAAAAGGGTATCATTTATTATTGGCGTTGGAAAGGTTATTAGATTGAAAACAAAGGAAAAGCCATATCACAAGTTGATTGTCAAGTCAATAGAAAAACAATCCTGGGACTGGAGGTAATATGAGAGGGGGATTTGGGGTCAAATCTTGAATAGTGAATAGAAAATGGTCACCGGGGATTGAAGTTTCTGGAATGATTCCTTTCTGATAACCAAGCTAGACCGACGGACTGGTGGTCCGTTGTGCCTTCTTATTAGCCCCTGCGGACTTAAAGTCCAAAATACTGCAATCTGTGTTAATATGATACCTTCATTGACACTGACTTCTTAGTGACTATAATTCAAAAGGCGGTAGGAATCATGCAAAATAAGAACTCTGAAGTAGCAGAAACCAGCACCAATGAAAAATCGTCTGAAGAAAAATCTGAGAGTCCAATAAGTGGTTTTTGGATACGAATATTCGCTTTCTTAATTGATGGATTGGTAATTGGTGCATTTGGTTTAATAATTGGTCTCATTTTTAGACCATATCTTATCCAAATGGGTGCATGGGGTCGTTTGCTTGGATTCCTAATAGCAATCATGTACTTTGGTGTTCAGAATAGTGTAATATGTCAAGGTCAGACAATTGGAAAACGCATTACAAAGATACGGGTGGTAAATAAAAATGGAAAATCGATTTCAATTGGTAGATCTACATGTAGATCAGCTATACTGTCACTTCCGTACTTTCTTAATGGGGCATTGATTCCTCCTTCAATAACAGACTCTATCTTTGGGGTAGTCTTAATATTGGTAATATTCGGTGGCTTAATCTGTCCTGTCTATCTGTATATATTCAATAGAAAAACAAGGCAATCTCTCCATGACCTTGTTTGTAAAACTTATGTGGTGAAGGCGAGATTAGCAGAACCTATTGCAATTGGCTCAGTTTCACGCATACACTATGTCATTGTGGTCTTAGTTTTCATTGGCATCTTGATAAGTTCGATAGTATTAGGTTCAAAGCCAAGCAAAGATCGTCAGTATTTAGATATTCTATATGATGCAGTGAATGAAATAGAAAACTCTACCCCAGCTGGTGTGTCTATTGGCACCGCTACTGGACCTAAGGGCAGTAATCGTTATGTTGCTGCTCGAGTGACATACCAAACTGACCCAGGTGATCTTGAGGCAGCATCGGAGCAAATAGCAGAAGCGATACTGGCAACTAATCCACCTATTTCTCGTTATGATGATTTCATTACGGTGACCGCATTATATGGTTTTGACATCGGTATTGCAAGCTCGTGGCGATGGCATGTTGAAGGACTGACACCAGCTGAATGGGAAGAACGTTTACGGAAAAAAGGAGTTGAGTAGCATGGCAAATCATAAATTCTTCGATGCATGGCGTGATGA
>JBARXC010000217.1:0-30247 GCA_049647125.1 bacterium | reverse complement strand
CGCGCAGGAGCGTGGATTGAAACTTGGTTGATATTGAGTATTTAAGGGAATTTAGGGGTCGCTCCTCGCGCAGGAGCGTGGATTGAAACCATTGCCTTGCGTCAGGTCTATGTCAGATGAGGTCGTCGCTCCTCGCGCAGGAGCGTGGATTGAAACATTTATACCGAGCTCATCACAACCACAATAAGGACGTCGCTCCTCGCGCAGGAGCGTGGATTGAAACATTATACTGGAAGCATTAAAGGTATGAAGGATAAAGTCGCTCCTCGCGCAGGAGCGTGGATTGAAACGCTACGCTATCAGCGATTATAGCGATGTCTGCTGGTCGCTCCTCGCGCAGGAGCGTGGATTGAAACTTGATGGTGACAGGATATATTCCGCTTTCCGCTGGTCGCTCCTCGCGCAGGAGCGTGGATTGAAACTTGATGGTGACAGGATATATTCCGCTTTCTGTGGGTCGCTCCTCGCGCAGGAGCGTGGATTGAAACAAAAAGGAATTTTCCAGGGCGGGAAGCGCGAACAGTCGCTCCTCGCGCAGGAGCGTGGATTGAAACATTGATATCTATGTACTCGAGTTTGCCGTGCTGGTCGCTCCTCGCGCAGGAGCGTGGATTGAAACGCCATGGTATTGATATTGCATTTGTATGATGCATGTCGCTCCTCGCGCAGGAGCGTGGATTGAAACCAACACTATCGCATGTCGGATAATTAATCCGCCAGTCGCTCCTCGCGCAGGAGCGTGGATTGAAACAAGCATGGGATTGGTAGACCACTCATGACAATAGGTCGCTCCTCGCGCAGGAGCGTGGATTGAAACAAATCTGCATTAGCCCGTACTCTACCTTGATCAGGTCGCTCCTCGCGCAGGAGCGTGGATTGAAACTGTTGATGTGGTGATAGGATATCCCAACTGACATGTCGCTCCTCGCGCAGGAGCGTGGATTGAAACTAAAAAGAGCGGGTAAAGAATATATGTCGATGCAGTCGCTCCTCGCGCAGGAGCGTGGATTGAAACAGCGTATCAGTGTGAGTATTGAAGGCGTATGTCGCTCCTCGCGCAGGAGCGTGGATTGAAACCTTATAACTGTGGAAATACGGTTCGTAAAATTGGTCGCTCCTCGCGCAGGAGCGTGGATTGAAACAAATCTACCTGGCCGGCGATCCGCTTAACCTTACGTCGCTCCTCGCGCAGGGGCGTGGATTGAAACGATTATGAACAAATGGGGTCTTCGTTGCACGAGAGCAGGCAAATCTTGAATAGTGAATAGAAAATGGTCATTGACAATAAAGCTAAAATGTGTAACATAAATTAGAAAAGAAAACTGAAAACTGACCTGCTATACTTTGTTGAATTTTATGCCTGAAAAGTTTCGATATTTCGTGAGATGTTTTTCTAGCAGTTCACAATTTTCAATTCTTGTTGATTTTTCTCTTGCCAAAAATGAAACTAACAAAAAGAAAAGCCCCTCGATTCCAGCGGGATACTGAGTTTTACAATCAAATCATAGATTTGAGCAAAATTCGCGACAACCATTATCTTCTTGTTGAATTAAATGCAAAAGATATCCATCCGCAACGTGGCAAAAGGGATAAAAGTGAATAAGCTAAAAATCCACAAACTCCCCCGATATACTGAATCCATCGAACGGATGGTAAGAAGCTTCTTCCATGTAGAGTATGAGGAAGATATGTGGTAGGAGTGGAGGGACGGTGACGAAACATTTTAAAGCAATTGACAGACAATTCTACATTGATATAATATCTTGGGTGGCTTAGCATCGGTTCAAGTACTGGTCATGAGGTTGCAAAAGACCAGGGCGTTAGAACATACTCATTTATGAGTCACAATCCAGAATACTGGAGCGCCGACCTCTTTATGCAAGCCACCCTCTAAGAAACCATATGGAAAAAAAACCGTGAATAACAAGGATCACAACAAAGTACCCAGCCAACCAAAGCGCAATGATCCGTGTCCATGCGGCAGTGGTAAAAAGTACAAAAAATGTTGTATGCTCAAAGACCGCCCTGTGCCTGGACCGCAGGATGTGGTACGGTCCCGTCTTATCGAGAGCATGTTTGAGTTTATTGCACTATTCCACAAAGATATTATTCCTGAGGCATACGATTTTTTCTGGGAAGGACAGCCACCAGAAGAAACACTGCCAAAGGCATATGCCGAATTCACTGAAATCAACTTCCACGAGTGGCTTATGTTCGATTATGTTGTTGATCATCATGGCTATAAAACATTTGTAGACCTGTACCAAAAGCAGAAAAAGAATTTGTCCGATGTGGAAAAGGAGATACTGGATGTGTTTAAAGATTCAGTTCTCAGTCTGTATGAAGTGCAAGAGGTGATGTCTGAACAGGGATTGATAGTAAAAGACCTTTTATTAGGTGGTGAATATGTGGTGAAGGAAAGAATGGGCACCCGGGGATTGTTCAGATGGGACATATTCGCGGCTCGTCTATTGCACATTGATGATAGATACATCATTTGTGGGAGTATCTACCCATATTCGGTCAAAGAGAAACCGCAAATCATTAATGCGGTAATGAACGAGTACCGTGACTTCAAAGAAGAGAATCCCACTGCGACACTGCGCGATTGTTTGAAAATCGTTGGATCGCTATTTAACGATATATGGTATGATATCGTAAGGTCGGATCGTCTTCCAGGAATTCGCACGAAGACTGGCGAACCGATGATGTTCTGCAAAGCTCTATTTACCTTTTCTAATCGGAAAGAAGTAGTACGAAGACTTAAAGCAAGCAAGGAACTGGAGGATGACAACGACGGTGGGTTTACCTGGTTGGAGGAGCCAGGCAAGGAAGGTTCTACGATCTTGGGTACAATCCATATTGAAACTAAACGACTTATTCTGGAATGCCTGTCTAAAAAAAGACTGCAGAGTGGAAAGGGATTGATACAAAAGATCCTGGGGGATTTGGTATCCCATAGGAGCGATTCGGTAAAAGACCCTTACGAAGTTCTTGACTCAAAGCCTGTTGGAAAGAAGGCAAAATCAGTGCCGCGGCTGCCAAAAGATATTGAGCAGCAGCTCTATGACAAATTCATGCACGGGCATATGACTAAGTGGCTTGATGAACAAATTCCGGCATTGGATAACAGAACTCCGCGAGAATGTGTGAAAACAAAAACAGGGAAGGAAAGAGTTATCGATCTTTTGAAGTCGTTTGAAAACACCGAGGAGAGAAAACGAAAGAACGGGGAACCTTACTTTGATCTCAAATGGGTGTGGCAGGTATTGCATCTCAAACGTCCCGAATGAATATATGGGAATGGGGTTGAATCATAAAGGACAGTAGTGAGTCCCGCTGCTCTTCGAGCTAAGAAAGAGATATGGCGTCAAACCTTTTCTGAGTAACGGCGACAGAGAGTAACGGGGTATTGGCGTAACGGAATAAAAGCGTAGGGTGAAGGGAGTAGAGCGACGAACCATTGACTTCTGCTGCGAATGTGTGATAATTATGGCAAAGGAGGAAGACATGAAACAGTTGTTTTTGGTGGTGTTGATTTTGATGTTTTTTTCTGCCGATGTAGTAATGGCGCAGGAGATGAGCAAAGATGAGGTGAATTCCATACTGACAAAAGCCACAGAGTTGTATAGGGTCAAGCACTATGACCAAGCTGTAGAGCAGTATGAATTGATATTGCAATATATGAAAGATGATGCTGGTGAGCTTTATAACGCTGCGTGTACATATTCGCTATCAGGTCGGGTTGAGCAGGCTTTAGACATCCTGAAGCAAGCAATCGAAGCTGGTTGGGATGGCTATGATCATATGAACAGCGATCCTGATTTGGATAATATCCGTGGTGAATCCGATTTCAAAGCGCTCATGGCCGATCTGCTTGAAAAAGTAATGGAAGAAGAAAAGAAGCTTAAATTCTGGTTAAATCCAGACAAGACAGTAAAATTAGGAAAACAGGAGTTTGAACTAATCGGCAGTCCTACAGATTTAGTCCCCGAAACCGCCAGACGCATTCGTGACATGCAACCATTCAACAACGAGATTTACATTGGCTATGGTGATGGGATGAAGAACTTAGGTCCAGTGGCACTTGTCTCTTTTCAGCCGGATAAAAAAGATTGGAAATATCATTTTATGCTACAGGAACACCTGATGGTTCATTTCTGTCAAATTGGAGATGAACTTTATATTCCGGGAGCAGAGCCCTACGAAAAAATCCAAGGGAGGAACTACGTACGCAATTATCATTTTGGGAATATATATAGATTGTTCAAGCACGGTGGTTATGTTAAATATCGTACTGTGCCCGTGGCCTTACATATTCAGGGCATTACCGAACTAGATGGCAATTTCTTTTGTACTGCGGGAACTGTAGATGAAGCATGGAACAAAAGTTGGGGATGCATTCTGCAGAGTACAGATAGGTGTGCCACCTGGACTCCGGTATATAACACGAAAGTAAGTGATGTTAATACAGTTGTTGTCCGAATGGGTGGAATCCGATCGTTCAAGAGGAAACTGTATGCGTTCGGCTTTACTTTTACTGTTGCCCCTGATGGAAAATTCGTATATTCCCCTGATTTTTCAGGAAAAAATGAGACTATAGTTTACAACAACAAATCCTGGTCTGCCAAGAACCTAATTAAAGACCCTGGTCTACTATTTGTTTCTGATGTTGATGTATTTAATGAGCATTTAATTTTAAATGCCCATTTCAAAATGACAGAGGCTGATTCATTATCGCCTGAGATGTGTTCGAAACTCTACATTTACAACGGCACTGGCACGGCGAAAAAAGTGTTAGATGATCCAAATGGAAAGATTGAAGATATATTTATTACCGATGATAATCTTTATCTCTTGTTGCAGAAAGAGGAAGAACGTAAGATTTTACAGACAAAGAATTTACTGAATTTTCAAACCATATTCAATGTACCAACTGAGATGGATAGTATTTACTGTATTACAGTGCATCAAGAATATCTATACTTCGGCACGACGAAAGGGAATATATACCGAGCCAGGTTGTAAGAAATAAAAAATAGCGTAAGGAGTCCTGCTGAATTTCATTCTACCCCGTATAAAGGAATGGGGTCTCCGTTACACGAGAGCAGGCAAGTCTTGAAACTTGAATGCAAATGATCATTGACAATAAAGCTGCAATGTGTAACATACCTTGTCCGCCTCAGGAGGAAATCA
Source organism: bacterium (assembly GCA_049647125.1). Lineage (GTDB taxonomy): Bacteria > Hydrothermota > Tepidihabitantia > SM23-42 > SM23-42 > JAUVZL01. The sequence goes on along the minus strand of JBARXC010000217.1, from coordinate 25,051 downwards.
ACTCCCTTTTTGTCTAAAATAAGGGGGTGCACAGCGGGTTCTAATCAAGTGCAAGGTTGGATTAGTCTGAATGGGGCGTCTAAAAGGAGGAAAAAATGAAATTAAGAAAAATTGGTAAGGGATATTATCTTATGATTAAATTGAATGCAAGGGACAGAAAATATATTCAGGGATTCAATAAGTGCGAGGATACTCGTACCATAAGAAACACGGATAAGTTTTTAGGCGATATGCTGGCGCTTAACTTAAAAGCCGTGTATGTTATGCAATCGGCATTGATACTGGAATCTCAGGGCAAACTTGGGTCGAAGGTCATTAATGATACATTTGATGAGTTGGATAAATCGCTTGAGAACTACGAAAAGGTAATAGATAGATACTTCAAAAAATTCAGCAGATTGCTATATGGCACCAAGAAAAGCAAACAAGAAAAGAAGGGCGTCAGAAAAAAGCGAGTTAGTCGGAACAGAAGATAAATTCCACGCAAGGTGGGAATTGGGGTCAAACCTTTTCTAAGAATCCCCGTACGCTGTCTCTACGAGGGCATCTCAATTTATTCGATATCTTCGACAGGCGGAGAATAGGGGAAACGGAGAAACGGTTGCTTCGTAAATGAAAAAATTATCTCACAACGTGAGATCGATGACAGCGATAAAATGGCAGATTACAGTGATAATACAGACACATGGAGTTACATATTATAAAATTGCCTCTCATTCTATTCCTCTCATTACTTTCATCTCGCTACTCTCGAGATCTACGACGAGACCTTCGGCAGCAAATTCTAATTTACAAAACCAGCCGAGACTTTAGATTTTGTCGAATGTCAAGCTGAAAGTGTCGAGTCTATCGAGATGCTGCAAGTATCGAAGTATTGATGTGCACTCAACAGTTGTATTGACAATGACCCAGATTCTTTTATATTTATTGAAGTGCCATGAAACAAGACTATCACACGCCAGGACTTGATATTGAGAAGATTGTTGATAATGCTACTAAGGCAGCAAGAACCTTTCGCAACTACAGCCAGGAACAAACCGATAAAATAGCTGAGGCTGTTTTTAGAGCCGGGTTTAATAACCGTATTAACCTGGCTAAGCTTACCTATAAAGAAACCAAATTGGGCAAGTGGGAAGATAAGGTTTTTAAGAATGTCGTCGCTACGCTGTATGTTTATATGGATATCAAAAATATCAAGACTGTAGGTGTGATAGCTGAGGATAAGAAGCATGAGATCGTGGAGCTTGCAGAACCGGTCGGCCCTATTTTTGCCGTCACCCCGATTACCAACCCGAGTTCAACGGTTCTATTTAAGATTCTGATTTCCATGAAATCGAGAAACCCCATTATCATCCGCCCGCATGGTTCAGCTAAAAGATGTTCAGTCGAGGCAGCTCGTATTGCCTACGAGGCAGCGCTTAAGGCCGGTGCTCCAGAAAACTGCATTCAATGGATAAAAACCTCATCAAGAGATGAAGTTAGGATGCTGATGTCACACAACAAGATATCCCTGATTCTAGCTACTGGTTCGGTAGAGCTTGTGTGCGCCGCTTATAGATCAGGTAATCCTGCGATAGGTGTTGGCCCGGGTAATGTGCCGGTTTATATCGGAAGATCAGCGGATATTCCCTTTGCTATTGGACAAATTCTTGCCTCTAAAACTTTTGATCATGGAACTGTCTGTGCCAGCGAACAAGCAATCGTTGCTAATCGTTATAATGTCGATGCGGTAATCCGTGAGTTCAAAAAACAGAAGGCTTATTTCTTATCCAAAGATGAAATCAAACGTCTTGAGCCGATAGCGTTCAATAAGACTGACAAGGTAATGAGGATCGAAGTCATCGGTCAGCCAGCAGCCTTGATTGCAGAAATGGCCGGTATCAAAGTTCCACCTGACACGACTGTTCTGATCGCACCCCTGGAGGAAGTCGGACTCCAATCGCCACTTTCAATGGAGATTCTGGCTCCTATTTTGGCTTTTTATGTGGCAGATGATTTTGAAGCGGCTATTGAGCTCTGTCGTCAGATCAACCAACATGGTGGTTTGGGTCATACAGCAAGCATTTTCTCGAAGTGCGAGAAGAAAATCGCGTATTTCGCATCGGTTATGAACGCCGGGCGAATCCTCGTGAATACACCTGCCTCACAGGGCGCAATGGGAGGTACATACAATAAGCTCCAGCCTTCTTTAATGCTTGCTTGTGGCACAAGTGGGAAGAATATCACTACGGATAACATTTCTGTTCAGCATTTGCTGAATATTCGCCGAATTGCTAGGCTCAAAGTATGTTCCTATATTAATGATAATTCTATTCATAAATATCTCGACGAAAACCTTGATGCAGAAAAAATCGAAGATTTACACAATTGACCCTTTGACAAAACGTGAATTTTTGTTATGAGATGACCTGCTACCCATTCCATTCACCGGGAAGCGCGATGGAGTACATTGAACTCAAAGATAAAGAAAACGAATGAGGTCAAACTATAAAGGACAGTAGTGTGTCCCGGTAAAATATGATATTTCACCCCAAATGCATACAAAAATCTCTGAGCGACGCCATTTGTATTATTTAACAATCACCACTTTTTTAAATTCTGTCAAAGTACCATGGGTAAGTTTTATAAAATAAATACCGGTTGGTAACTCAATATTTATTGCACTATTTTCCTCAAGATATCCCGCGTGAAATTGATTTATGAAGCGACCTGTCTTGTCGTATATGTCAAGCTTGATTTTCCTATTATCTGGAGTATTTAACCTGATTGTTATTTGTCCGGTTGAAGGGTTTGGGTATATGGAGAAAGATGTGAAAATGTTTTTCGTTTCCGATTCTTCGATGGCGACAAATCTTCCAAACTGACGCAATGCCGGATCACCGAATAAGTTATAATGATAAGCACACATCCAAAATCCTGTTATATCCATAAAATTGGTTCGAGCTATATCATATGCATTGCCAATAATACCATTGCTCAAAGTCGTATCCTTTACGAGTTTTTCGTAGAAGTGATATGGCATGCCGCCGGGATCTGCATATGTCATCCAGGAAATCCGTGAACTGCTAATTACAGCTGAAGAACCATGGTGCAAAAGCTGAGCCCCAAGACCTGCGACTTCAGGCTTACCGCACAGACAAGATCTCAAAAATGTTGTTGCCGGATGGTTGTTGTCGAGCTGATAGACATCATCCATATGCAAACTGGTCGGCCATTGTATTTCATTGCTCTCGGGGATACTGTCACCATCATCCCATGCCCAAACCTTACGCGCATACCTATCGTAATTGCCATGATGACATTCATACATGACGCCTTTGTTTTGCCAGTAGAGAATATGATTGTTTCTTGTTAGAGAATCAGTGCACGAAAGTGTACATGGGTGAATACCGGCTTTTTCGTAGAGTGATACAGCATTTGCCCGTTCGAAAATGGAATCAATCAAGAGCTGTTCACAAAAATCCGCACCATCCATTCTTGCATTACCACCATTGTTTTCATTGGCAAAATAATACAATGCACCGGTTAATAAAGGAGCAGTCTTGTAAGATATATCTGTATTGATGTCAAAAGCGATCATCTTTTCACATATCTCTTGTATTGTACTTGAATTGCTAAAGGGGATTCTACCGACGTGAATATCTGCATGATAATCAGGGTTGTCTTCACCATTAGGCTGCATGTTTTCGTCATAAACCTCGCCATAATACTGATCACGGTCGCTGTTCCAGGAAAGTGTATCGTGGTCAGTTAACTCAGCATAGTACAGATCACTCGGTATCGGCGAGAAATTAGGATCATTATAGGGACTGTCCGGATCATTGTTCCAGGGAACAATCAGGCGCCATGGCATGTCTGTCATAAATCCCACAAATAAGGCATATTCGATATCAACCATGTTCTGTCGCAAATAATTCCTGATTTTTTGTGGCAGATCATCTCCAGGAATGTTTGCTTCTATGTATTCTTTTGTAATAATATTTACATCATACCCTTGACTCTGCCGGTGAACAACTAAGGTGTCGACTGAATTCTGCAGTGCTGATGGGATTATTATATAATAACCATTTGCCCTTTGTGGTGTATCAGTATGATACCACACTTTTGCCTGTTCCCAATTATGAATGAACCCCTGGGCAATTTTGTCATACGTAATGTCATTGAGCAGACCTTGCCAAAAATGCGCTCTTTCGCTCTGCTGGGCTGGTACCTCATAATGTATTTGTACATTGATGTCCTCAGTACAGTAGAGGGTTTTGGTCCATGGCTCATAAGCAAAATGATTGCAGAGAATATCAACTAATACGTATTTCCTCAAACCACCCTTTGACAGTAATACCCCATAACCCTCTGGATAAATCACCTTAGAATTTCTGTATTCGTTTTTAAGATATTCATATCGTTGCAAAATGCTTTTCGCCACATCATCATTCGTCATCGGTAAAGCAGGTCGCGCAGGAGGCACTTCCACAAAGCCTATCCTTTTTCGTGAACCATAAAATCCGACTGATTGCACAAGCGCGCCTGGTGGTAAGGCAATGGATATTTTCCGGCAAGGCAAATTCGGTGCACCGGGTGGATTAATATAAACGCAGTGTTCGGCAATAATTTTATCATCTACGATCTGATAATCCGGTGCAGGTACAGTGATATTTAGAACGTGCGCTGAAACAGATGTAATAGTGAGAAATAAAACAAATAGCTTCATGATTATCCTCCAGTCTTCATATGAAATATACACCGCAGCAGGATTAATGTCAAGAGGAAAACCTGCTTCTGTATACGCGTTATTTTATCCTTTTGTCAATTAACAAAATAATAAAATGATACAGATGGTTGACACAGTTTAATTGAGAGATAGAATAGATTCGAAGGAGGCTAAATGAAAATTCTGAAAATAGTTCTTCTGGTCATCGGTTGTATCATTTTTGTGCTTATTATCCTCTTTTTAATCTATTTGTGGATGAATAGGCAGGGGGTTATTGAATCATCAGAAATTGGCAACCCTGAACTTGAGCATAAAGTCTTGATTGCCAGTCAAGGAAGCGGGTTTAAGAATGCTTTGGTTAAAGGCTTAAGCACGAACCTTGAACAAAGGCAGATATACATAAAGATTTTGGACGTTACAGCACTGAGTGAGGTGAGTGAACAAGACTGGGATGCCGTGGTCCTTATTCACAGCGTAGAAATGAGCAAACTGCAGCCTGATGTAAAGGCATTTCTTGACCGCGTGCATGATTTAGACAAAGTGATTCTCATAACCACTTCTGGTCCAGGTACCTGGGAAACTGATGATTATGACGTTGATATTATCACTTCAGCGTCTAAGAAAGAAGAATTACCAGGGTTGACCAAGGATATTCTAAGGCGCCTGGATGTGCGGTTGAGCAAATAAGTCTGCTTTTCATACGTTGAGCAGTTTTCAATATCGCCGATTTCACAGATTTTTCACAGCAGTAACATATACTTAGTCGCCGTAAGTCAAGAAACAAAAGGTGGGCTTTTAGAAAGAGAACATGTTTTTTCTATCCTTCACCCCTTTCAGTCGTGACTTACGGCATTTCTTATTTCCAAAGAGGAAATAGGTAGGGTATTCAGCCACCTGCCTAATTGACTCAGTCTCAACCTGTACCTTAGCAAATAAGTCCTCGACACTCTTTTGATTAAGTGCGTTCCAAGTCATCTCCTTGTATAAATAATCACAGCTAAAATTTCAGAAAAGGCATTAGTTAATTGTAAAATTAAATCTTGACCTTTACCAGAATCTATATATAATTTTAGTAGATATGAATAAACTAAAGCCACAAGGTATCTGTATCTTCAATCAGATTAACCTCATTGTTGAAGCTATGTTCATTCTCAGCCATAAATTCTTTTCTATTATTCTACGAGGCTCGCCCTTCAAGGCGGGGTTTCCTGCGGAGTTTACCAAGAAATAGGGGTAAAGGGGATATCATGATCCTTAGCTTGCTTCTTGTGTTGTTTCTACTATTAACCTGTTCAGAGGCCCCTGAATTGAAGGAAGAACCGACAGGACGCATTGTACTTGTTGAATTTTTTACCTTTGCTCGTTGTACATACTGTCCTTGGACTGAGCATGTACTTGATAGTTTGTCTCGCGAATACGAAGACAGTTTAGCAGTAATTGCCTACCATCGAAGGGTTACAGGCGATACCTTGAGCCCAGAGTACGTGTCTGTACGTGAGGACTTATACTCAATCGCCACCTCTCCATCAACTGTTTTCGATGGCATTAGCGGCATTGTACAAACTGAAGATACAAGCCAGAATTATCCTATATTTAAAGGCTGGGTTATTCAAAGAAGAAATGTATCACCGAATTTGAGACTATCAATGGAAATAGATGTGGTTTCTTCCTCGGTCAACCTTGAGTTGCACATTGTATCAATAGATTCAATCGAAGCGGGGGATCATCGCCTATTTCTTGTATTATATGAAGACGACGTGCACTTTGCCCAAGCAGGTGCTCCAGAGTCAACATTTCACTACGTAGTGAGAAAGATGATTCCTGATGAACAGGGCATACGTGTTGATTTGTACTACCCTGATTCGTTAGTAAAAGAAATTGATTTTAACTTACAGAGCAATTGGGATCAAGATAAATGCGGTATTGTCGCGTTTATTCAGGATTTGGAAACAAAGGAGGTATTGCAGGCAATTGTTGATAAAAGGATTAGCTACTAATAACCTGGGAGGTTGCATGATAAAGAAAATCTGTCTTATAGTCTTGGCATTCACTCTTCCCATATATGCCCAATACAGTTTTGAATTCACCTGTCTTGATGATACTGTCAAATATGTAAATTTTAATGACGCTGTCGATTTCTATTTCCGACTACATAACACTGGAAGTCTACAAGATATCTACGAATTCGATTGTATAATAATTGATAGTATTCCTGGTTGGTTTGTACTTTATTGTATCGGTGGAGTTTGTGTGGAGCCTGGTGTCATAACGCATGACACTCTTGATGCCGGCGAGATTGATACAAGTATAGTTGTTCACGTTTACACAGCAGATTCTGCAGGTACCGAGGTTGTCAATCTTCGAGTTGCTTCAATAGGTGATCCTTCATTGAGGGATTCAATCAATGTTTATGTAACTGTTCAAGCTGGAATTGAAGATTATGAGAATAACACAATACAGAGTTCAATTATTCAGATCTATCCCAACCCATTCAGGGAAAAGACAGAAATCAGATGGCAGATAGCAGATGACAGAATACAGCTCAAAATCTACGATGTGACTGGAGGATTGGTTAAAAACTTTTTACTGCCTACTGCTTACTCCCTGCTGCCTAGTGTTCTCTGGGATGCGTGTGACGATTTAGGTAATACTGTTCCTGCGGGTGTCTATTTTGTGCATCTGAATGCTGGTGATTGCAAGCGGATTGAGAAAGTAGTACTATTAAGATAACGGGGGTAAATCCGCGTGGAGCCGAAGGCTCCAGAAAGGAGGTGATGCCGTGAAGATGAACAAGGAGATATGGAGAAAGAAAAATCCATGTCGTTATCCGCATAATTCTACGTATTCAACCATCGGCTGAATATAAAAAGGAGAAAAAAATGAAGAAAATATTGATTCTGTGTTTTATACTCGCTGCTATATTGTACAGCCAGAGAGTAGTAGTGGCTGAAAAGTTCACCGCAACCGGGTGTTACTACTGCCAATTTGCTTCTGGGGGAATTGATTCATTGAAGCATGAAGTAGGTGATTCATTAACTATTATTGCCTACCATTGTTGGGCTTCTGATCCATTTAATAATACTGATGCAGAGGGAAGAGAAAGCTACTATAGTGTTGGAGGTATTCCACACATGTGGTTTGATGGTGTTGGTAGTGTCCTTGGCGCTGGCTCCGTTTCTTCAGCTTACAATGCTTATCGAAACTGGTTCAATAACCGAAAAGTGATACCTCCGGAAGTAGCGATTACTATAACCGGCGATTACGATCCGTCCACGGGTGTGGGCTCGGCAACAGCAAGTCTTTTGAACGTTACCTTAGATACACTTGATGGGATATGCCATTTTGTTATCTGTCAAAGAGATACCCCTTATGTTTGGTACTTAGATTCGCTCTTCTTCATCGAGCGGAAGATGTATCCGAACTACAATGGCACATCGGTTACGATTCCTCCTGGTCAAATCGAGCAGGTGACTCACTCTTTTACGGTTGTAGGGTCATGGGAAAGAGACGATTGCTACTTAACAGTCTTTGTCCAGAGACCAGTAACTGTTTCCAAAGAGATTGTCCAGGCTTCAGAGATCGATTTGATCAACCTTGTTGGTATAGAAGAGAGTCCCGCGGGTACAATGGATCCGGTCTTTGGTCTTTCACAGAATGTTCCTAATCCCGTTAGAGATGGGAACACGGCGATATCCTACACCATGGCAAGAAGCGGTCCTGTGACCCTGAAGATATACGATAAAGCTGGAAGTCTTGTTAGAACACTCATAGATTCCGACAATGAGATTGCGGGACAGAGAACTGTCTACTGGAATGGAAAGGATGATAATAATCATCCTGTTGCTTGTGGTGTTTACTTATATCAGCTAACCGCGCAGGGCAGTTATAGTATAACCAGGAACCTGGTTGTCCTCAGGTAATCAATGGACTACTCTGTTTTCCGGCAGAAGAGTCTCGTTTCGCGAGACTCTTCTGCATCGAGTAATTGTGTTCTGTTTCAGCACAGGTGGCGCCTCAATCAATAAAAGAGGTAGCGATCTATTTTGGTTAAATATCTACTATCTGGTTTGCATTTGAAGTTCCTATTGAAAAACCAACGGTCATTTGTATTTCTGATTTTGATAAATATGCTATTATTCAACGGGGCGAGCCTAAAGGCTCTACTCCTACAAATTTCGGAGTTCTCGGTCAGCCTGTGCAGATTTGACCCCACACTTGAAAAAAAGTCAATTTGAGTCCAGGCTTAACAAAAGACAGACAATCGTTTCTAAAAAATTCATAACGTTTACTATCATGGAGTAATCATACAGTCCTGGATGACTTTCACCACATTGTCAATACCATTGGTTTGACCAGCTGCACGCATTGCTGAAATCATTGCGTGGCGATTAGCATAGACCTTTGCTATACATTCAACCAGAGAGTCTTTATGCAGATCTTCTTCCATGAGCACATGGCTGAAACCCTGCGCTTCAAATGACTTAGCATTCAGTATCTGATCTCCCCGACTCACTTTTTTTGAAAGAGGAATGAGTACATTTGCCTTCTTTAGTTCTAAAAGCTCAAAGAGTGTTGTCGCGCCAGCTCTTGAAACCACAATGTCAGCTAGCGCATACAAATGGGGCATTTCTTTGTCCACATACTCAAACTGAACATACCCGGACTGTCCTTGCAAGGCTGCATCTACTCTGCCAGGACCACAGAGATGACAGACATTGAATTTACCAAGTAGTTGTTCCAATGCACTTCTTACTGTTTTATTTATATGCTCTGCACCAAGGCTGCCGCCGATTACCAGCACGACCGGCTTGGAGTTTACAAAACCACAGAACTTTTCCCCCTCTGTTTTCTCGCCTTTGAGCAATGTTTCTCGAATCGGTATTCCAGTATACACTGCTTTATGCATTAGTAATTTGCGTGCGGTTTCAGGAAAACTGACACAAATTCGATTCGCACAAGGTGCTGATAATTTGTTGGCGAGGCCAGGGGTAGTGTCGGATTCGTGAATCACAACCGGTACGCGATGTATCCAAGCAGCCCAAACCAATGGGCAAGTTACAAAACCTCCTTTACTGAATAAAATATTGGGACGTAGCTTCCTGATAAGCAAAATAGCCTGCACAACTCCTTGAACTACCCGGCAGACATCGGCGAAATTCCGAAGATCGAAATATCGGCGAAGCTTACCGGCACCTATAAAGTAGTAAGGGATGTCAATAGCCCTTACCAATTCCTGTTCGATCCCTGATTTTCGACCAACATAGTATATCTCAAAGCCTAATGCCTTTAATCGGGGAATAAGTGCTAGATTTGGGGTAACGTGACCTGCTGAGCCACCACCAGTCATTATGATCCGTTTCATATTATTCCATGTCAATAAAGATATTTTTTCAAGAATAATATCTTTGCCTGATTATAGAAATCCTGGTTGGGTTTTTTGGCCAAACCGTGTCCTTCGTCCTCAGCAAGAAGATACCAGACGTCAACTTTATTTTTTCGTACTGCTTTGACAATCTGCTCTGCCTCGGTAACTGGCACGCGCGGGTCGTTCAATCCTTGAACTACAAATAGAGGCTTGGTGATTTTATGAGCATTGGTCAAGGGCGATATCTGTTCTAAGAATTTGCGCATTTGGGGGTCACGTTCATCACCATATTCTTGTCTTCTTAAGTCCTGACGGTACTTGCCGGTATTTTCCAAAAAAGTAACGAAATTGCTAATGCCGATAGATTCAATACCACATCGGATACGCTTTGGATAATGGACCATTGCTGCGAGCACCATATAACCACCATATGAGCCACCAATAATTGCAACGCGCGATGCGTCTAATTCAGGTTGTTTTAGAATCCAGTCGAGCAGCGCACCGATATCACGTACCGAGTTTTCCCGATTATACGCATTGTCAAGGGACATATATTCTTTTCCATAGCCAGAAGAACCCCGGATATTCGGAGCAATGACCGCAATACCTAATTCATTCAAATAGAACTGGGTTATTGGCGAAAAACTTGGGATATATTGCACCGCCGGTCCGCCGTGGCACATGATCAATACTGGATAGGGTGGTTTGGATCCTGTGGGCTTGAAATAAAATGCCGGGATGAGACGCGGTGCTCCTTTGATACTATCAAATGTTGGATAATGGATGAGCTGAGGTTGGATAAAGCCTGCTGTATCAAGACCGGCAACCTCGCTATAGGTCCAGCGTGTGAATGTTTTGTGTTTGAGGTCCAAGGTATACACATCAGTCGGTGATGTGGGCGTGCTGATAACCATGGCGAGTTTTCTGCCGTCTGGCTTATATTCAATATTATATATGATACCTTGGGGTAGGCGCGCCTGGCTGATTGAATGCGTTTTGGTGTTCAAAAAATAGAGTTTGTGTATACCGTCTTCATTACTAATTAAGGCAATGGTATCACCAGATGGAGACAACTCGAATTCTTCGATATCCCATGGTATATTTTTTGTTAAGATTTTATTATTATTTGTTTTCAGATCATGATATAATAGCTGTTTGAATTCGCTGTATTGATCAGAAACCATATAAATCCCTTGTCCGTGCTTTGACCAGTGTGCTATACCATAGGCAATTGCTGAATCGACCGGATTGATCGAACTCAATGAATTGGTGTTCAGATCTAAGCTATAATAATAAGATTCATTCGATGATATATATTGTTTGACCAGGAGTTTTTTGTCATCAGGAGAGAATTCGATTGGTGCCCAATAACCGCTATTTTTACATACCCTTGTGAAAGCCTTTCCTTTTTTTACAAAACCTAGGTAGATATCAAAGTCCTTGCCATTTCTCATCGTACTTTGAAACACGAATTTATCGCCTTTGTTCGACCAAACTATAGCGCCATACTTTGCTTTTCCATCTGTCAATAATTGCTGCTTGCCGGTTTGGTAGTTATGTTTGTAAATCTGGTATTTTTCATTACCTGCTGAGTCACTGGTAAAGAGGAAAAATGGTATTTGTCCATTTGGACAGACATACGCGGCATTCAACGGTTCTTTTGAAAAAGTAAGTTGTTGGCGAAACCCTTTTGGTACTTCAATCAGATGGATTTGTGAAACCTCAGCCAGCCGCGTGCGGATGAGCATGCCTTTATTATGAGGCAGCCAGCCGCGAAAAGATGCATAACGGGTATTTAAATACGGGGTTAATTGCGGCACCAACTCACCTGGTACGACCGGGATGTTTTCAATGAGGAGATTGTCTTTTCGATACTTTTTTACCTTAGCAAAGCTTTCTTGAGCAAGAAATAAAATTAATATCAAGAATAATATTTTTTTCATTTGAAAAACAGGATAAGGATACTTACTACTAAACAATAGATGCCAAAGAGATGAAAATACTTATGGATTAATCGGCGCAAGATGCTCAAGGCGATGAGACCAAAGATAAAGCTGAAAAACATACCGATTAAAATACTGATTGGGTTATCTATTACTGATATCGTCATTAATTCTAAGATATTAGCCCCAAGGATTGCGGGTAAGGACAATAAGAATGAGAATTTGAAAGATTCTTCAGGGCTTGTTTTTGAGAATAGACCAGCTGAGATTGTCATGCCGGACCGTGAAATCCCCGGGAATAAGGCAAACATCTGCGCTAACCCGATAATCAATGCTGAAAAGACATTAACGCGCTTATTGCTTTTTTTGAAAACCATGGTCATAATAAGCACGAGTCCAGTTATTCCCAAAAAGATACTCACCACAGTCATATCTTTGAAAGTTTCTTCGATTTGCGTTCTCAAGAGCAAGGCAAAGATAACGATGGGGACAGAACCGATAATAATGTTCAAGATATAATTGATACTTTGTTGCTCACGTTTGAATGCACCCTTTAATAACTCGGCGATAGGTTTAGCAAAAAACACCAGCGTCGCAAGGAAAGTGCCGAAATGCAAGAAGATTGCTAAGACTACCGGTTCAGTAATACCAAAGTACTTCTCAAGGATGGCAAGATGACCCGAACTTGAGACCGGCAAAAATTCAGTAAGACCCTGGACAATGCCGAGAATGATAATTTTAATAATCATATGATCATTGCCACAAGACCAGTTGCCATGGCGAATTTCAAAAACCTGCTGAGCTTTGAAAATTCAGTAGCACCAGGTTTTTTCACGAGTTTGACCAAACAATAGATGATGATCGGGTAAGCAAAGAAAAGCACGACAATCATGTATTTCACCGAGAGGATTTCAAGGATATAAGGCAGGGGTAAGAGTATGCACAATACGCCGAGGAAGAAAGCACTGATTATTGACGCCGGCCGGATACCAAGCGCAATGGGGATTGATACAACATTGTTTTTTTTGTCGCCTTTGATATCGATAATGTCTTTTATGATCTCTCGCGGCATGTGGATGAAAAACGAGAAAACAAACGGAAAAATGCTTACCGGATTTTTCACCACAATTCCGCCGAGCACAAAACTCAAGCCAGTAATAGCCGATACAATAATGTTGGCAACAGGTTTTTTCTTAAGGAATGCGGCATAGGCAAAAAGCAGAATCGATACGCCGAGCACCAGGAAAAAGACCACCAGATCGATGGAGAGAGAGAATACAAGAGATATGATTAGCAGACATAGTGCCAAGACAATAACGAATTTCCGGTCTGCCTTACCTGATACCAGGGGACGCTGCGGGTTATTAACTTTATCGATTTTGATATCATACAGATCGTTGACAAGGTTGCCAAAACCACAGGTTACAAACCCGATCATACCGGCTAATATCAATGCAGGCGGTAAGGTAAAACCATAACCGATCCACGCACCTACCCATACCGAAACCAATGTGATGATGCAATTTATCGGGCGCAGCATTGTGACGTAAGCCATGGGTTATTGTATTTATATCAGTCCTAAAGTCAACTGCGGAACCTTTGAGGACTGGATTTTGTATTGACATCTAATGATATTTCACTATAATTTTCTCAAACTACCATGGGGTATTGTTTATCATAAAAGCGTAATAGGAGAAATAAATGAGAGTTATGGCTATTGATTACGGGAAAAGCAGAGTCGGTATTGCGTTGAGTGATCCACTGGGTGTAATATCTCAACCCCTGACAAGCATCAAAGTGAAATCTCAGAAAGAACTCTTCAGACAGATATTAAAGATAATTCAAGAAAGTGACGTTGGGCTCATTATTATTGGCAATCCACTATCTCATAAAGGGGAAGCTACTGAAATGTCTGATGAAATATCCAGGTTTATAAAGCGGTTAAAAAAGAGGATTAATACCGAAATCAAATTATGGGATGAAAGATTTACGAGCCAATATGCCATGAACATATTGAAAGCAATGAAGGTAAAAACAAAGAAGGGTTTGGTCGATCAGGTTGCAGCATCAATAATGCTTGATGAATACCTGAGATCGTGCTCTACATGCACGACATGAAAGGAACCGCCTTAGCTTGTCTAATATCAGGTATCATTGTTCTTGTCTGGCTACAGCCTATTAACCTAGGTAGTACAGAAGTGACTATACCGGATGGTGCAACAGCGCGGGAAATCGCCGAAAACCTTGCTCTTCATCGCGCGGTTCGAGACAAAGAGGAATTCATCCTCTGGTTGAGAATATCAGGTAAGGAAAAAGATTTGAGATCTGGTCGTTATATATTGCCGAAGTATAAGAATCCACTTTACATCATCAGTAAACTCTCCGAGGGAGGTCGGTCTGATATTATTGTTACTATACCAGAGGGGCTGACCCTTTATGAAATTGCCGATATCCTCGAGCTCCACGGTATTGTCAACCGAGATACTTTTATTGCATTATGCAAAAACAGGTCATTTATCAAGAACGTAGGTTTCACACTTGTTTCGCTTGAAGGATATCTTTTTCCTGATACGTATTCATTCAGCCCTGCTCAAACCGATTCTTTAGTTATTGCACAACTTCTCGAAAATTTTGGAAGACATCTTGAGAAATACGAAATCCGAAGCCCTGATTCGGTTTTCAAAATAATTACGCTGGCATCACTTATTGAAAAAGAAGCCAGGGTCGAGGAAGAAAGACCGATTATCGCCAAAGTTTTTGTAAACAGGCTTAAGACTAACCGCCCTTTGGAATCTTGCGCAACGGTATTTTATGCCTTGCATATAGCCAATCCTGATAAATATCAGGGGAAAACCAAATTGACTAAACGAGATTTAAGATTCGAATCATCTTATAATACATATATACATACCGGCCTGCCGCCTGGTCCGATTTGTTCACCTGGCGAGAATTCAATAAAGGCGGTTATTTACCCGGCTGACGTTGACTACCTATATTTTGTTGCCAAGGGAGACGGCCACCACCATTTTTCGAAGACGTTCCGAGAACATATTGCGGCAAAGGAAAAATATAATGCTGAGAAATGAATTTGAAGACATCCTGATACTTGACTCACCCTACTATAAGAATCTCACAAAGACATACCGTGACACGGTCAATTTCAATCGCTATATCAGTATATTGAAGCAAATCGTCAAAGTAGAAGGTTTTCTTGAGACATTTGAAAATAAAGGCGGTAGGGAATTAGTATATTTAGGTCGGAAGATTTTCTCTTTGCAAGAAGAATTTGTTACTAATTATCTGAACTTTTTGTCAGACCAGTCGATGATCAACAAATGGGAGGAGTTCTTTGAGCGATACAGCAAGAATATATTTGAGATATACCAAAGGTTTGTTGCCAAAGATAGTAACAAGATACTTATTTTTGAAATCGTCAATAGGAAGCTTCTGCGCGACCTCTTGACCAAACATACTTATGATACACGTATTGAAAATAGGGCGGTGATCGCTGAGCGTTTTGGTGTTGTTGTAAACCAATTATTCAATTACATTCGAAATTCATTGAACGAAGACATCACCGTCAATGATGAACTGATTATATATACATATGAGAAAATTCCACTTTTGCCGCGTTGCGACCGCAGCGAGACCATGAAGTTGTTAGCCAAAAATTTTCTTCAGCAAGGGTTGCCGGAAAACTTATATACTGCTATTTCAAAAAGTATTATGACTACGTATTATGTTGAAACAAAAACAAAAGTTATTGATGCACTAGATAAACTGATCATTCTGACTAAAGACAATATCCGTGAGATATTCAAGACGCATTTCTTTTTTCCTGATGAAGATAGCCTTACTGAGATCATTGGGTTGCTTAGCAAGAAGGCAAATGAAAAGATGAAAATAGTGAAGAATAAGAAAGAGGAGATAGATAAAAAGGTGGCAGTAACACGTCGCAAGATAAAAGAAACGATGAACACGATAAAAGGTGAATTGATTGGTCTTGCGGAAAATTTTTCAACTGAAGAATCGATCGATAAAATGATAAAAAGGTTACGGCGCAATCTGATTAGCAGTGCCTATGATTTACGCATTTTTACAAATCAGTATCAGGAATATGTCAAGAAAGAAAGTGAACTGGATAGTATTGTGAATTTAAAACCAGGCGATCTTCAAAAGTTCATTCAAAAAAATGAATGGGATCCGTATATAATTTTAACATTCAGCGGTGGAAAAAAAGTCGGTGATGAACAGTTACAAACGATGGTCAAGGAGGCACTTGGAGAAATCAAAGGGGATAAAGAGGCGATGGAGGTGATGAACAGATATCGGGTGACCGGTTTCCTAAAAGAGAAGTACGATACAACGAAGATTATGGAAAGAGTACAAACCATAAATAGGGAAATAATACTGCCTCTTGTTAAATCATTTCTGTTAGAAGAATTGGTTGATTACTATCCTAAGTTATCAGGTGTTGTGTCAGCAGAAAGCATCCGCTTCCTTGCTGAAGAAGCCTTGGCTGGTAAGGTTTCAGTGATTGAGAAGGACATTAAGGTCAGTCCCGTACAGAAGAGTGAACATCCACTACTCAATATCTTGCGCTACAAAGAATTGGTTTCGATATTTGTTTACGATATCAGGGGTTCCACATTTATGGGAACAAAATTGATGGATGCGAAGCGAGAAAGCGAAATAAGAAATTTCTTTCAGGAATCAATGCTATCAGTTGTCGAGAAATACGGTGGTGTTCCAATAAAAGACACTGGTGACGGCGGTATTGTTATCTTCTCAGCCAACCATCAGGCTGTAAAGAACCATGAAACTCTGGAGCTTAAGGGAGGCAGCGTGCTATCGGCGGTAAGGAGTGGTTTGGAAATGACCCAGGTCGCAGAAAGTTTTATGCAGGAGAATATAAACAAATACCAGGATTGGTTCAGGGAGGCAGAAAAACGCAAGATTAACTTCGAAGGTGCCACCTACGCAACCCTGCCGCCTTCTTACCAGGCTATTTTTCAAATCGGCGTTGGTATAGCTTCAGGAGTATACCCCAAAGAAATATTCTTGGACAAAAATGCCTTCGGTGAGCTCGATGTCACTGGTATGCTTATCCGCGAAGCCAACTTTTATTCGAAAGTCAAAGCAAAGGCTAAATCGACAGTGATCGTTGATGATGCCTCAGTTTACAATTTGCTATTAAATGTTAACAAATTTTCTTTCTTGAGTGAAGCAGGGTTAAGAATCGATCCACTTCTGTTAAATATCGAACAAGGTCTTGAATACTGGATAAATCAAAAATTCACAAGAAGAGGGTTTATCCTTGACCTGTATAAAATATTCGTAACCCAGCTGGGACAGGAGATTTCACATCCTGGTAGTCTCAAGATAATAGTGGGCGATTTCGATATTGAGATTGATGAAACTGGTGAAATAAAGGATGACAAAGGTGGGCGCGGAAAGTTCCTCTTTGAAGTTTTCTCGGAAGCGACGAAATGAACAAATACCTGATCTCAGATATTCAGAACTTTGTGGAAGAAAAGAGTCAGCAGTGTACATTGCTTAAGGAACGATTTATAAATGCCAGTGATTATGCCTACAATATAGCCGCGATAAAACAGGGGTTGGGATTTCTTGGAATTTCAGACGAACCCTTGGCGGTTTTCGAAAACCGAACAAACTTTGTAATCTGGCTGGGGCGTCGGCTTGTTGAATATGATGGTTATGAACTACCACTTTATATCGGGCATAGGAAGATGGGCTTGCCGGTTCCTGATGCACTGGTTGAGAAATGTCCTCATGCGATAGTCGGATTTATTGAAAACACGGGTAAGCAAAAATTCATCCAGGATTTTACAAAGGAACTCAGGAAAGTATCTTTATCACCTGAAATATTTCTGTATGTGCACCAAAGTATAATGACCTCCCGTATGGAGAGTCTTTTGCCCGGTTTACTTTCTGATATTGAAAGGCTCGGTTTTACCAGTGTAAAAGAAGCGCTTAAAAAAATACCCCAAGTTTATCTTGATTATTTATCCGAAGCTTCGTTCTTGAAATTAACTAAGAAGATATCTTCGAGGCTGCGGGGGATAAGGACAAAAATGGAGCAAGAGCTTAAGAACATTGATCTATATTCTGTGCGTCTGAAAGAACAATTGCAAGAATTGTATCTTGAGGCGGACAAAGGTTTGAGGGATATTATTGAGAATGAAATTGAAAAGCAGGTAGATGTGAAGATCGTTACCCAAAAAACCTCTAATTTGTTCTCCCGTTTAGACCGACTTTTTCTTGGTAATATTTATCACCTAAAGGATTACGAAAACCGACGTAATGAGATACTTGGGACATTACAGCAGGAAGAAAATTTTAGATACAATGCCGAGAAACAAGAATTCAATAAACGTAAAAAGATCGCTGAAATCTACGATGAATTCGTGTTTTATAACAAATTCGGTGCCCTGACAAAAAATGAGCAAAAGGTTTTTACCAAAGGGCTCACCCATAAGTTTGAACAGCTGCACCATACGAAAAGCCCGAGTTTGGCGATGCTCAATAAATTTGAGAAACGGGGTTTATTGTCCGTGGATTTGGATTTTGATGGAATTACACGGGCACACCACACTTTCATAAGGGATTCTATTATCCCGCAACATCTTGGGCAGTGTTTGCTTAATTTGGTTAGCTGTTTTCCACCCGCGAGTGATCAACCTGACAGAGTTGTGCGGGATTCAGCAAATCTGAAAGTCCTATCTCTTGAAGGCAAGAATGTCTTGAGCCTACGTGTTAAAAAGCGTTCTTATCCTGAAGATGTGAAGAAGTATGTAGAAACGCTGCGTAGGTGTATTACAATCATGGTTTATGATATCCGAGGTTCTTCATACATGGGTATCAAGTTGCACAATGCCGCCAAAGAACAGCGGATAAAGTATAAATTTGCCAAAGAGATGGCTGATATTGTCAAAAAACATGGCGGTTTTTTATTAAAGGACACAGGTGATGGCGGTCTTGTGTGGTTTGCCGAAAACTCAGGTTCGTTATATAGCCACCTTTATACTGAATCGGTCACCGGTCGTGGCGTTAAATTGCGTTCTTCAATTTTCTCAGGAGCCGAGTTTGATCTGATTCCAGCGGCGGATGCATCAAAGCGTGCGATACTCTGTGCGCGGGATATGGTTCAACGAGCTGAAGAATTTATCCGTGCCAACTTCATGCACTATCGTGAATGGTTTGCAGAGGTCGCTGAGCGAACCCTCGAGTTAGATGGTATCACTTACGCCTTATTGCCGCCAGAATTTAAGAGTCTTTTCAGAATAGGCGTTGGTATAGCGTCGGGTGTACCGGCCAGAGATGTTGTTTTCTCAGCGAATTCTTTCGGTGATCCGGATCTCGTCGGACCGATCATGTCAGACGCCAACCTTTACTCTATGGAACGTCAGCCCGGGCGTTCAGTTGTCATTTGCGATTTCCCTTCTTTGGTGAACATGGTGCTAAATATCGAAGGTTATGACTACCCAACTGAAGAAGAGGATTTTGAAAAATACATCCGAGCAGTCGAAGATTTAAGACTTAACAACCATGGCTATCGATTTGGTGATCATAAGATAGCTATTATGCCCCGCGGGATTCACTATTTGGAGGAGCTCAATAAACAGAAAGCAGTTGTGAGCAACGAAGTACCGGATGTATGGATTAGCGACAATTGTCTCTACAATCAGCAAAAGAAGAAGATAAAACCGATTTACGAAGTAATAAACATATAATGGAAGCTCTAATTTATGACAGTGATCGTCTGCGCCTTGCTACGATGGCGCGCAATTTGCAGGATATAGGTCTTAATTGGTCTGCAGTTGCAGACCTCGAAGACATAAAGAAACGCCTGCAAAAGAAGAAATTTGATTTGTTGATCCTCGACGGCTCGGCAATGAAGATACTTGAACGCCTGAGGAAACTGGATTTGACCATCCCGATTATCATGATTACTGATAAGACAACAGAAATCGATTATGAGAAGCTCATTTTCATTGGTGTGGAAGGAGTTATAACTAGGCCCTACCGGGCAGATTTTTTCAAGAAAGTCGTTACCAAAGCGATGAAAAATAGAAGAGCAGTTCTTACTAACATGAAGGCGATGGCTTCACTCAGACAAAAGATCCAGGAACTGCAAACACTCAATGAAGTGGTTCAGGCAATAAGTTCGTCTCTAAAGCCGAATGAAATTCTCCGTATCATTATGGAGAAAACCGCGGATTTGATAAACGCTGAGGGTTGGTCAGTACTGCTATTTGACCATGAACAAGGCGAACTTATTTTTGAAGCAGTCGCGGGTGAAGCTGGGAAAAAACTTCTAGGTTTGAAATTGAAAGTCGGTCAGGGGGTGGCTGGCTGGGTCGCTCGGTATGGTCAATCCCTGATTGTTCCTGACGTATCCAAGGATCCAAGATTCTACTCCGGCGTTGATAAAAAGACAAAGTTTATCACAAAATCAATCCTTTGTGTTCCTATGCGGAGTCGCGATAAAATCATCGGCGTCGTTGAAGTCGTTAATAAGATTGGTGGTGAACCATTCACCCAGGACGACCTTGAGATATTTGAGAATCTCGTGGCTCACGTGACCATTGCACTGCAAAATGCGACTATGTATCGCAAAATGGAAGAAGCCACTCTGATCGATGACCTTACACAACTTTACAACGTGCGTTTCTGTAACAGATATCTTGAAGGATATCTGAATGGCCGAAAGACGCAAAAAGGCGTAGTCTCCCTGATCTTTCTTGACATTGATTTCTTCAAACTTGTGGATGATAATTATGGACACTTAGTCGGCAGCGAAACGTTGAAATACGTCGGGGAAAGGATAAAGCGGGTGGTAAGACACGAGGATGTGGTGATACGATACGGTGGAGATGAGTACATCGTCATTCTTCCTCGTACTGATAAAAAGACTGCCCAGGTTATCGCTGAACGGATTAGAAAAGAAATTAACCAGGAGCCGTTTTATGCATTCAGTAATAAAAAATTCAACGTATCTGTTACGCTTGGCGTGGCAACTTATCCTGAAGATGCGAAAACCCGTGACGACTTGATTGGCAAGGCAGACAAAGCAATGTACGAAGGAAAACTATCTGGACGCGATAGAGTTATCCTGGCTTGATACAATATTTTCATTGAAAAGAGTTGGATTTTGACTATAATATAATATGAAGACTGAAGAACTACCAATTTCTGAGGTAATGAAGCGGGATGCTATTACCGTACAACCCTCAACAACGCTAGTTGAGTTGATTAAACTAATGAAGAAGCTAAACCAACATATGTTTCCAGTCGTTGATGAAAAAAATATCCTGCTCGGTACTGTTAATTACCGCGGCATATGCAGTATCTTCAGGCCATTTTCAAGGTCGATTAGTGAAATCGTAAAAAGAATGCCTTTTGTTGAAAATGTTGATGATGAGGATTTAAACCTTGAATTGTCTCCTGAAATGGGCATGTTGATTCTCGTTGATGATATTATTAACACCAATTTTGTTTCTGTGAAGGAAGATGCCACAGTCAAAGATGCTCGCCGTTTGATGAGATTACACAATGTCGAATTGCTACCCGTTGTTTCTGACAAGAAATTGGTTGGCATGTTATCTTTGCTCGATATTTTTGTGTATATTTTCAAAGAATACGACATCATAAAAAAGTGAACACACTTCTGAGTGCTGGTTTAATACTGTTACTCGGTTTTATCGGTGCTCGTTTTTTGAAATACCTTCGTTTACCCAGTGTTACCGCATTTCTTATCGTCGGCATTTTAATCGGCCCTCATGTTTTGAATATTGTCACCGAGGGGATATTTGCAGCATCTGATTTCTTCTCAAACTTGGTATTGGGGGTTATTGCCTTTACCCTGGGTGAGAATTTCCGACTGGAAGAGATAAAGAAAGGGATGAAACAGGTAATGTGGATTTCTCTTACTGCGGCGTTGGCAACATGGTTACTTGTTTCAGTGGCAATTGTTTCATATCTGATCATTATTGGGAATCCGATATATCCGGCAATTGTGCTTGGCGCAGCCGCTTCGGCGACCGCGCCAGCGGCAACGGTTTTGGTCATCCGGGAATATCGCGCCAGCGGATACTTAACTGAAATACTTCTCAAGATTGTGGCGATTGATGATGCCTGGTGTCTTATACTGGCTGCTTTGGCAATTGCGTTTGCTAATGCTATGAGGGCTGAGGTATTTCAGATGTCAATAGTCTTTGCTGGTATAGGTGAGATATTTGGAGCCCTTATTATTGGTGCGTCATTTGGCTACCTCTTTTCCTTTTTAAGGCGCTTTGTGAAAACTCCAGAAGAGTTTCTGGTTTATATTTTTGGTTTGATATTATTGAACGTTGGATTCTCCATTGCTATACACGTATCGGTTTTGCTGTCTTCAATGATGATGGGTATTGTTGTTATTAATCTGGCGCGCGAGAATTACAAATTCTTTGAGGTTATAAGGACCGTTGATGCGCCGCTCTACCTGATTTTTTTCATTCTTGCCGGCGCACATTTAGATTTCACAATTCTTTATAAAATGGGTGTGGTGGGTGTTCTCTATATAGGCTTTCGTGTTATCGGAAAAGTGTACGGGGCAAAACTCGGTGCTAAAATCAGTAAAGCACCAAAACTGATTGGGGATTGGGTAGGGTTGGCTCTGACGCCGCAGGCTGGCGTTGCGCTTGGCATCGGACTCGTGGCCAAATCAACTTTTCCTGATTTTGGAAATTACATCTTTACAGTAATTGGAGCAACAACCGTGATTTTTGAATTAGTAGGTCCGCTTCTTACAAAAATTAGTTTGATTAGAGCTGGGGAGATTGTATCAACTGAATAGCACACTTGGTTTAGCTCTAATCATTATCACCGGTTATTTCGGCGCCAAGTTGCTGCACAGAATTCATTTTCCTTCAGTAACAACATATCTTTTGATTGGTATTCTCATCGGACCCAAGTTACTAAATCTCATACCGGTAAGGATAATATTACTTTCTGATTTTGTATCGAATTTTGTTTTAGGGATAATCGCGTTCTCACTCGGCGCAAATTTTACGATAAAAAGCATTAAAACATCAGGTTCTTCAGTGATCTGGATATCCCTTTTAGAAGCAAGTTTTGCCTGGATTCTTGTTACCCTCGTAATGATCACTTATGCGATTTTTAGAAATACCGCGATACACCCTTCCTTTGTGCTTGGTGCGGCAGCAGCTGCCACTGCACCGGCAGCCACCGTTATGATCATTAGAGAATATCGTGCTCGAGGGGCGGTTACTGAAATGCTTTTGCGAGTAGTTGCCATCGATGATGCCTGGTGTTTAATCTTATCAGCATTTGGCATAATGTTAGCCAGTGCCTTGGCGAGCGGGTCAGCCAATTTCACTATTATTATAAATTCACTTGCTCATGTGTTCATGTCACTTGTCTTAGGTGGGGTGTTGGGCGCCGGGTTACACTACTTATCGAGGCTTGTGAGGAATAAAGAAGAATTGCTTACTGTAACGCATGGTTTCATCCTTTTTATGGTTGGTTTATCGATTCAATTGCATTTGTCGCCACTTTTGACGAGCATGATCAGCGGCGTTGTTATCGCCAATATATCAACGAGAAGCACGCCATATTTCGAATCATTACGCAAAGTTGATATCGTTCTGTTCTTGGCATTTTTTATTCTGGTTGGTGCAAACCTGAACATTAGTCTGATCCCCAATATCGGCATTATTGGACTGCTTTACATTGTATCCAGAGTTATCGGAAAGTTCGCTGGCGTCGCAGTAGGCGCTCGAATTAGCCGGGTTGATCCACGGATTGGAAAATACCTGGCGTGGGGTCTCGTGCCCCAGGCAGGTGTTGCTCTGGGTGTGGCTCTTTCTGCTAAGGCATTGTATCCAACATACGGAACGATGATTTTTACGACGATAACCGCGACTACTATAGTATACGAATTGGTTGGTCCATTGTGTACCAAATACGGTTTAAAGAAGGCAGGGGAGATTACGCCAACTAAGTAGTATTGGAATAAATCTTAATTTCTAATTTCGAAATTCTAAACAGATTCGAAGCCCTGATATTCAAAATTCAAAACATCTATTTTCCTATCCGTTTTTTTCTTTTTAATGATTATTCAAAGGTTGTTTTTGACATTTGAATTTGGAATTTCGTGCTTGTTTAGTATTTAGTGATTGGTATTTAGAATTTATCCCCGCACCAAAGATTTGGTGCGGGGATAAGTCGGGGCGATCCGATTTGAACGGACGACCTCCAGCACCCCAAGCTGGCGCGCTAAACCACTGCGCCACGCCCCGCACAAAATTTACCCTATCCCATACCCACCGTTGATAGCAGGAGTGGATAGTCAATTATAGCGACCCAGATTTTAAAGTCAAGCAGCTTTAGCAGACTTTTTGCCCAGTTGTGGTAGTAATGAGTTTACCGTGCTTCACGCCTTTTGTGCTCTGTAATTTATCGGCGATTTTCCTTATAACTTTTCCCTTGCCTCTTACGATAAGTACTTCCAAGCAATTATGTTTATCAAGATGAATGTGCATAGTTGAGATAATTTGTTTGTGATATTTATGCTGTAAAGCAGTCAGGGTTTCAGTTAGTTCGTGCACTTCGTGGCTATAAACGAGCGTGATCGTGCCGACTGTCTCTTGATCGGTCGCCTGCCATTCCTGTTGGACAAGACGTTCTCTGATGAGGTCACGGATCGCCTCAGAACGATTGGTATAACCTATTTTTGCGATGAGTTCATCAAAAACCTTTAATAACGATTGATCCATTGAAACGCCGAACCTTATTGCATTAGACATAACACTCCTTTATTCAGTTATTCAGTGAATTATATCCGGGAAAAGAACCGCGTCAATCTACAAATTGGGTGAAATCTCGAGGGCGTGTTGCCCAAATCCCTTTTTGTCATTGCGAACCCCGACCATTAAGAATTGTAGTGGTCGGGGTGTGGCAATCTCATTATATTTCATGAGATTACTTCGTCGCGGCGCTCCTCGTAATGAC
>JBARXC010000216.1:0-5801 GCA_049647125.1 bacterium | reverse complement strand
CCACACACCTTTTTTAATCTGTATGGTGATGACCGAACGCTAGATCAGTGTACATAGTACAAATTGTGCGATCCGTAAGAAAATAGATAAATAAAGGTGTGGGGTGGAATGATTTAAAATGTAAGGAATTAAAACTATTCCAGCACGTAGTGCTAACTTCCAGCCAATGGCTCCTTTCCAGCACGCAGTGCTAACTTCCAATCCCTTTGGGATTCAAACTATTCCAGCCGCAGGCGTGCCATCTATCTTGACTTTTTCATAGACCTTTGATATAATATCATACACAAACAAGGAGACTATAATGAAGAAGTTATTTGTTTTAGTTATTGGTTTAGCTTTTTTGATTTACGCTGATACGCCGTGGATACCCAATGTGAGGGTTAGTATTGATGAACCGTGGGATACCCTGAATCAGGGTGAGTCTTGTTTTGCGATATATGGTGATACCATTGTCTCGATATGTAATACTGCCGAGCGTGGACAGGTACCTGTTGCACCTCTTGCCTATTCTTTTGATGCGGGGCAGACCTTCACTCAAATACCGTTTACTGATAGCACAACTGGGATTGGTTGGCATACTGACCCGGTTATTGCCTTTGATGATTCTGGCCACGTCCATATGCTTATTCAGTTTTCTGTAAACATGCTAAAACACTATCTGTCACGGGACGGCGGTCAGACCTGGGAAGATACCTCGACGGTCACGAACAGCTACGGTGTTGACAAACCGTGGATGCTTGTCAATGGAAGTGATATCTATATTACCTGGCAGCAAACTTCTGGACAGACTGGTATCCAGTTTGCCAAATCAACTGATTATGGCGCAACCTGGAATCTATCGCTGATCTGGTCGAGAACCGGTATTACCGCGCTATGCATGGATGAATACGATATCTTGCACCTTGCTCTGGTTGCCTGGGGAGCCGGACGCGTCTATTACAAACAATCAACTAATTATGGCCAAACCTGGTCAAGCGAGATTTATCTTTCTAACTTCACATACAATTCCAGCTATGGTGATCGAGCACCGATCAATTCGATCACGGCTAAAGATAATATCGTTTTTATAACGTGGGTCGATCAAACCTTTGGTACTTGGGACATCAGGGCTGCCCGTTCTACTGATGGCGGTTCAACATGGAGCTCACCTTATGTCATTAATGATATTACAACGGGCGGACAGTGTAAATGCTGGGTGCTTTTTGATGGTTCTGCTGGTTTGCACTTGACTTACTACCACACACCTGACTGGCCGACCAACTCGTCCAGTCTCTTTTCATTCCGCTACCAGTATTCATCTGATGCTGGCGTGACATTCAACCAGGGGATCCGCGTTTCTGATACTTCGGTCACAAGCCTCGATGATTTTATCGGTGAATACCACATCACCCAGGCAGATGATGCGTATCTCTACGCAATCTGGACTGATGGTCGCAACGGAGATTATAATGATCTCTATTTTTCCAAGGCATTGCTTTCTGAACTCAGGGTTGCTGAAGAGGACAGAGACGAGCAGATAGTCAACCGCATACTCGCAGTACCAAGTATTTGGAACAGCAAGGTACTCATGCGCGTGCAGGCATATGCATCTCCTCTTGAAATAAATGCATACGATATATCAGGGAGATTGGTCAAACACATATACGCGGGTAGAGTAAGCAGCCCAATGTTGATTCAATTGGATCACAATGATTTTCCTCAGGGTGTTATTTTTGTGCGGTTGAATTCCAGGGATATCACTGAAGTATGTAAGATCGTGAACCTGAAATAGAAAACATGGTCACTGAATAATATGGCAGACGTCTATTTTCTGGATTTAACAAAAAGCTACAGGAAGAGTTTTATCGGGATGTTGGAAAAACTCATCGAGGTTTCTGGAGGTCTAAAAATCATTAACCAAGGTACAGTATGCGCGGTCAAATTACATGTCGGAGAGCGGGGGAATGTGAATTTTGTCAGCCCTGAGTATGTGAAGAAATTAGTTGACATGATCAGCAAAGCAGGTGGTGCTCCATTTTTGACTGATACAACAACGCTTTATTCGGGTCAGCGACACCGGGCTGATTTACATATTGCACTCGCCCGCGAGCACGGCTTTGATTTCGCTCCCTTCATTGTAGCTGATGGATTGTACGGTGATGATTATGTGGAAATCGGCGGTTCCAAAATCGCCAGTCTTTTTAATCGTATTGATACGATGGTCTGCGTTTCACACTTCAAGGGTCATCTTAATTGCGGTTTTGGTGGAGCCCTGAAGAATTTAGGCATGGGTTGTGCATCAAAAGGCGGTAAATTGGAAATGCATTCTAAGTCCAAACCTCATATTGATTTGGATAAATGCACGCGTTGCAAAAGGTGCCTTGAATATTGTCTTTACGGTGCGATAGCAGAAAAAAGTGGTGATATAATAATCGACCAGAGCGTATGCACAGGTTGTTGCGGTTGTATGTCAATATGTTCGGACCGAGCAATTAGATTCAATTGGGATGCTGCATCGTCAGATATCCAACAAGGTATTGCAAAATATGCGGCTAATGCAGTAAAAGGTAAGAGAATTTTTTATGTAAATTTTCTCATTGACATCACTCCAAACTGCGATTGTTTTCATACAAATGAACCGATGATTACTCCAGACGTCGGTATTCTTGCGTCGTTTGATCCAGTGAGTTTAGATAAAGCGTGCTATGATCTTATTAAGGAGCCGATAGATAATTTGCATCCTGATGTCGATTCTCAAGTGCAGATAAAATTTGCTGAGAAATACAAGGCAGGGGAGAGTAGTTATGAAATCAAGCGTATCTAATCTGCAAAGGAAGATCGGCCGGCTTGAGACGTTAATCCATACATCGATGCTTTTTTCTTCAATACTCGATATCGACGATCTGCTTGATATTGTCCTGCGTAAGGCGGAAGAGGTCATGGATGCTGAAGCATCGTCAGTTTTTAGAATTGACGAAGAAAAGAATGAGCTGTATTTTGTGATTGCGCGTGGTACCAGGGGCAAAGAGGCAAAAGAAATCAGGGTTCCAATGGGCAAAGGTATTGTTGGTTGGACTGCTCAACATGGCAAGCCCCTTCTCGTCGCTGATGTCAGTAAGGATCCACGGTGGTTCAAAGGTGTCGACAAGAAATCTAAATTTGTCACCCGTTCGATAATGGCGGTGCCCTTGATTTCAAAGGGTAAGGTCATCGGTGTTGCTGAGGTGCTTAACAAGCGCGGCAACAGAAAATTTAATAAGACTGACCTTGAACTGTTTGAATCATTAGGTCACCAGATTGCCATCGCCATTGAAAATGCTTCGTTATATAAAGAACTCGATGAGCTGTTCCTTTCTTCGATCCGGGCGATCGTTGAAGCGGTTGATGCAAAGGATCCATATACGCGTGGTCATTCGGCTCGTGTTGTGGAATACTCGTTGATAATCGGTGAAGCACTGAAGTTTGATAAGGAGCGATTAAAAAGGCTTGAGGTTTCTGCGATCCTCCATGATGTGGGGAAAATAGGGATTCCAGACCGCATTCTGGGGAAACCAGGTAAGTTGACTCTTGATGAGTACAATTATATGAAACGCCATCCTGAGCTGGGCAGTTCAATAATCGAACCGATCGCGGAGCTGAAAGAACTGATTCCGAATATCCTTCACCATCACGAACGGTATGATGGCAAGGGTTATCCAAAGGGTTTACGCGGTAGGAAGATACCTTTGTTTGCGCGGATTATCTGTGTTGCTGATTCTTTTGATGCGATGACAACAGATCGACCTTATCGCAAACGCAAGACTGTTAAAACCGCAATGCACGAGTTGATCGAAAATAGTGGAACCCAATTCGATACTAAACTGGTCTCGGTTTTCTTGAAAGAGGTTCAGGATAACAGCACTATTCAAAACCGGCATTGAAAAGTAAGGTTAAACCCGCAATACTCATCGCTTGTTTGGCGGTTATTGTGGTTAATATGTTTTGTCTATTCAGTCCATTGTGGTTGCCTTTTGAAAGAAAGGTATATGATCTCAAGCATCAATGGCATGTTCCTAAACAAAGAGTCGAGCATATTGTTATTGTTGATATTGATGAAAAAAGCCTGGAGAAATTAGGTAGATATCAGAACTGGCCAAGGGTGTATTTTGCCGAGGTTATTGATTATCTTGACAATGCCAAAGCAGTGGGTTTAGATATTCTTTTTGCTGAACCGGATACCCTGCCGATTCAAGTTCGCCAGTTTTTCGACAAACCGAGTTTTGACACCTTGCTTGAAAACGCCCTAAAAAGGAATGGCCGAGTTGTTTTAGTTTCTGATTTAGAAACTAAGTCGATATTCACCAAATACAACCGTACTGGCTATGGTTACATATTCGCAGATAAGGATGGTGTTATAAGAAGAGGGTTTTATTCCTTATTTGGTGAAAAAACCTTTGCCGCAGAAATAAGCGATATGGTCAACACCGCATCAAGACATGATAAATTCCTTATACGCTTTTTTAGTGAAAGCTCATTCAGAAGGATATCTTTTTCTGATATCTATCTAAAAAGAGTACCCAAAGGATATTTTTTGGAAAAGATTGTCTTGATCGGTGGTACAGCACCTGGTTTATTTGACTATCATGCGATACCTTTTGAAAGGCATTTTCCCGGTATACTCATCCAGGCAAACTTAGTAAATAACTTTATTAACAACCTAAAAGTGCATGAAATTTCATATGTTTATATATTAGTCGCAAGTATTATTTTTTGTTTCATTATTAGCCTACTTTTTCTAAGCAAGCCCGCGCGCATTTATATTATTGTGTGTATAATTCTTTATGCATTGCTCACTGTTGGTTCTTTTATCCTTTTTGGTTCTGGCTACCAATTCGGCATTGTGCGACCTTGCTATGCGATGATTCTCACTATTGTTTTCAGCTTGATGTACCGCTACCAGTTTGAAGAACGCGAGAAAAGAAAAATCAAAACGATTTTCTCGCGGTACTATTCGCGCGACCTCGTTGAGAAATTGGTCAATAATCCACCAAAACTTGGTGGCGAAAAAGCCAACTGCACGATCCTCTTTGCGGATATCCGTAATTTCACACCTTATACTGAAAAAACCAATCCAGAGCAGGTGGGTCGCCAATTGAATGCCTTTTTGGACGAAATGGTCCAGTCGATATTTGCTTATCAAGGGAGTGTTGATAAATTCATTGGCGATTGTGTCATGGCAGTATTCGGTTCACCAGTGCAGTTAAGGAATCACGCTTTAAATGCCTGTCTTGCCGCGGTTGAAATGGTGCAAAAGGCTAAGAACCTTGGTTTCAAGATAGGCATTGGTATTAATTCCGGAAACGTGATAAGCGGTAATTTTGGCTCACCAATGCGTATGGAATACACAGTTATTGGTGACCCGGTTAACCTTGCTTCAAGACTTGAAGGCGTTACCAAACAATTTGACTGCAGCATTGTGATGGGACCTGATACCTATGCTTTGGCTATGACTGATCCCACCGAGTACTTACAATTCAAGGAACTCGGTAAAGTAAAAGTAAAGGGCAAAGAAGCAGAAATCACCGTCTATACTGTAACGGCGAACATATAAAACAGTTATTAAGTTACTGAAAGACGTTTAGTCCGTTTAGATCGTTAGTTCGTTATTATCGTTATTTTTTACGAGTACGACTTACGATTTACGAATACGATATTCTCGTTTCGATCGATGGTTGAATCCCAAGGGGATTGGAAGTTAGCACTACGTGCTGGAAAGGAGCCTACAGCTGGAAGTTAGCGCTTTGCGCTGGAATATTTTGAATCATTCCACCCCACACCTTTAT
>JBARXC010000215.1:0-6503 GCA_049647125.1 bacterium | reverse complement strand
ATGCTCTCGCAAGATTTCAAGCTTCTTCTCAGGACTAAACCGTCGCCTTTTTCTGTCCATTTCTGCTCCTTCCTTCCCACCTTATTCAACTATGCCCATTTGTCAAGTTCCATCTGAAGCAGAACACGTTTAACTCGTTATTATCGTTTTTTCTACGAGTATAAAATGTACTTAGTGCTTACTATTCTTACTGTTCGAGCGAAGTCGAGAACACACATTGAGGTACTTCTCGACTCCCCAGCACTTTTGTAAAAGTGCGGGGTCGCTCGAAGAGAAAACAGGTGGTTTTCAGTTCCAAGTATTTTGTATATTTCTCTCCCAGTCTCCGTTTCGATCGTTTATCTGGGTTGTCTTCAGCCAAAGGTGTGTCTCCAGCGTAGCGTGCCTGCAATGAAATGTGTCTTCAGAGAATCGTGTCTCCGGCCGAAGGCGTGTCTTCCCGCACGCAGTGCCGTAACCGTTCACGATAGTGAACCATAACCGTGCTGAAAGCACCTTCACCGCACCCAGTGCTATTTCCCTTTGTCTTCAGTTCGTCAAAGACGAACGTGTCTCCAGCGAAGCGTGTCTTCAGGTCTCCGTGTCTTCAGTTTTGCGTGCAAAGACGTGTCTTCCTTTATCCTTCCTGTACTGGTAAACTTGCCTATTGACAACATATCTATTATAGTTATAATATCAGGTAGAAAAATATATTAGGGGAAATCGGTATTCTGGGTAATGATTTACTAATTACTTAATGACTTAATTACCCAATGACTGTATGCTCTTTATATATGGGTAAATGACTAATAACTTAATTACCTAATTACTGTCTTTTCTATATGTATGGGTAGTTGAATTACTGATTTACTTAATTACTCAATTACCCAATGACTGTATGCTCTTTATATACGGGTAGTTAATTACTTAATGACTTAGTAACTGCTTTACTTAATTACCCAATAACTGTCTTTCCTTACGGATTGGAGGAATTATGTTTATACTTGCGTTTTTCATGATTGGTGAATTATGTCACACAACCGGGATGATCGACATCCCCACCCCCACTCAATATAATATACCTGGCATGTGGGGCGGCGGTATTACATTCTCATTTCCGTTTTTTGGTGAAGATCCTTATCCGAATGATCCAGTTCATAGTCCTGACCCAATGGATTTTACCATGGTCTTTCGCTATGGACTCGGCGGTAAAGGCGAACTCTCCTTAGCAATGTATACTCCTACAACCTATTCATTGAGTGGCTCATATGTCATAAAAAAAGGTAAAGGGAATTCTCCCACCTTTTATGCTGGGATTGAAGATATATCATATAATACACATCTTTCGACCATTGGGATGAAGAGTGAAACAGGGTTTATTGAAGAAAAAGTCTATGATTCCTATGATCATAGACCATGGGAATTATTCTCAGCATATATCGCTATGCAGCAGTCATTTTCAGTTATGAATTTCGTTATAGGACTTGGTCGCGGCAGATTTGTCGGCTATGGACAAAGAAGCCACATTTTTAATACCGACTTGTTCATTGTTGGAGAGGACTATGCTGATTCCACAGTCAATGCATCAGCCTGGGCATTCGGTGTGTTTTTCGGCGGTGCGATAAAAGCCGGACCCATGGAATTCATCGCTGAAATAGACGGCAGGGATGGAAATGCAGGAGTGAAATATCACCATAGATACTTTACCGGCACACTTGCCTTAAGCAAATGCGAGCACTTTTTCAATGATAGACCATGGTCACCAAGATTCACCATGGGTATCGAAGCAGCAAATCGCTCCATGGTCGAAGGTCCAAGAGTCGGGTCAATCGAATGTGTTGTACGCGATAATACAACCAAACAGATGCTTGCCGATGTTATCATCGACATCAAAGAAATCAATAAAAGATACAAGGCAAAAGGCGGGACATTCTCTCTGAGCTTACCTGTAGGTAACTATACTATAACCACTATCAAACCGAATTACCAGGACTATATGGCAAAAATCGTTGTTAAACAGAATACAAAGAGTAAATTACTATTCAATCTTAAAATGACTGAACAAGCAATGGCAAAACAAAAAACGCTCGTTGAAAAAGAAAAAAATATCAGGACTTCCTTTGAACAGGGTAAAATGTACTACTCAGAAGGCAACCTGAATGAGGCAAAAAAGGCTTTTAATATGGTCCTTTCTCTGGATCCAGGCCATGCTGAAGCACGGGAATATATGGCAAAACTCGAAAATAGACGTACTGAATTAATCAGAGTATACACTGCCGAAGCAAGATCAAGAACACAGGCTAAAGATTATACCAAAGCAATGGAGTATTGGGAAAAAGTCATCGCGCTTGATCCAACCAATGCAACAGCAAAAACATCAATCGCTGACTTGCAGAAAAAAATGACCAAACCTAAACAACCAACCAAACCTAAACAACCGACTAAGCCAAAACAGCCAGCAGCAACAGAAGCCCAGATTGCTGCACTTTACAAAAAGGGCGTTTCTCAATTCACTGCTGAAAAATACGACGCCGCTTTGAAAACTTTCAAACAGGTCCTTGCCTTAAGCCCAAACCACGCCGGCGCAAAAGATTATAGAAAACGCACTGAAGCACGAATCAAAGTGCTCAAAGGCGGTGGATAACGCGTAATGCGTAGCGAGTAGCGCTGGTGTAAACACCTAAAACTAAAAAGCCCAAAGGGAAAAACCCTTTGGGCTTTGTCTTTTGAACCACTCATGCACTTTTCAACCAATGAAGATAATCATCCATAGTCTGAACAGCTATGTCTCTGGTCAGGGGGATATTTTCGGAGCACAAAGAAACTATTCTACCTGGCATAATAGATAATTTAGGAAATAGCCTCTTGAATCGAAGTATTGGCTCACCCATTTGCATAGTTGGCGTTTTGGTTAGTTTGAACTCTACAGGATAAAGCTTGCTACTCTTTTCTATGATCAAATCAACCTCCAAAGCGTTTTGTGCTCTGATATAAAAAACGCTCATTGATTTTGCATAATTAAAAACCGCCTTAATCGTCTCCTGGAGGCAAAAATTTTCAAACAATGCCCCAGCCATTGGTCCTTTCACTAAGAAATCTTCATCTTTCAGAGATAGCAGATGGCATACAAAACCGCAATCAAGAAAGTAAACCTTGGGACTTTTGGTTATTCTTTTTCCAATATTCCAGGAATAAGGGTTCAGTAAATATACAATACGACTCGCTTCCAACACTGATAACCACCTCTTTGCAGTATTGACGGCTATGCCCAAATTAGCAGCAAGAGAGCTCAGATTAAGCATTTGAGCGCATCGTGCGGCTAAGAGCCGTAGAAATCTCTGGAAATCCCTCAATTTGCCAATATTGTAGATAGTTCGGATATCCCTTTCAAGATAAGTCTGCTGAAAGGAGCCATACCATAATCCAACATCAATATCTTTACGTACTATTATCTCAGGAAATGAACCCCTTAAACAGGCGTGTGTAAAGTGCTTTTGCGCGGTAAATGATGCTGCCCTCTTTTTATTTTTATGAGTATAAGCCAATGCTTTTTCAGCAACTGAAAAAGGTAAAAGTTCGAGAAGAGCAACTCTTCCTGCAAGCGTATCACCCAGATTCTTGATCACGCTGAATTGCTGAGAACCAGTAAAGAGAAAGCAACCGCGCTTATGCCTATTCTTATCAATGAGTATTTTCACATATGAGAGCAATTGAGGAACATACTGTATTTCGTCCACAATCATTCTTTCACCAAGGCTCTCTAAAAACAACTGTGGGTCAGCAATCGCTCTCTCCCTGGTAAGAGGATCATCAAAAGAGACATAAGCATGAGTATCGAGAAACATTTTTCGAAGCAGTGTTGACTTACCGGATTGACGGGGTCCTGTCACGGCAACCGCGGGGAATTGACCGACCGCCTTTTTTAACACCGCCTCCATCTCTCTTGGGATATATATTGATGTCGTTTTAGCCATGTTTTATTATACGGGAATTACGAAACTTGTCAAGACATATTTGCAATGACATTGCAAATATGCATAACATGTCGTGCTATCTTCGCTCTATCTATCCCGCCCCTTGGGGTCATTCTCTGCTTGCTGTAGTCCTGCTTGCCCTGTTAGTACTGAGTGTAATCGAAGTGAGTTATATGTCGAAGGGCCTGTCGCAGATATCGCTATAGTATCGAGTGAGTCGAGATGAATGCA
The DNA here is from genome assembly GCA_049647125.1 of bacterium. GTDB lineage: Bacteria > Hydrothermota > Tepidihabitantia > SM23-42 > SM23-42 > JAUVZL01. The sequence goes on along the minus strand of JBARXC010000215.1, from coordinate 2,319 downwards.
ATGAGATGCCCTACCTGTCCTAGATCCCGAGCATGTCGAGGGAATTTGATCCTATTTTTCCAGCAAATAATAATCTACTCTTCGAGTAACCCCGCACTTTTGTAAAAGTGCGGGGGCATCGAGAAGTACCTTACAAAAAAGCCCCTCTTCAGGAGCCTTTCCTTTAATAACCAATAACTTAATCACTTAATGACTTTTGTTATTTAATTTGCCTTGCTCTTTGCGCTACGCATCAATTTAGTCCGTGTCGCAAGTAACGAAAAAAGGAAATTCGGAAAGACTAATTGCCTTTTTATTCTTTTTGGTTCTTTAATTAATTTTACTTCTTCAAAGACAGGAAGAGATATCAGAGGATGGTGAACTATCTTGTCCGCATGCGCGGCAAGCCAGTCAATCTTTTGGGAAATCCGTTTTTGAAGAGATTTATCAATTTTTTTGAAAGAAGTCTCAGCATCTGGTAGCAGGGTTACTTTAAACACAATTCCTTTTTAAGTGTCTCCCAGTCTTTGCCCATACCACGCAAGTCATCCTTCCGGGCTTTACGCATCTTCTTTATAAATTCAGGATTCTGAGCTAAGAGCCAGTCCTCAAGATCCTCTTTCGTATCAGCTGTTTCGAAAACGCTAAGTGGGAAAGAGACTATTTCTTTTTTTTTCTTGGCTATACTCATATAATATCTCCTTTATTTATTCTATTCAATTAAAAAGAAAAATCAAGGCTCAAAACCTAAGTTCCACTTGTCTTTTTAACCTTTTTGGTTCTTTAATAAAAAGGTACAATACATTTCACCCCGCACTTTTACAGGAAACTTGTAAGCCTCCTCATACATATTTAAAAAGTGCTGGGCGAAATATTCTTATTCAATAAATAATCTATTCTTTAGTGACATAAAAGCTGCCGATTGCCAGAGCATCTTTGGGTGAACAGACAATGGGCACGTAGTGTAAATCTCTCAGAATCCTTGGAGCGTGGGATTCACTTTGTCCTATAAACCTGCGCTTTCCAAATCAGATAGCATCTTTTTCAGATACGGTTTTATTCTTGGGATATCTTCATTCACGACAAGCCAGATTTTTTCAGTATTAAGACCAAAATAAAAATGAATAAGTTTATCCCTCATACCTGCCATATCACGCCAGGGCACATCAGGGTATTTCTGTCTCATTTCTTCAGAAATCTGCTTTGTCGCTTCACCTATAATTTCAATGCATCTCATGATGGCATAGCTTGTTTTCTCATCAGTTTTGAAAGTTGCTAAATTCATATCAGCCAAAAACTGCGCAGCCTTCTCCATATTTTCAAGTATGTCCTTTATAAAAAGAGATACTTTTCTCATATGTATACGGCCTCGCTCAATATTTGTTCTTTTAATTCAGGTCTCACATCTCCCCTAGGGACAACATCTACTTTCAAACCTAATAAGTCACTTAAAAAATTTTCCAAACTGACTAACTTTAGCAGGCTAACTGGGCGATCAAATTCAACCAAAATGTCAACATCGCTTGTTCCCCTCTGTTCTTCTCTGACATAAGACCCAAAAATACCAATTTCCTTCACAAAAAATGTCATTTTTAATTCATTTTTGTGCACTTCAATTATATGCTTTACTTCATCCAAGGTCATAAAACCTCCACCTCTTTAGATTGTTCGTTTCATTCCCTATCAATATCGTAACTATCTCATTCTTGGCACTAATAAACTAAATATAATCAAAATATGTTCGAAGTCAATAAATACTATTTGTCAGGAATAGTGTAGCATATCTTCGGCTCAAGTGCTATTCCACTTTGCCCCGGTTAAATGCTCCCTAATCTTGCTTTCTCACTTTCGCGCGAAAGCGAGCTAGGGGAATACAGCAGGCGTCAATATCTTATGTGGAATGTAGCGATTTGACCCCATTCCCCTATTCCTTCACTAATTCCATCTCCCTTGACTGAGTGAATCCCCAGACAATTCCCTCTCCCTTGAAGGGAGAGGGCAAGGGTGAGGGTGATTATCAAAATTAAAAAGCCCAAAGGGTAAAATCCTTTGGGCTTTGCCTTTAAAACAAATGTGAAATCAGTACGCAGCAGTGGGGTTCACATATTCAGGTTGTCATTCTCTGGTTTGCTGTAGTCCTGAGCAGAGTCCAAGGGCCTGCCCTGTTAGTACTGAGTGTAATCGAAGTAACCAGGCAATTCAATTTCGCATTCTCCTTACATTTTAAATCATTCCACCCCACACCTTTATTTATCTATTTTCTTACGGATCGCACAATTTGTACTATGTACACTGATCTAGCGTTCGGTCATCACCATACAGATTAAAAAAGGTGTGTGG
>JBARXC010000214.1:0-108972 GCA_049647125.1 bacterium | reverse complement strand
AACTTACTCTTAGAGTAATCTAATGGATTCATGGTGTATCCTCCTTTCTTTTTGAAAACCATTATAGAAGGATACACCATGTTCCATTTCTTTCAAGAGTAATTTCCACACAATAAAGTATACTACCTTATTGCCCTGCGTATTGACAGTTTATTAAATGTGAATATAATTTCTTGTGAGAAATTTATGAGAGGGAACTTATGAAAGTAGCCGTTGTTGGCATTGGATATTGGGGACCGAACCTGGTGCGGAATTTCATAAATCATCAATCGATTAATGAAGTTTGCTGTTATGATATTAGTAAAAGTAGACTGGAAGTCGCTTGCGACAGGTTTCCAGTGATTACCACAGTGGAAACTTATGATCAGATTTTGAATGATCCGATGATCCAAGCCGTGGCTATAGCCACTCCAGTTGCAACCCATTTTGATCTTGCTCGACAGGCACTAGAATGTGGAAAACATGTTTTTGTTGAGAAGCCCCTTACTGCAACCGTAAAAGAGGCTCAGCAGTTAATTGATCTTGCTCAAGATAAAAGCTTAAGGCTTATGGTTGATCACATTTTTGTCTATAATGGTGCGGTCAAGAAGATAAAGGAGATTATTGAATCTGGCGAAATCGGGGAGATTATGTACTTTGATGCAGTAAGAATAAATCTTGGTCTTTTTCAACATGATGTCAACGTTATTTGGGATCTTGCTCCCCATGACCTCTCAATATTGGGTTACCTCTGCGATAAGAATCCCGAGGCAGTTAGTGCTATCGGCAAACGACATTTTGGTGAACTTGAAGATATTGCATATTTAACACTCCTTTATGAAAAAGATTGTATTGCACACCTCCACGCAAACTGGCTCGCGCCAGTTAAGATGAGGATAATACTCATTGGCGGTACTCAAAAGATGATTGTCTATGATGAAATGGAGACAACGGAGAAAGTTAAGGTCTATGACAAGGGAGTCGAAGTTACAGGTAGAGAAGGTGTATATAAAACACTGATTCAGTATAGAACTGGTGATGTATTTGTGCCGACATTCGATACCGTAGAGCCATTGGCATGTGCGGTTTCTGAGTTCGTGAATTCAATCGAGAATAATGCAGTGCCATTGACCGACGGTCATTCTGGATTAAGGGTCGTGAGAATCTTGGAAGCGGCTGAGAGATCCATAAAGGAGAATGGAGCAATAATAGAATTGCATGAAGATTGAGGATTTACAACTGATTACTGAAGATGTGAAGCTTGGTAAGGATGTAAAAATTTATGGTTATGTTAATATCTATGGTTGCGAAATTGGTGACAATACAAAGATAGGTAGTTTCGTTGAAATTCAGAAAAACGCCAAAATAGGTAAGAATTGTAAAATTTCCACACATACCTTCATTTGTGAAGGTGTCACGATTGAAGATAGTGTATTTGTAGGACACAATGTCACCTTCATAAATGATAAATATCCACATGCGGTCAATAGGAATGGTGAATTGCAGACGGAAAATGACTGGGAAGTTGTAGCGACATTGGTGAAGAAAGGTGCATCTATTGGATCGAGTGCAACAATACTTTGTGGTGTGATTATTGGTGAGAATGCAATAGTTGGTGCAGGTAGTGTAGTGACCAAAGATGTCCCCGATAATGTAATTGTGGCCGGAGTTCCTGCTATCATAATTGAAAGTAACAAGACAGATTAGTAAGGAGACTGAATGAAAGTTCCGTTTATGGATCTCAAACGGCAATACTTGAGCATTAAAGAAGAAATTGATGGTGCTATTCAGAACACAATCGATGGTTGCGCTTTTGTCTCAGGGAGTAAGGTTAAGAAGTTTGAGAAAGATTTCGCGGCATATTGTGGAGTAGAACATGCGATCGGTGTTTCATCTGGTACGAGTGCGCTATATGTTGGACTGAGGGCGCTTGGGATCAAGAAAGGAGATATTGTTATAACTGTTCCTTTTACCTTTATTGCTACTCTTGAAGCAATAACGTTAACTGGTGCCACGCCTGTACTCATCGACATTGAAAAGGACTCCTATACAATTTCAACGAAAATGCTTAAAGAATATATTGAAGAATCATGTGATTGGAACGCCAAAGATAAGAAGCTGATTGATAAAAATATGCATTTGATAGTTAGGGCTATTATGCCGGTACACCTTTATGGACAGATGGCGGATATGGATGAGATCATGAAAATAGCTGAGCAGTATGATCTTATTGTTCTCGAAGATGCTGCACAGGTACATGGGGCAACTTATAAGAACAAAAAAGCAGGGACAATTGGCCACGCCGGTGCCTTTAGTTTTTACCCAAGTAAGAATCTTGGTGCCTATGGACAGGGAGGTGCAGTAATAACAAATAATGCAGATCTGGCAGAAAAGGTGAGGATGTTTATTGATCATGGTTCAGGGAAGAAGTATTACCATACATTTGAAGGGTGGAATTTTAAAATGGATGGATTCCAAGCTGCCGTGCTGGATGTAAAATTAAAACACCTTGACAATTGGAATAGCGCTCGTCAAAGCCACGCACATACTTACAATGAATTATTGAAAGATGTGGCAGACGTAATTGCACCAAATAAGATGGTGGATCGTGAACATATTTATCACCTTTATGTCATACGTGTGAAAGGCCGTGATTCATTACAGAACCATTTAAAAAATACAGGAGTGGGTTCCTTGATACACTATCCTATCTCTGTTCATTTGCAGGATGCTTATCGCTATTTAGGGCATAAAACAGGGGATTTTCCAAATGCAGAAGAATGTGCAGATACTGTCTTATCTTTGCCAATGTTCCCTGAATTGACATACGAAGAGATCGAATATGTGTGCGAAAAAATACAACAGTGGTCCAGAGTTGAATAGAAAGAAATATCATTGATAATATCTTTCGCAAGTAATGTAATCGCAGTTGGTTTTGCTTTTATTCTTGCTCTTTTGCTGAGGTTTGGAAATCTTGCCAGCGGCATTCCTAAAGCCTTACCCACCTTCCTGTTCATAACAATTTATACTCTGACGATACTGTATTATTTTGGATTTCATTACCGGAATATCTATATAGAAAAACTAAGATTATTTTTTAGCATCATCAAAGCGTGGCTTTCCGCTGTTTTGTTTTACTTGCTTATTGGATTTCTGACCAAGTACTATTTCCTTATAGATAGCCGGGTCATGCTCTTTCTTTATTTCTTTTTCCTGTTGTGCTTTATGCTGTTATTCCACTTGGTTGTAATACCCCATATGTTTAGGATACATTATCAGTCCCTTCGACAAAAATGCACTTGCACGTTCATTGGTTCTGAAAAGCATAGACCTAGTTTTACTGATTTCATCAGAAAATATTCTCTTCTTGGATTATCTCTATTGCAATCTTCTATTGGGGAAGCCATGGTCAAAAGAGACACACAGGAGTATTTTCTTTATAGTAATGCAAAGAGTTTTTGTACCTTATATAAAGAAATAAAAGACAATATAGTAGGTTCAAAACCCTTGCACGTAGCTTCTAAGCTTTTTGACAAACTCAACCTGAGGTGTGAATGGGCAAGGATAGATGATTTACCGATTTGCACTTTTCAAAGAAAGAATAATGACCATATTCGAAAGTTCTTACGCAGAACGATAGACATTTGTGGATCAATAGGATTTATGATTTTGCTATCACCTTTCTTGCTTATTATTGCCCTCGCTATAAAATTGGATTCAAAAGGTCCGGTTATTTTTAAACAAAAAAGATGTGGTTTCAATGGTGAACATTTCACTTTCTACAAATTCCGGTCGATGGTTGAGGACGAGAGCAAAGATGCAAAGCGTGAAATAGAATTTAGGGATTATTTAGAAATCAAAACTGCAAAAGGTAAAATTCTCAATTATGATGATGTAACACAGGTAGGTTCACTTCTAAGGAAAACATCTTTAGATGAATTGCCTCAATTATGGAATGTATTACTTGGGCAGATGAGTCTTGTAGGTCCGAGGCCTCCAATTTTTTACGAGGTTAAACATTACAAGAATTGGCATAAGGATCGTTTAGCAATAAAACCTGGTCTGACCGGACTCTGGCAAGTTTATGGGCGTGGAAATCTACCAAGTGACCATTCGATATTTCTTGATTTGATGTATGTAATCAATCGGTCTCTTTCATTGGATATCAAATTACTCTTTCAAACCATACAAGCAGTGATATGGGGTAAGGGAGCTTATTGATCAAATTCCGATACTATTCGGTAAGAATTGTAGAATTGAAGGATCTGGATTCCTCAGCGCAAATATTGGTATTTTGGGGACAGTGTATATCTGAAGATTATGTATAAACTTCTTCTCGTAATGTTAGATATCACGATAATCATTATCGCCTGTACGCTCGCATTATTGCTAAGATTTGGAGGGCTGACAGATGTCATGAGAAATCAGTATGGTACACTTATTTTTTTGCTATTGCTTACACCTGTGGTTTTCTATTTTCATGATTTATATAATCGCTTCTTTTACACCCAGAGGTTGCGAGTATTTTTTAGAATTGTTAAGGCATGGTTAATTTCTCTCTCAGTTTATGTAATTGTTGGGTTCGTAACGAAATTCGCCTTTTTGATTGAGAGTCGTGTATTTATTATTCTTATCTATGCTATTTCGATCTTTCTCTTCATAATAGTAAGATTGATACTTGTCGAAGGAATATTGAAATATTACTTCACAGCTTCTTATAGGAAAATTCCGTGTAAATATATTGGTCCACATAATAGCTTTGTGGATTTTAATAAATTTTTTAAAGAAAACGGAGTCGCGGGTTTTACACTTATGGATTCTAATAAAGCTGACCATTCAAATAGGGATTGTAATGAATTACTTCTCTACAGTAAAACACCCAATTTTGATGAGCTCTATAAAGAGATAAAATCTAAGATTTCATCTGGTCAGCGACTACATATTGCCTCTGCATTGTTTAATAAACTGAATTTGGGTTGGGAATGGTGCCGTATTGATTCAATACCAGTGTATACATTCTATATGAAAGGAAACCAGCGGTTTAGAGATTTTTTACGAAGGTGCATTGATATTATTGGCTCCATTTTCAGTTTGATTGTTCTGGCGCCTCTTTTTGCGATAATCAGTATCGCGATTAAATTAGATTCTCGCGGGTCTGTTATTTATAAGCAAACAAGGTGTGGCAAGGATGGTAAGAAATTTGTATTTTATAAATTTCGTTCAATGTTTGAACATAAAAAAAGTAAGGAAGAGCTCGAGGCAGAAGCAAATTATTTTCGCGAACACGGCGTTCCCAAAGTGGAGACAATGAATAGTGAGTATATTACAGATATTGGTAAGATTTTGCGCAAAACTTCAATTGATGAATGGCCCCAATTCATAAATGTTTTAAAGGGTGAGATGAGTTTAATCGGTCCAAGACCACATCGGCCTCACGAGGTTAAGTGTTATAGAACGTGGCATAAAGACCGTTTATCCGTAAAACAAGGTCTGACCGGACTCTGGCAGATTTATGGACGTGGTGAATTACCTACTGATAAATCAATATTTCTTGATTTAATATATGTAATGAATCGCTCCATCACTTTAGATATTAGACTGCTTTTCAATACAATCCCAGCGGTTATCCTCGGCAAAGGAGCGTATTAGATTTAAGATTGTAGATATGAGATTTTAGATTGAAGACTTAAGATTATGATTCTTTTATTTATACTCTCCGTTTATCTCCCTATTGACTCGTGGCAGAATGAACTGATAGATGAGATGCAGGTAAGGGGCGTTCATTTTACGCGCTTCCCTAGTGTGCGTCCCTATGACATCGCAGAAATCGAGCTTGCGGACGGTCATTTCTTAAGCGATAGATTGTGGCTGCCTATTTTTTCTGGTAAGGCGTATTATGATACGATTACAGTACTGCGCCTGAAACCCTCGCTTTACTATGATTGGTCAGATTTTTCAATATACGTTCAGCCGGTTGTCAAGTTTGGCGAGGATAGCCTGCCGCCGGACAAGGTCTTTGCGGATTTGTTCTCAGCTGATTATGAAAGGGCATATGTGAAGTACGCGAGCAAACACTTCGGTGTCTTTATAGGCAGGGAGCGGTTTGCAATTGGTCCTTCACCGCGTTACAATTTGTTGCTTTCAGGATATTCTGCACCGATGGATTGGCTTCATTTTTCTTTGCAGTCAAGAAAACTCAAATTCTCTTACTATCTAAGTCGGTTAGATAATATGTACACAAAGCGCCTTGAATATGTAGGAGATACAATTGTCGAATACATAGATGCAACGCGCTATCTATCAATCAGACGTCTCGATTTTTCTCCCACTGAATGGCTAAATGTGAGTTTTACTGAGGGTGCAACCTTTGGTGGCAAAGATTATATTTTAGGAATCTATGATTTTAATCCAGTTATTCTTCTTCATACATATCAATATAATCGGGACAAAGACGCGAACTTATTTTTCCATCTTGACGCTAAGATATTTCTAAAGAACTTCTGTTTTTATGGTGCATTATTGGTTGACGACTATCAATTGGAATCCGATGCTAACAATGAGCCTAATCATTTAGGTATAAATGTGGGGTTCGAGTGCGCTGATCCATTCAATGTATCAAATATTTACTGGATGATTGAATATACTGCGGTTTCCAGGTATACCTATTGCCACTTTGTGCCGTATCAGCGCTATCAATATCTTGATACACCGATTGGATCTCCTTTTGGTCCTGGTTATGATGAAGTGTATACGAAATTCTCTTATCATCTAAATCCCAAAATTGATCTATATTCTCAGATATCATATTTTAGAAAAGGTGAGGCGGCTATCGAAGCACTATGGCCTATACCTGAGTACCCGCGCGTGCCCGGGACTCTTTTCCCGGAAGAAAATTTCCTTTTTGGTACAATACAGAAGTCGGTCGAAATTGGCTTTGGTCTACGGTTTTTCCATCATCATTTAATTATCTCTGATTTCTATATAGGCTACTTGCAGTGTAAAAACTATCAAAATAGAATCAACGAGACAAAAAAAATACCTTTTTTTAGACTCACAATAGATGTAAAAAATCTATTCAATTCATAAATGCCCCGCCACAATACAATCTGGGACTACATTTTTCTTACCAGGCCTATATTACTCATTCCTTTATGGACCTTTCTTCTCCTTGGTTATTACCGAGCCGGGGGCGAGAGGTTTTCGATTGGTCAAGATTTTCTGTTTATATTTTTGGTTTATACGTTACTTATCTCAGCAGTTTATATACTGAATCAGATTATGGATATTACATCAGATGTGATTAATAAAAAACACTTGCTATTAGCCGAGGGGGTTGTATCCGTAAAGAATGGGTACATTGAATGTACTATTCTGCTCGCTGTGGCCATATTTTTGATGTTCTATTTACCTTTCTGTGGTATTGTTTTTCTTCTATTTTCTCTGTTATTCGGTATTCTGTACTCAGTGCCGCCTTTGAGATTCAAGGACAAACCAATCATAGATTTTGTAGTTAACGCAATTGGTTACGGATTTCTTGCTTTTTCGTTAGGGTGGTTAAGCCAGAAACCATTTTCTCACCAAACTGTTCTCTATTCTCTACCGTATGTATTTGCAGTTGGTGCCATTTTTGTTAATACTACTATTCTCGATATTGAAGGTGATAGAAAAGTTGGCAGTAGGACAACGGGCGTTTTCTTGGGTCAAGATAATACGCTTAAGTTGAGTACAGCTCTTATCATTTTATGTGTAATTATGTCGGTAGTTGTACAAGATTGGATATGCTTTTTTCCATCTGTTATTGCTTTGCCAATATTCATCTATGCAGCACTAAAAAAGGATGTTAGATCTATTTTCCTCTCAATCGGCATTGGCGGTCCGTTACTCATACTAATTACCGGAGTGCTGTTTCCTTATTTCTTAATTCTTTTTCTTGTGGTAGTTATATTTCTACGCCTTTATTATAAGAAGCAATTCGGCATCAGCTATCCAACTCTAAAATTAGACCGGTAAGACAAAAATTTTATGCCATATACATTTAACATACTTCGTTAGTAGCATTTATTAAAGATTTATGTCTGAGGAACAAAATGAAGGAATCTTCAAAAAATAATACAAGAACGAACAAGTTATTTTACACAATGATAGGATTTGTGCCGCGCCATCTTTTATCAACACTTCTTACTGACCAGCGCGCACGGGTATACGAACGGTTTGATGCAGCACTTCTCTTTGCTGACATCTCAGGTTTCACTGCGTTGACCGAAAAGATCGCTACGATGGGGAAGGAAGGGTCTGAAGAGGTCACCAAGATAATTAATCGGTTTTTCGAACCACTTATTGATGTCATCAATAAATGGGGTGGTGACATATACCGTTTTGGCGGGGATGCTATTCTATCATTTTTCCCATGTGCCGAAGGGAGACTATCGGCCGGTACGCGGGCAGTAAGTGCGGCGCGTGAAGCGATTGCATTTGTCAAAGCACACAAGATAACCAAAACACAGGTCGGCGTTTTCAAAATCAACATGCACATAGGTATTACAGAAGGCACGGTTTTCTTCAAAGATTTGAAGAGCGATTTCTTTTTGGCGGGTAAAATAACCAATACACTAATGAAAATAGCTGATAAAGCATCAGCTGGTGAGATTATTGTTGACGCGGCGACAAGGAAAGATGCTGAGGGATTTCGATTTAGATCGCTCAAGAAAGGAATATGGAGATATCAAGGTTTGACCAAGAGAGTTCGTAGGATTTCACTGCCTGGGAAAACAGTTGTTGGCGGTGGTATGCCAGCGCAAATTATTAGCCAGAAACTTAATCAACTGAGGGCATATGTTCCTGATTGGTTATACAAGCGTATTGAAATGAAACCCTTATTTGACCAGCGCGATGGTGAGCACCGAAGAGCGACTGTTCTGTTCTTGCATTTCTCAGGTATCCCCTATGAGCGGAATCCACGCCGGGCAGCAACTATGCTTCGCGACTTCTACAGTATCCTGAAGCACGAGATTGAGAACTACGGTGGCTGGCTCAATAAAATCGATGTATATACTGACAGTGCCCGTGCGCTTGTGGTTTTTGGTTTTCCGAGGACTTTTGGAGATGACGAGATGAGAGCGGTACTCTTTGCTCGTGAAATATTGAACAGCGCTGTTTGTGAGGCGATAAAGTTGAGGATGGGCATTCATGCCGGTCTCATTTTTGCAGCCCCTGTAGGCACTGCATTGAGGCGGGAATATACGGTGATGGGTGATGCGGTAAATCTTGCGGCGCGGCTTGCAGCTAAGGCCGATGAAGGTAGCGTCAGAGTCAGCGAAGCAGTATTTAATAAGACTTTTGCTCAATTCGAATACGAATCGCTCGGCAAGAAATCTTATAAGGGTAAGAAAGAAGCGATTTTTTCTTATCGACTTATCGGGAAACGTCGGGTCGAACACACCACGCTGGCGAAATGGATAACTGAAAGTCAGAGCATAGTCGGTAGGGAAAAAGAATTAAGCAAATTCAAAGGGATAGCCGAATCAGTTAAGAAGTTAAAGGGACAGGTCATAGGTATCTGCGGTGAAGCAGGGATGGGTAAGTCGCGCCTTACCCAGGAATTCATTAAACGCGTAAAAGATTCTGGGTTTCATATACTGCTCGGTAGCTGTATTTCCTATGGCAAAGCACTTTCCTACCACCCATTTATTGATATTCTGTTGAGCTTCTTTGGCATTGCGCCAGAGGACAAACTTGCGGTAAGAAAAAAGAAAATCAGAGCTAAAGTGAAGAGCCTCGATGAGAGACTTGTTAATTGGCTTCCGGTTATTGGCGAAGTACTCGGCGCACCATTTGCTGAAAACAAACTGACGAAGTTCCTCGATGCCAAAATCAGAAAGCAAAAATTCTTCGATATTGTTTTTTACATTGTCAAACATATGGCAAAACGTAGACCTCTTTGTTTGGTTATTGAAGACATGCACTGGATTGATTCAGTATCCATGGAACTCGTTAATTATATCGCGAGAAATATACAGAGCAAGAAGATCCTTATCCTTTTGGTTTTTCGACCGGTGGAAGTAAAGGAAGAATTCATGGGAAAGGATTATTACAGCACAATAACAGTTAAGGAATTGAACCGGAAGGAAGCTGCACAGCTTGCTGGCAATTTGCTCAATATACGAGCGCTACCGGATGATTTCAAGAAGACGGTTATAATGCAGTCGCAAGGGAACCCTTTTTATATTGAAGAGATTGTAAAGTCCTTTATTGAACAGGGTATTGTACGGGAGGACAGAAAAGGGAAGTGGAAATTTGCTGGCGACATCAAACACATTAAACTGCCTGATACAGTGGAAGGGATCATATTGACCAGAATCGATCGTCTGGATATTATGGAAAAAGATATGCTTCAAACGGCGTCGGTTCTGGGTAGAGAATTCGATGGATTCCTTATTACTGCGATATATCCTGATAAGAAGTTGCTTAAGCGTACTCTTGGCAGTCTCAGAAAGCTTGATCTTATTCGTTTCGAAAAAACACGGGGTAAGGCTAAGTATTTGTTCAAACACATTCTTACTCAGGAAGTTACCTATGGTACACTCTCGTTTGTCAAGAAGAGAGAACTCCATAGGGATATCGGTATTTTCATCGAGGAGAAGCTGAAAGACAGACGCGAGGAATTCCTTGGTCTTTTGTCGCATCACTTTTATCACGGCAAGGATTATGATAAGTCACTGTTGTATTCTGTGGAAGCCGGAGAAAAGGCAAAAAAAGTATATGCCAATAAAGAAGCAATTGAATTCTTCACACGCGCGATCGAATCATACGAAAAATTAGAATCCGGAAAGGTGTAAACCAGTACCGAGCTGTCTTATGTGCCCCCTCGATGTTGTTATGTCGTCAAGTAACCAATATTTGTTGTTAAAATCATTAGTATCAAGGGCAGAGATATACAGTCTTATTGGTGCAAGTCAGAAGGCGCTGAGAGACGCGCATACCGCGCTTGATTTTTCCGAGAAAAAGAAATTGGCAAGACATGCAATAGATGTTTTGATTCTTCTGGGCACACTCAGTGGCAATGTGAGCAATTACCGCAAAATGATGTTTTACGCGAAACAAGCAGCGTTGCTAGCGCGCAAAGTTAGTTACAAAGAGGGCTTAGCTGAAGCGCTCAGCAACATTGCGTATGTATATACGATGCGCGGTCAATATAAGCGAGCCCTAACCTATAATGACCGATCACTTAAGTTGAGTCGTGGCATAGGTAATAAACATGGCATTGCTCAAAGCCTAAATAATATCGCTTATGTCTATGCTAATTTTGGCCAGTATAGTGATGCACTCAGTTTCTACAAGCGCGTGCTAAGCATTCGCAAAAAAATGAGCGACAAACAGAATGTGGCAGCAAGCTTGACCAATATCGGGTACGTGTACTCAGTGCTAGATGATTACCAGAAAGCGTTATCGTATTATGAAGCCTCATTGAAGATACAAGAAGAAATAGAAGATATTGAAGGAAAAGCAGTGAATCTTAACAACATCGGCTATATATATCGCCAACTCAACAGCTACCATAAGGTTTTACAGTACTACGAACAGTCGCTGAATTTGCGGAGGGAGATTTTCGACAGGTTTGGTGAATCTAACAGTTTGAATAATATCGCAATCGTACACAACATTTTGGGCAACTATGAAGAGGCTCTTCGATATGCACGAGCATCGTTGCTTATTAAAAGAGATATCGGACTCCAGGTTGAGATAGGCATATCATTCAATACTATTGGCGCAATATATCTTGAACGAGGATATTTGGCAAGAGCTAAAAACTATTTCCAAAAAGCTCATAGAATCGCCAGAAAAACGCAGGTCAAAGTATTGCTTCTGCAGGTTTACAGAAATCTCGCCGAGCTGGAGCTTGAAAAAAGTAGACCTGCACGAGCCAAGCGTTTCATAAAACAGTTTGCCGAGTTAGCTAAACACTTGGGGGTACGGCGCAGCGAGGTTTTCGCTTCATGTCTTGGTGCACGTATGATGTCAGAGAAGGAAGATTGGGCTGCGGCACGCCGGTATTTTGAAGTTGCTATTAAGCAATATAAAAAGTATCGCGATCTGTTTGCTCTTGGTAAGGTGTACTACTGGTATGCCCAGATGCTCTTTAAACATGGTGCAGTCAAGAAAGCGCAGCAGTATAGCGTCAATGCCTGTCGGATGTTCAAAACCGTAGGAGCGAGCGCATGGTTTGCAAAAATCAAGCAGCTGCAGGAAGCAAATCGACAATGAAAGCAATATGCAACCGAAAGCAACTTCTTATCAGAGCTTACAAAGAAAGGGCCGGTGTTTATCTACTCATCGGTGAGTCGGCTAAGACAATAGAAGACTGTAAGAAAGCTAATTGAAGATGTGTACAAGACAGTAAGACAGAAAAACCTTGGTGATTTAAATATTGAGAACCAGGTTGGGTTTCTTTTTTACCTATTACCATGCATAAACCGCGTTGTTTTGCAAAATAGATAGTAAAATAAGTATATTTTTTTGTAGAAAACTCCCAAAATCTAATGAGCAACCAATAATCTACTTCAACAAATACTTCAAAATAAGCTAAAAAACCCCTAAATAACAGGTGTTATCAACACTAAGCTCAATAAAGGGCAAATACAATTCAGGTTTATATTTATTGACATTAAGGGGGAAATGGATATAATTTATGACTTGCTGGGTATCCTACAAAATGCACTAAAATGCACTAATATGGTCAGCAGTTTGTTCTTGGCAGAATATTGTAGCTGACAAAGGCGGTAGCATTTTCAAAATAAAAACCTAAATACCTAAATGCCTAAAGACATGGAAATCAGATTATCAGATGACCCGAGTATCAGAATAATTTTATTACCTGATGTTCTGTTATCCTGATGAACGTATTTTAGGTAGTTTAGGAATCTTACGTTTTTTATTTAGGTATTTAGGAATTTTGGAAATTTAGGCATTTGTCTTACTAAGGAGGTTTATGGCTTTGATCCAGTTTAACAATGAACAGAAGATGATCCAGAATGAAGTGAGGAAATTAGTTCAATCTGAGCTTGAACCTATTACCAGTGAAATTGATAAGAAAAGTACTTTTCCGGCTGATATTGTGAAAAAGCTCTCCGAGCTTGGATTATCAAGTCTTATCATACCTGAAAAATACGGTGGGGCTGATCTTGATACAACCTGTTTGTGTATTGCCCTTGAAGAGCTTGCTAAAGTCAGTGCGTCGGTTAGTTTGATTCTTGCCGTTAATAACTGTTTGGTAGCATATCCAATAATGAAGTACGGTTCAGAACAGACCAAAGATCAGTATCTCGGACAGCTCTCAAAAGGTGTTGTGGGTGGCTACGTCGTTGAAACCGGCTTTGAATCGAGTGAGCGAAAAATCGAACATGAGGAAAAACAAGGTGTTATTTCAATTACTGGGTCATTTGATTTTGTCTTAAACGGTGAGTCGGCGAAGTTTATCATCTTGCCAGTGAAAACAGAAAATGGTAGGACTCTTCATATTCATGATAAGAATCCTGAAAATAGTTTGTCAAAACACCGGATACTCGGTATGCGAGCAGCAGGTATTGTCAGTCTCAAGTTCAAATCCATAAGTCTGCCCAATGACAAATGCTTAGCTGCGCCGCAAGAATCAGAACAGGTGTTCCAGGATATTCAAAACTATTCTGATATTATATTCTCGGCTATATCATTAGGCATTGCCGAAGCTGCATATGATGCTACTCTGGATTATTCAAAGGAGCGCCGGCAATTTGGACGCGCAATATGTGAATTCCCAATGGTGCAAGAAATGCTTATTAACATGAAGACAAATATAACCGCGTCGAGGTTCCTGGTCTATGATGCTGCGGCAAAAGCCGACACGGACCAAAATTATTCATTAGACGCCCATATTGCACGTTTGTTTGTCAGTAAAACAGCAGTAAGCTGCGGTCTGGATGCAATCCAGGTATATGGCGGTTATGGGTATATAAAGGAGTATCCAGTAGAGCGCCATATGAGGGATGCCAAGACAATGCAGGTATTAAATGCAACGCCAGTTGAGTTAAAATCAGTATTAGCTAAGGAGCTACTATGATTCTTGATGAAAAACATAAAGAATTTAGAAAAATGGTGAAGGAGTTTGCAGATAAGGAAGTCGCGCCCCGCGCCAAAGAACTCGACGTGAATAGCGAATTGCCTTGGGACCTTATTAAGCGGATGGCTGAGCTGGAGTTGCTTGCCTTGTTTGTACCCAAAGAATATGGTGGAGCAGGTTTTGATATACTCTCGTATGCCATCGCCGTTGAAGAAATTGGGCGGGTATGCGGTTCAACCGGGATTTTCCTGGCAGCGCATTCCTCATTAGGCGTTTATCCTCTATTTTGTGATGGGACTGAAGAACAGAAACAGAGGTATCTTATTCCTATGGCGCGCGGTGAGAAAATCGGTTCATTTGGGCTCACCGAGCCTAATGCCGGAAGTGATGCCGCAGCTACTCAGACCACGGCAAAACTTGTTGGTGACAACTATATTGTGAACGGAACCAAGCGCTTCATAACATCAGGCGGTGTTGCTGATATAATTGTGTTTACTGCGACAAAAGATCCTTCACTTGGATATAAAGGAATATCAGCTTTTATCGTTGAAAAAGGGACACCGGGTTTCTCACCAGGCAAGGAAGAGGACAAATTGGGCTTGCGTGGTTCAATGACATCTGAGCTAGTTTTTGAGGATTGCGTCCTGCCCAAAGAAAACCTTCTGGGTAAAGAAGGTGAAGGTTTCAAAGTATTTATGGGCACGCTTGATGGAGGAAGGATTTCCATCGGCGCCCTTGCTTTGGGTATTGCCCAAGGTGCCCTGGATGCTTCGGTAAAGTTTGTCAAGGAAAATAAAAAATCAGGTCGTCTGATGAAAAAAATGCAGTCTATACAGTCGATGATCGCTGAAATGGCAACTGAAGTGGAGGCTGCACGGCTACTCATATATCAAGCAGCTATGCTTAAAGATAATGATTTGCCGTTCATAAAAGAATCTGCCATGGCAAAATACTACGCTTCGACTGTCGGTACCAAGGCATGTGATACGGCGATAACCATCCATGGTATGCTCGGGTTGACCAATGAGTATCCAGTAGAACGGTTTCTACGCGATGAGAAACTTATGGAGATCGGCGAAGGTACGTCGGAGATTCAAAAGATCGTCATCGCCAGACAAATACTCGGGAAATAAAGATTTAAGATTCAAACAGATGTTAGCAGATGCACACGGATAACTAATCGGTCTGAATCCGCTTTAATCCGTCTGCATCAATTTTCCGAAGGAAAAGGAGGTTTGATGAATTTCGATTTAACTAATGACCAAAAAATGTTACAAGACCAGGTCAAGAAGTTTGCTGATAGTGTTCTGGCACCGGTAGCTCCGGACATTGATAAATCTGGCGAGTTCCCCAGGGGCAATATAAAAAAGATGGCCGAATTGGGTCTGCTTGGCATTATCGTACCTGAAGAATACGGTGGTGCCGGTTTTGACTACATCTCACTCGCCATTGCGATTGAGGAGATATCCAGAGCTTGTGCATCGACCGGTGTTATTGTCGCGGTAAACAATTCACTTGTTGGTTATCCTATCATGCAGTTTGGAAGCGAAGAGCAGAAGAAAAAATACCTGCCTTTGCTTTGCAAAGGTGAAAAGCTCGGAGCGTTTGGTTTAACCGAGCCGAATGCTGGTTCTGATGTTGTAGCTCTGGAAACTACGGCGCGGTTGGACGGCGATCATTACATCCTTAACGGCACAAAAAGGTTTATTACCAATGCCGGTGAGGCAGGGATTTACGTGGTTTTCGCCTACACTAACAAGGAATTGAAACACAAAGGGATAAGTGCTTTTATCGTGGAACGAGATACACCGGGATTTAGTCTTGGTAAACATGAAGATCTAATGGGTATCAGGGCGACGGCGAATTGTGAATTGATCTTTGAAGATGTGAAAATACCCAAAGAGAACCTATTAGGCAAAGAGGGTGAAGGCTTTAAGATCTGCATGAATACCCTTGACGTCTCGAGGATTGATATCGGTGCACAAGCGGTTGGTATTGCACAGAGTGCACTCGATGAAGCGGTGCCATATTCAAAGGAACGTAAGGCATTCGGGCAACCGATATGCAATTTCCAGATGGTTCAATCAATGCTTGCTGAGATGGCGACGCAGATTCATGCTGCGAGGATGCTCGTTTACTATGCTGGATACTGCAAGAATAAAGGGATGACAAGATTTTCAAAAGAAGCAGCAATGGCAAAGTATTATGCTACAGATATCGCCGTTGATGTCGCTCGCAAAGGAGTTCAGATCTACGGTGGTTATGGTTACACTAAGGATTATCCAATTGAGAGGATTTACCGTGATGCCAAGATACTCGAACTCTATGAAGGAACGAACGAAATCCAGAAAATAGTCATTGCAAGAGAACTGGTGAGATAAGAAAAGATTCAGACAGATGGGTACGGATGCACACGGAATTTTTGTCAAATTAAATCCGTCTACATCTTAATTTGCCGATAGGCAAATCCGTTTGCATCTATTTTCCGAAGGAAAAAGGAGGTTATTTTGGATATTATAGTCTGCATCAAAAGAGTTGCACAGACCGCTGAAGCTGATGTGAAAATCGACTTTTCTGGTAAAGATATTGTAAAAGACCGCTTGACCTTTGATATGAATGAATCTGATACTTATGCACTCGAAGAAGCGATTCTTTTAAAAGAGAAATTTGGCGGTACTCTGACTGCCGTATCTTTAGGGACTATCCAGGCTGAAGATACATTGCGTATTGCTTTGGCAAAAGGAGCGGACAGTGCAATACGTATAAAGGCGGAAGATTTCCAAGGACTCGATGGCTATAAGACTGCACAGCTTCTGAAAGCGGCAATAAAAGACCTGAAATTCGACGTTGTTTTCACCGGCTGTATTGCGACCGATGATTACTATTCACAGGTTGGTGTAATCCTTGCTGAACTGCTTGGCGTACCGCATGCCACATTGGTTACCAAAATCGTTACTCAGGACACAAAAGCCCAGGTTCATCGAGAGCTCGAAGGTGGTTTAATAGAACATTTAGAGATGACCCTGCCAGCTCTTTTTACAGTCCAGACTGGTATTAATGAACCAAGGTATGCTTCACTCATTGCGATCAGGCGTGCAGCAAAAAAGGAAATCAAGGTAATTGGTGCATCTGAAATCGACCCTGTAAATATTCATGCTAACGCAAGTCTCGAGGAGCTATTCACACCACCTGTAGGCAAGCGCGCAGAGATTCTAACCGGTAGCATGGATGAAATTACGGCGAAAGTTGCAAGTGTTATCAAAGAAAAAGGACTACTATGATGGAGGCAAGAATGAGTGAAATATTTGCATTAGTGGAACATCGACAAGGTGCAATTAGAGATATTACACATGAATTGCTGAGCTGCGGCAGGAAGCTTGCTGAAAAAGGTGATATGAACCTTACTGCGGTTATCCTGGGGCACAATACTGATAATTTTGTACAGATACTCAAGGGTCAAGCGCACCGTTTGCTTGTTGTGGATAACGAAATCTATAAAGACTTTAATTCTGAGCTCTATCAGATTACGCTTAACGAGATCATAAAAAAACACAATCCAATATTATTCCTGATGGGACATTCTGCATTTGGTATGGATCTGTGCCCGGCACTTGCTACACAAATGGGCATACCCTTTACAACAGATTGTTTGGACATCGAAATAACTGATAATGGGCTGAGAGTAACGCGTCAGATGTTTGACGGCAAATTGAACGCAAGGGTTTTGCTGCGTGAGAATCCGTCCTATATGATTACGCTGCGAAGTGGCTGCTTTCCTGCTACGGAGAGCAGTTTGGATGGAACAGTTGAGAAAATAGATACACCAGTATCTGCGCAGCCTGATTATCGCAAGTTCATTGAGTATATCGAGGCGGCGATTGGTGAGGTTGACATAACAAAAGCAGATATTGTAGTCAGTGTGGGTAGAGGTATTAAAGAACAGTCGAATTTAGCAGTGATTGAGGATTTTGCTGAGACTATTGGTGGTGTTGTCGGGTGCTCAAGACCCGTGGTCGATGCTGGATGGTTGCCAAAAGATCGGCAGATTGGTTCTTCAGGCAAGACAGTAAAGCCCAAACTCTACATTGCACTCGGTATTTCTGGAGCATTCCAGCACATTGCGGGCATGAAGAACGCCGATACGATAATTGCTGTGAACAAGGATTCAAATGCTCCTATATTTAATGATGCGGATTATGGCATTGTTGATGATCTCTTTAAGGTCGTACCTGTGCTCAAGAATAAAATAGTGGAGATGAAAGGGTGAGGACCAAGAGGATCGGCGTTTTTGTCTGTCATTGCGGTCGTAACATTAGCAGTACAGTAGACATCAAGAGGGTTATTGGCAGAATCAGTGAATATCCTGGCGTTGTTTACTGCGAAGACTATGAGTACATGTGCTCTGATCCGGGTCAGAAGCTAATAAAGGAAAAGATAAAAGAACATCACCTTGATGGTGTTGTCGTGGCGGCTTGCAGTCCTTCATTACACGAAATAACATTCCGGCGAACAGTCAATGAGGTAGGTTTGAATCCTTATCTCTTGGAGATCGCCAACATTCGAGAACAATGCAGCTGGGTTCATGAAGACAAAGATCAGGCGACAGTCAAGGCAATAAAGATCATCAAATCGATTATTGAAAAAACAAGGTATGATGAGCCCCTTGAACCAACCAAAGTTCCGGTAACACCGAGGGCGTTGGTGATCGGTGCAGGCATTGCCGGAATTCAAGCATCCCTGGATATCGCCAACTCAGGGTATGAAGTAATATTAGTAGAAAAGAGTCCTTCAATTGGTGGGCACATGGCACAGCTATCAGAAACCTTTCCTACACTGGATTGCTCTCAATGTATTTTAACGCCAAAGATGGTTGATGTAGGTCACCATGAGAAGATCAAACTGTATACCTATTCAGAGGTCGAAGAAGTGTCTGGATCAGTAGGTAATTTCAGAGTAAAGATCAAAAAGAAGGCATCCTATGTGGACAACAGTAAGTGTACCGGCTGCGGTCTTTGTTCTGAAAAATGTCCGGTAAAAGTCGCTTCGGAGTTTGATGAAGAACTGGGCGATCGGAAAGCGATATACACCCCGTTCCCCCAAGCAGTACCAAACAAACCTGTGATTGATAAAGATCACTGCACCTTTTTTTTGAAGTCAGGGAAATGTCGTGTCTGTCAATTGATATGTCCACCCCAGGCTGTGGATTTTGAACAGCACGATGAAATCATTGAGGAAGAAGTCGGGGCGATTATTGTTACCACAGGGTATGAGCTTTACCCGATGGAGAAAATTCTCGAGTATGGTGCTGGTAAGCATGAAGATGTTGTCAATGGGTTGCAGTTTGAAAGATTACTTTCTGCATCAGGTCCCACACAAGGTGAAATACGCAGACCATCCGATAACAAAATTCCTAAAAGAGTTGCCTTTGTTTCATGCGTTGGTTCACGAGATCCAGAACACCATTTGCCTTATTGTTCAAAGATATGTTGTATGTACAATGCCAAACATGCGTTGCTCTACAAAGAGCATGTTCCTGACGGTGAGGCAATAGTTTTTAATATTGATGTAAGAACTGCGGGCAAGGATTACGAGGAATTTTTTACCAGGGCAAAAGTGGAAGGAAAGGTTCTTTATATCAGGGGCAAACCTTCACGGATTATTAAGGAAAGAGATGGACTTGTTATATGGTCCATTGATACCCTGACAGGGAGACAGCTACGTGTCAAATGTGATCTGGCGGTTCTCTCTATGGCAATTATTCCGTCAATCGGAATGCGCGAACTTGCGCAGAAATTAAGGATCCAGACAGATATTCATGGCTTTTTTACTGAAGCGCATCCTAAACTCAGACCCGTTGAGTCTTTGGTCTCGGGTTTCTTTTTGGCTGGCTGCGCACAGTCACCAAAAGATATTCCAGATACTGTTGCCCAGGCATCAGGTGCTGCTTCCAAGGTCTTGGAGATGTTTTCAAAAAAAGAACTTTCAGTCGAGCCCATGATTGCTTCAGTAGATGAAGACCTATGCAGTGTTTGTAAACTGTGCATTGTCACCTGTCCATATGAGGCACGGGAATTTGACGAAGAGAAAAACATTGTCCGCGTGAATGAGGCACTCTGTCAGGGATGCGGGTGTTGTGTTGTTGCGTGTCCGAGCAGTGCATCGCAACAGAAAAATTTGGGCGACCAGCAGATACTCAAAATGGTGGAGGTGATCGTTGAGTGACCAGAAGAATTTGGTAATTGAAATAAATACTGAGATTAGAGATGCGCTTATGGAAGAGGGAGCCGTAGATATCTACAAGTGTATTCAATGCGGCAAATGTTCCAGTATCTGCCCATGGTTCCAAGTAGGGACGTATGATTTCCCAGTTTTTAGGTTTCCTCTTGAGACAGAACTCGGCTTGGTCGCAAGCAGTGAGGGAAAGGATGAATTAGCAAAAGAGGTTGATAAGATATATCGTTGTGTCGGGTGTGAGGCATGTGTTGATCAATGTCCTCATGGTATTAGCATACCGAATATACTCAGGGCAGCTCGTAGGATCTTGGTCGATTTCGGTTCTTACCCTGATACTTTAAAATCTGTTGTGCAAAAAATACATAATGTTGGAAATCCATTAGGTGAAGCCAGAGAGAAGAGAGCAGATTGGGCAAAGGACTTAGATGTAAAGAACTACCAGGCAGGTATGGAGTTTCTTTATTTCCCTTGTTGTATTCCAGCATACGACTTGCGGATTCAGAAAGTCGCCCAGGCAGTTTCCAGGATTTTGAATGTGTCTGGTGTTTCTTTTGGAATTCTCGGTATAGAAGAAAATTGTTGCGGTGAGGCGATACGAAGGGTTGGTGCCGAAAAAACTTTTCAGGAAGTAGCAAAGGCAAATATCTCAGCATTTAAGAAGGTGCGAGCAACTAAACTGCTGGTTACTTCACCTCATTGTTACACTGTATTCAAAATTGATTATCCGGAGTTGGGCGGCGATTTCGAAGTTTTTCATACGACTCAAGTTTTTTCTGATCTAATTAACAACGGTAAGATCACTTTGGAAAAACCCTTTAGCAAGAAAGTAGTATATCACGATCCTTGTACTTTGGGGCGTCAGAATAACATCTATGAAGAACCAAGGAATATTCTCAAAAGCATCCCTGATCTAGAATTATTAGAGGTTGAAGATTTCTCTCGCAGCTTGAGTTTATGCTGCGGTGCCGGAAGCGGTGGATTATGGATTGATTGGGAAAAAGGTGAACGCATAGCGGATATAAGAATCAAACAACTATTAGATACCGGTGCAGAAGTCATTGCTGTTGCCTGTCCGTACTGTCTTCAGATGTTTGAGGAAACCCTGAAATCAATGGACGCAGATATTGAAGTCATGGATATTTCAGAAATTCTTGAAGCATCTTTAGGCTAAGGTTTACGAAAATGAATTTAGGTCATATTATTAAGAACATCCCTGAAGAGCGAGACCTGAGCCTGCGCGCGCGACCATATTTCAACCATTCGGTGGAGATGAAAAAAATATTTTCTCCAGAAGAACGCGCTGACACATTGGAGAGTGTTGGTCTGAACGTATTTTACTTTCCGTCAGAGATGATAACTGGTTGTGACCTTTTATCCGATTCTGGGATTTCGACGATGACAAGTGAACAATGGGCTGCCTTGCACCTCGGCGATGAAGCCTATGGTTCGAACCGGGGCTACTATTTACTGATGAAACAGATTAGAGAAACTTTTGGACATGAGTTCTTCAACGACCCAAGTTCTGGATCACTTAATGCCTTTATTTTTCACCAGGGAAGATCTTGTGAGGATACGCTATTCTCGGTCTTGGGCAAATACGGATCTGATTTTGTTATTCCTAACAACGGACACTTTGATACGACGGCTGCCCATATTAAGGCAAATGATATGGAGGCATTGAATCTATTCTGTCCTGAATTGAAAGATGAACATTCGCCATCTTATTTCAAAGGCAATATGGATGTACTGAGGTTCAAAGAGCTTCTAAGGACATCGCATAATAGGATTCCTATGGTCTTTTTAACAATTACGAACAATACTGCAGCCGGTCATCCGGTTTCCATGGAGAACATCAAAGTTGTTGCAGAACTCACCCGGAGTTATAAAATCCCACTCTTCTTTGATGCCTGTCGTTTTGCCGAGAATGCGTGGTTCATAAAGCGATATGAGCAGGGATATGAAGATAAGACAATAGAAGATATTGTGAAAGAGATGTTTTCTTATGTCGATGGATTCACCATCAGTTTTAAGAAGGATGGTCTTGTGAATATGGGTGGCGGATTGTTCCTGAAACATAATGGTCTATTCATGAAAAAATTTCCGGACATGCCCGATATTCTGGTTCACCACCAGATTATAAAAGAAGGGCATCCTACTTATGGTGGTCTTTCTGGCAGAGATATTATGGCTTTGGCAGTTGGACTGAAAATTGTGACTAAAGAAGAGTATTTAACCTACCGAATAAATCAGGTTCAGGATTTTGGCAAGACCATGAGTAATCTTGGTATACCTGTTCTTCTGCCAACCGGCGGTCATGCCGTATATGTGGATGTGAATAGATTTTTCAAAGACACTGGGATGAAACCGGACGATTTTGGTGGAATAGCCTTGACTGCGGTGCTCTTGGCTGCATACGGACACCGGGCATGCGAGCTCGGTCATTTTGCCTTTGGTTCATACGATCAGAGTTCTCAAAAGGAGATCGCGCCTGAAATTAATTATGTCAGGTTTGGCATACCGCGGCTCAGGTATGAGAAGCGCGACCTTGATGCGGTTGCTGAGGCGGTGCGTATATTGTACGAGTGCCGGGACAAGATCCCCGGGGTTGAGGTTATTTCGGGCAAGGGATTATCCCTGCGCCATTTTAAAGCAAGGTTTAGATTTAAGAAGTAAGATTGCAAATTTTTGAGAATATTATTGATATATCTTAATTCAGGTGTAAGATTTAATATGAAACTGGGTTGTGATTTATTTAATTCCTTTAATCTATTTTGTAAAGTCGGGAATTACAATGCCTTGCAAGTGGTTTGCAATGCGTAAAAGGAGGAGGCAAAAATCGGAAGCATAAAAATAAACAAAATAGCAGCAATAGGACTGCTGATGGTAATAGTGATAGGCTTTGGGCAAGCAACCAAATCAGCTTGGCCATTAGAAGCAGAGACAGAACATGAGATGTATATTGAGGGCAAATCTCCAAAGGTTGGTGAAGTTTTTGAAGTGGTTTATCGTGTTCGGTTAAAGGTTAATATTCCACCCGAATTCGGAAAGCGGAATTTCTTTGTAAAGTTTGGAACAGGCACTTACGGACCTGCCGAAGTTATAGGCATAGATGAAATATGTATTCCATTTTTAGTCCCTGGTGAATGGCAGGAGGTTCGTGGGAAATATCGTATACCAAAGCCTTACAAAATGGTGTTTATTAACACCTTTTTAGGTACTGCTAAAGGTCACAAGTATCGTATGGTAGGTGGATGTTTAAGGCTATTCTTGATTGATTCTTTGACTGGTCAGTATGGCACCGGGGAAGAATACGAAAAATCTCTTTCTGTGGTTCACCGATACGACCCTGTCGACGGTTCGTTCACTTGTTCGCCGTCTCAAAATCCAGCACCAGTTGAAGAAAATCGTAGAATAATTAAAATGATAAAAGCGTTGGAACCCAGGCTTAGTGATTCTCTGGCATTGCTTCTTCACTCAGACCAGTATCGTGTAGGTATTCCCAAAGGGTTGCCAAAATGGCATGAAGAGAATAAGCGTTGGCTTGAGGAAGAGATATTTGAGTATTATTTGAAGGATGGTTGGTTTGAGGCTTTACGTGAAAACAGACGAGAGGAATGGTTGCAGGAGGAGAAAAAGAAAATAGAGAGTAGGCGAAAGGAGGGCAGGATAAACTTTTTTCGTCCCGATAATAATAGTAACAGCGGTGGCGCTAATCCTCCTTCTGATAGGATTAACAAAGACTTTTACGGGCAGTGGTGGTTCAAAGACCATAATTACAACAAAGACCAGGGATTGTTAGCAACTGCGGTGAAAAGACCGATAAAAAACGGTAAGGCTCGGCTTTTGATGACGTATATGTACAGTAGTAATTATTATCGTGTACTATCTAACTATGATGCTACAGATGACTCAGGTTATTTTCACATAATCTTTGATATACCACAGGGTGCGACAGGGTGTAAGGCTTATCCGGTAATATATCCAAGCGGTCCATACCCTAACGTGCCAATGGTGATGCTATCAGACCCCAATATTGCTCAACCTGATTACTGGAAAGATATTGACGACCCAACTTTCTTCATTATGCGCGAACTTGGAGTGCCGACTTATCATGATTTTTATGCAAATGCTATTCCTTGTAGTCTGGGTGTGATTTGGACCGACACATTTCCTCAATCTGCTCAACCTCAGAGCGGGTGTATTAATATCTACGAAACCTATCTTCATGCCCGAATAATCACACCTGAAGAACCGTATTGGCAATTAAGAGTTATGTGGGAACCAGGATACGATACCACTACGAAGTATAAGAGCACTGATACAATATTTGTTTGTGGAAATACTACCAGCAATGATGATGAATGGAATGACGACATACTTCTACACGAATTTGGTCATTATCTAATGCATCATTATGCTCAACTTCATCCCACAAGTACAAGTCCTCATGCTTGGTGGAATAGCTATCCAGATGATACATGTCTTGCATATCAAGAGGGATGGGCTCATTTCTTTTCTGGGAGAGCGAGGACAGGAACTGAAACTGATTCATTAATAGTAGATACCGATCAGGGGATTGGCAGTACCAGGGCAGGATATCTTAATCTTGAGAACCCTTGGGATTACAGTGCTAATTGGAATCCTGTAGATTCTTTCGAAGGCGGCCCCTGGTGTGAAGGGGCAGTGGCTGGCGCTCTTTGGGATATTTATGATTCTCATGATGAAATTCCATATCCTTCTTATCCGGATTCTCTAAATGGTGTTTGGTTTCCAGATACTGCTCTGGCTGATTCTCTAACAATGGGTCCTGAAGAGATCTGGACTGTATTTGACGATTAAAATCCGCCGGGTGACCCAACAAATTGTTGGACAATCTTCCATTTCCGCGCGGGCTGGAATTCGTACAACTATGGCCATCAATTTGCCTTAAATCAAATCTTTTTGCATCATCGCATTCGCGACAGCATCCCCGATGCCCCAACTGGATTATCCGCAACTCTTGAAAATTATAAGGTGCGTCTCTACTGGCACAAAAATTCTGAACCTGATCTTAATGGTTATCGTATATATCGACGTAGTAAGTGTCTGTTTGTAATTCCACCCCAATGGAGTAGCTGGGGGATAATAGCCGAAAATAGCAGCCCAACAGATACCACTCATCTTGACACAACTGTCCAGCGTATGTATAGATATGAATATAAGCTTACCGCTTATGATTCTTTAGGCAACGAATCGGAATTTTCCGACAGTGTAAGTATAGACGTAATTCAAAAAGATCAAGACAAAAACTCACCACCATTTGTAAGAAACTCAGTCATAAAAGATATTCGACAGCTTGTGCTCATGGTTCCCGAAGGCAGTCATGTTCTTATTGTGAAGATATATGATTGTACGGGACGAGTTATTGATAGGCAAGAATTGACATTTGAAAAAGGCTTCTCTGGTAGTGTAAGCATCTGCAATAGAAGAGGCAAGAATCTACCCAGTGGCGTATACTTTATTGATATCCAAAACGATAATGACCTACGTGTGGTTGAAAAAATCGTAATAATCAAATAATCTGTAAGTACCTGCGACGTTAATAAAAAGTAAGAATCTCATGACAAAAAACAAACCAACAAGACCTACCGATTTCATCCGTGAAGTCATCGATAATGACTTGGCTACTGGTAAACACAAGGCGATTCACACGCGCTTTCCGCCAGAGCCCAATGGTTATTTGCACATTGGCCATGCTAAATCACTGTGTATCAATTTTGGTATTGCTGAAGATTACAGTGGTCTGTGCAACCTGCGCTTCGATGATTCCAATCCTATCAAGGAGAAGCAAGAATATATTGACGCCATAAAAGAAGATATTCGCTGGCTTGGCTTTGATTGGGCAGACCGAGAATACTATGCATCTGATTATTTTAACCAGCTTTACGAGTGGGCTATGCAGCTTATAAAAAAAAGCAAGGCTTATGTTTGTGATCTGAGCGCTGGTGAAATCCGAGAAACCAGGGGTACATTGACTGAACCTGGTAAAGAGAGCCCGTATTATAACCGCTCAGTCAAGGAAAACCTGGATTTATTCGAGCGCATGCGCGCCGGTGAATTCCCGGACGGTTCAAAGGTACTGCGGGCAAAGATCGATATGGCAGCACCGAATATGAATATGCGCGACCCGGTAATGTATCGTATATTACATAAGCCACACCATCGACAGGGGGACAAGTGGTGTATCTATCCGACTTATGACTGGACCCACGGTCAATCTGATTCGATTGAAAAGATCACACATTCCTTGTGTTCTCTGGAATTCGAAGACCACCGTCCGCTCTATAACTGGTTTCTTGAGCAACTCGGCATCTATTATCCAAAACAGATTGAATTTGCGCGTCTCAATCTCAGTTATACCGTGTTGAGTAAACGGAAACTGTTGAAATTAGTAGAGGGGGGGCATGTCAATGCATGGGATGATCCAAGGATGCCGACTTTGTCAGGTTTACGTCGACGTGGTTATACCTCAAAAGCAATTAGAAATTTCTTAGAGCGTGTCGGTGTAGCAAAGACAGATAGTATTGTCGATATAGCACTGCTTGAGCATTGTCTGCGTGAAGATTTAAATAAATGTGCCCAGCGTGTAATGGCAGTATTGCATCCACTTAAGGTAGTTATTGATAATTATCCAGAAGATAAAGTAGAAGAATTAGATTGCGTGAACAACCCAGAAGATCCGAGTATGGGAACACGTGAGGTTCCGTTTTCTCGTGTGCTGTATCTTGAACAAGATGACTTTCGTGAAGAGCCGCCCAAAAAATATTTTCGTCTGGCGCCAGGTCGTGAAATACGGTTGCGTTATGCGTATTTTATCAAGTGTGTTGATGTGATTAAAGACGAAGAAGGAAAAGTGGTCGAGCTACACTGCACTTATGATCCAAAAACACGGGGCGGTGATGCGCCTGATGGTCGCAAGGTCAAAGCAACACTCCACTGGGTTTCAGCTAATCATGCGCTTAAAGCTGAGGTACGTTTGTATGATCGTCTCTTCACCAAAGCAAATCCTGATGAAGTGGAAGAAGGTAAAGATTTTACATCTAATGTAAATTCAGAGTCTTTAGAAGTATTGAGTTCTTGCCGGGTTGAGCCAGGTCTAAAAGACGCCGCACCAGGAAATAGATACCAGTTCGAGAGACTCGGCTATTTTTGCGTTGACTCAGATTCTTCTGATAAAGCACTTGTATTCAACCGAACAGTTTCATTACGTGATACATGGGCAAAGATCGAAAAAGCACAGCAGCAGACAATGGGGTCAAATCTCGAAACTTAACAAACTATATACTGTTCTTAAACTATCTGTTTGACAATGTATTTGTCAAGTTTCGAGATTTGACCCCAAATATAGCTATAGAATATTTTTGTTGATATGAACGCTTAATTGAAAAAGAACATAAAAATGAATTCCTTAAAAAAACTATTGAAGGGCGACAAGCGGATTATTGCGCAGACCATTAGTGCGGTTGAGAATGATACCAACACAAAGATTTTAGAGACGATATTTGCGCATACAGGTAAGGCGTATCATGTTGGCATAACCGGACCACCCGGAGCCGGTAAATCAACGTTGGTTAATGCGATTACCAAAAAACTGCTTGAAAAGAATAAAAAAATTGGTATTATTGCGGTCGACCCTACATCACCATTTTCTGGCGGTGCGCTTCTTGGTGACCGTATCAGGATGAATGACCTGGCATTAAATAGAAATGTTTTCATACGAAGTATGGCTTCACGGGGCAGCCTTGGTGGTTTGGCACGCAAGACAAAAGATGCCGCGTTAGTGCTTGATGCGGCAGGTATGGATTATATTCTCATTGAGACTATTGGCGTGGGACAGGTAGAGCTGGATATAGCTGAAGTTTGTGACACCACGGTCGTTGTCTTGGTGCCTGAATCAGGTGACAGTATTCAAGTAATGAAAGCCGGGTTATTAGAGATCGCTGATATCGTCGTTGTTAATAAGGGTGATCGCGATGGGTCTGAACGGTTGCTTATGGAAATCAAATTCGCATTTGAACTACGCGAGCAGAAAATAGGTTGGCACTTTCCGCTTCTCAAAACGACCGCAACCAAGGAGATGGGTATTGCTGCGCTTGTTGCTGAGATGAAAAATCACCAGGCATACCTGGACAAGAGTGGTCGTCTTCAACAAGAAAGAAAGGCGAAAGTCATGAAGCGCATCAATGAATTAGTTGAAGAAAACATAAGATCGCATTTGAGAGAAAGAATCATCAAAAAGGAAGAAATGGAAAGAATCGTTGATAAGGTCTACCGACGAAAGCTCAATCCCTATAACATTGCGAATAAAATTGCCAGGAAAATCATCAAGACAAGGAAGTAGAGGGGGATAAATGAAGAGAGATATTTGGGAGAAGAAGCTTAAAACCTGCAAGGAGCGAGATCACAAGTTCACCACGGTCTCTGGAAGAACAACAAAGGTATTGTATACACCTAACGACATTAAAGGTTTTGATTATGACCGAGATCTGGGTTACCCGGGTGAATTTCCGTATGTGCGCGGGGTCTACACGAATATGTATCGGGGTCGGCTCTGGACAATGCGTCAATTTTCTGGCTTTGGTACGCCAAAAGATACGAATAAACGTTACAAGTACCTTCTAAAGCACGGACAGACCGGCCTCTCAGTTGCTTTTGATTTTCCCACGCTCTACGGCCGTGATTCTGATGATCCATTTGCACGAGGTGAAGTAGGCAAGTGCGGGGTTGCGATTGATACCCTGAGAGACATGGAGATATTATTTCACGGCATACCACTCGACCAGATATCGACTTCCATGACGATTAACCCGCCTGCCGCAATGCTTTTGGCAATGTATATCGTTGTTGGTGAAAAACAGGGCGTGCCGATGAAGGTTTTGACCGGGACTATTCAAAATGACATGCTTAAAGAATACCAGGCACAGAAAACATGGATATACCCTCCAGAACCATCGATGCGGATCATTACCGACATCATGGCATACTGTGCTGAGCATGTCCCTAAATGGAATACGATTTCAATATCTGGCTATCACATAAGAGAAGCCGGTTCCACGGCACTGCAGGAGCTTGCTTTTACCCTGAAAAATGGTTTTACTTATGTTGAGTACGGCATAAGAGCGGGTTTGTCAGTTGATAAATTCTCTCCAAGGCTCTCTTTTTTCTTCAACTCACACCTTGATTTCTTTGAAGAGATTGCCAAATACCGCGCGGCCCGACGGATTTGGGCACGGCTTATGCAGGATAAGTACAATGCCCAAAGCCCCCGGTCATACTTGATGAGGTTTCACACCCAGACCGCGGGTTGTACGTTGACTGCACAGCAACCCGACAACAATATTATGCGTACTGCTTTCCAGGCGCTCGCGGCAGTGCTCGGAGGAACCCAATCACTCCACACCAACTCTATGGATGAAACCTATGCCCTGCCAACTGAAAACGCGGTCAAGATCGCCTTGCGCACTCAGCAATTAATAGCGTATGAAACCGGTGTTGCCAATGCTATTGATCCCCTTGGTGGCTCATACTATGTCGAGGCGTTGACTAATGAACTTGAGCAAGGGGCATATGATTATTTTAGAAGAATAGATAAAATGGGTGGTGTGATCAAGGCAATCGATAAAGGATTTTTCCAGCGCGAAATATCAAGGAGTGCGTATCAGTATCAGAAGAACCTGGAACAGAAGGAAAAATATCATGTTGGCGTGAATATATTTGAAGAAAAAGGGAAACCAACGATTGAGATACTGAAGATTTCAAAGCAAGTTGAACGTGATCAGCTTAAAGCACTCAAGGGTATAAAACGAGAACGCAACAATAAAGAGGTTAAAAAAACGCTCAGAGAATTACGTAAAGCCGCGGCTGATGGTTCTAACTTGATGCCCAGAATTTTAGATTGCGTACGCGCTTACGCCACGCTCGGTGAGATGTGCGGTACCTTGAAAGAAGAATTCGGCGAATACCATGAACCGATTATTTTCTAAAATCCGAAGCACTAAATCCTAAACCCTAAACAATATCAAATGACAGAAATACAAAATTCAAAACAGTATGATTTAGAAGAAAGAACTTTGAATCTCGCACGACGAGTTATTGAATTTGTAAATCGATTACCTAAGACTCTACCGAATATAGAAATAAGCAGACAGTTAGTTAAATCGTCAGGTTCTGTTGGTGCCAATTATATTGAAGCCAACGAAGCTTTAAGTAAAAAAGATTTTGTGGTTCGCATAAAGATATGTCGTAAAGAATCAAAGGAGAGTCGATATTGGTTAAAACTAGTACAAGTGAGGGAACGAAAGGATGAAAAAGAGCGAGTAGCTTTAGTTCAAGAAGCAACTGAGTTAATGAAAATATTTGGTTCGATTCTTGAGAAATCAAAGTGATTGTTTTGATCATTAGAATTTTGGATTTGTTTAGGATTTAGATATTAGGATTTAGAATTTGGAACGAAGTAGGAGGCTTTATGGATAGGAAAATTCGGGTTCTTGTTGGGAAACCTGGTCTTGATGGACATGACCGCGGTGCTAAGATCGTTGCTGCTGCTTTGCGTGACGCAGGTATGGAAGTCATCTACACTGGTCTGCACCAGACTTGCGAAAGTATTGTCGAGGCCGCTATA
Organism: bacterium; assembly: GCA_049647125.1. Lineage (GTDB taxonomy): Bacteria > Hydrothermota > Tepidihabitantia > SM23-42 > SM23-42 > JAUVZL01. The sequence goes on along the minus strand of JBARXC010000214.1, from coordinate 78,007 downwards.
CAGGAGGATGTTCACATTGTCGGTCTATCAATATTATCCGGTGCGCACATGACAATATTCGCAAAGGTTCTTAATCTATTAAAGAAAAAGGGGGCAGAGGACATAATTGTTACTGGCGGCGGCATAATCCCTCGCGAAGACATGAAGAAACTGGAGAAAAAAGGTGTGAAGAAACTATTTGGACCAGGTACTCCAACGACCGAGATTGTCCAGTGGATCAGAGATAACGTAAGGGCGAAGTCTAGGAAAACGAAACCGCGCAAATCGATAAAGACGAGAAGTGTTAAGAAAAGATAGAAGTTATGAAGTTAGGGAAAAGATAGAAGTTATGAAGTTACGAAGTTATGAGGATGGGAAAAGATAGAAGTTATGAAGATTGGATGATAGGAAAACAAGAAAGAGACGTTAAACAGGATTTCCTGTGAATTCGAAATCAGTAAAACTGGGACAATTTGAACTATCGATCGTATCCGACGGTAAGTTCTGGCTTGACGGTGGTGCGATGTTCGGTGTTGTGCCCAAAGTCATGTGGAACAAACTCAATTCTGCTGACGACCTGAATAGAATTGAACTGGGGTTGAATTGCTTATTGATTCAAACACCAGATAACAATATCCTGGTTGATACGGGCATTGGTGAGAAGCTCAAGGAGAGGTTCAAAGATATCTACCGTGTGGAACGGGATTTCAGTTTTATTGAAGTCTTGCATAGACGAGGTATTGAACCTGGGGATATCGATAAAGTGATAAACACCCACCTCCACTTTGATCATTGTGGTGGTAATACTGTGAAAAAAGACGGCAAGTCGGTGCCGACTTTTCCAAATGCTCAGTATATTATTCAAAAGCAAGAGTGGTACGACGCAACGCACCCCAATATACGGACTAAGGCAAGCTACTTGAAAGAGAATTTTATCCCCTTAGAGGAAAACGATCAGCTTTTATTGGTTGAGGGCGCATACGAAGTCATCAAAGGGGTTAAGGTGATTGTCACCAATGGTCACACACAGGGTCATCAGTCGGTTTTGATTGAATCGGATCGCAGCAAGGCAATATATTTTGGTGATCTTATACCTACGACATCACACATTAAAATTCCTTATGTAATGGGTTATGATCTGTATCCACTCGAGCTTATTAAACGAAAAGAGGATATTTTAAAAAGAGCACTGAGTGAACACTGGCTGTTAATATTTGAACATGATCCTGAAATAACATTCGCGTATTTGATTGAAAAAGATGGAAAACAGATTTTGGAACCAGCATTTCAGTAAGCACTAAATTCGAAATCCTAAATCCTAGACAATATCGAATGACAAAAATACCAAATTCAAAACAGCAGAACTCTATGTTTTTTCCCTCAGGAAGTAAGATTAGATGGGTATGTTTTGATAATTTGAATTTTGAATTTGTTCACCCCGTGAAATAGGAGTAACCTTATTATGGGAAAAGAAAAAGGAAAAACAATCGAAGTTAGTGAAGATAGAATCCTTCAAGGAAGGTTGTATTTCACAGGGTAAAGAATTTAGATATTAGTATTTCGGATTTATTTAGTAGGGGGTTATATGAAGATTGAAGATAAACTAAAACACCTCGAAGAATTGGATAAACAGGCACAGCTTGGCGGTGGTGAAAAGAGAATAAAAGCACAGCATGACAAAGGCAAGCTTACTGCACGAGAGCGAGTGGATTTATTGCTTGATAAAGGAACATTTCGCGAAACTGATAAATTTGTAACCCATAGATGTACTGATTTTGGATTAGAGAAAAATAAAATTTTAGGTGATGGTGTAGTAACAGGATATGGTAAAATAAATGGACGTACTGCGTGTGTATTTTCTGAAGACTTTACAGTATTTGGTGGTTCTTTATCAAAGACATATGCCGAGAAAATATGTAAATTACAGGACCTGGCACTCAAAATAGGATGTCCAATTATCGGGCTTAAGGATTCAGGAGGAGCAAGGATTCAGGAAGGCGTGGATAGTCTTGCCGGTTACACTGATGTTTTTTTGAGGAATGTTCTCTCTGCAGGTGTCGTGCCGCAGATTTCAGCAATAATGGGTCCGTGTGCAGGCGGTGCAGTTTATTCTCCAGCAATGACCGACTTTGTTATAATGGTGAAAGGTTCTTTAATGTTCTTGACTGGGCCAGATGTTGTTAAAGCGGCAACTCATGAGGATGTTACATTTGAGGAACTTGGCGGGGCAATGGTTCATAATGAAAAATCTGGTGTAGCACATTTTGCAGCTGATTCAGAACTCGAGTGTATTGATTTGATTAAAAAATTACTGTCGTTCGTACCTAATAATAATCTTGGAGATCCTCCATCTATTGAATCAACTGATGATATAAATCGCATGGATAAGGAACTTGATAAGATTATTCCAGACAGCCCAAATAAGCCCTATGATATGCATGAGGTAATAAAAAAAGCAATTGATAATGGTGATTTCTTAGAGATTCATAAACATTATGCGAAAAATTTGATTGTTGGTTTTGCGAGATTTAATGGCCGGTCAGCGGGTATTGTTGCGAATCAACCAGCAGTCCTTGCTGGAGTTTTGGATATAGATTCAGCAATGAAGGGCGCACGATTCGTGCGGTTTTGTGATTGTTTTAATATTCCAATTGTTACCTTTGTTGATGTGCCCGGATTTTTACCCGGGACTGCCCAGGAGTGGGGTGGTGTCATTAAAAACGGTGCAAAACTCCTCTATGCTTTTTGTGAGGCAACCGTGCCGCGCGTAACCGTAATTACACGCAAGGCTTATGGCGGTGCTTATTGTGTTATGAGTTCAAAACACACTCGGGCAGACGTAAATCTTGCGTGGCCCAGTGCAGAAATCGCAGTAATGGGTCCTAGGGGTGCGGTGAAGATTCTTTATCGTAAGGAAATCAAAGAGGCTAAAGATCCCAAAGTACTGGAAAAACAATTAATCGATGAATATACCGAGAAATTCGCCAATCCTTTTGTGACTGCGAGCAAAGGGTACATTGATGCGGTGATTAAAGCTTCAGAGACAAGACCCAGGATCATTGAAGCTCTTGAACTGATCGAGAACAAACGCGATACCAATCCAGCGAAAAAACACGGGAATATACCACTATAAATAATCGCAGGATCGTCCCGCACTCTTGCCTATTTAATAGGGGTCATAAATTATAACTCTCACATGAACAGTACCCGTCGAATGTTGTTAAACATGTATTTTAAAAGTGCGGAACTTGCAGTATCATTTCATTCGCAGGAGGCGCAGGATCATTTGTTCACTTAAACAATGAAATTTAAATACGAAGATTTGGAAATCTGGCAGTTAGCAATTGAATTAATTAAAGCTGTTTATAAATTGCTCGAAGAGTTCCCTAAAGATGAGAAATATGGACTAACATCACAAGGTAAAAGAGCAGTAGTATCTATAGCTTTGAACATTGCTGAAGGTAGTGGGCGTCATACTGACCGCGATTTCAGTGTTTTCATCAGCCGATCGATTACTTCGTTACAAGAAATCGCCGGGGTTTTAAAAATTGGGATTGCTCTAAATTATATTACCAAAGATGATTATTTAATTGCTGAGCCATTAATTGAAAAAGAGTATTACAAGCTAATTGCCTTTGATAAATCACTTATTAAAAAGCCGAAAAATAGAAGGCGTTATTCTTCGTGAGTATTTAAATTATGGCGAGCCGAAGGCGATACTGCGAGTCCCGAAGGGACGATACTGCAAATCCTCGCCCATCAATGATGGGCGGGATGATACTGCAAAGAGAATGATACTGCTTTTAAACTATGTTCCATAAGATTCTTGTTGCTAATCGTGGTGAGATTGCGGTGCGGGTTTTGCGCGCCTGCCGTGAAATGGGTATTACTTCGGCAACTGTTTATTCAGATGCGGACCAAAGCGCACTCCATACCCGTTATGCCGATGAGGTGTATCATATTGGTCGAGCGCCGGCTACTGAAAGTTATTTAAGGATTGATAAAATCATTGAGGTTGCCAAACGTGCAAAGGTAGAAGCAATTCATCCAGGCTATGGATTTCTTGCTGAGAACACAGATTTTGCTGAAGCCTGTGAAGCAGCAGGTATTGTATTCATTGGTCCAACGTCAAAAGCAATAAAACTTTTGGGCGATAAGATCATCTCGAAAAAAACGATGAGCACTGCGGGGATACCAGTTATTCCAGGAAGTGGCAATGCCGTGATTGATGAATCAGAAGCTCAGACCATGGCTAAACAGATAGGTTTTCCTGTACTTATAAAAGCAGCGGGCGGTGGCGGCGGAAAGGGGATGCGTGTTGTAAGGGAAATGAAAGCATTGACCAGCGCCTTGAAACAGGCTGTTAGCGAGGCGCAGTCTGCTTTTGGTAACCCAACTGTGTTTATTGAAAAATTCCTTGAAGCACCTCGCCACATTGAATTCCAGATCCTGGCAGATCATCACGGCAATGTCATACATCTTTTTGAAAGAGAGTGTTCGGTCCAGCGGCGTCACCAGAAATTGATTGAGGAATCGCCTTCTGTGATCATGACTCCAGAGTTGCGGTCAAAAATGGGTCAGGCAGCAGTTCAGGTGGTAAAGGCATCCAACTATACGAACGCCGGTACGGTTGAGTTCATGGTCGATAAGAACAGGAACTTCTATTTTCTTGAAATGAATACCCGACTTCAGGTGGAACACCCAGTTACCGAGTTGATTACCGGTATTGATATTGTTAAGGAGCAGTTCAAGATTGCGGCTGGGCAACGACTGTCAATAAAACAAGAAGAAATAAAGATGAATGGTGCGGCTATTGAATGTCGGATTTCTGCTGAAGATCCGGAAAACAATTTTGCGCCTTCAACCGGTAAGATTGTAGAAATCGTTGAACCTGGTGGTCCAGGCGTTAGAATTGACAGCGGCGTTTATGAGGGGTTTGATATACCGATTTACTACGATCCTCTTATCGCCAAACTTCTGGTCTGGGCTTCAACAAGACAGGAAGCAATTGTGCGAATGAAGAGAGCCCTTAAAGAGTATTCGATAAGAGGTATTAAGACCTCAATACCTTTCCATGTTTTGGTAATGAACACCTCTGAATTCGTGAAAGGTGAGTACGATACTACATTTATTGATAAGGTTCTGGGTAAGGTGAAATACAAAAAAGAGAACCATGAAGTGGCGGCAATCGCCGCAGCTATTGGGCAAATTTTAAAGAAAAAACGAGCGAAGATTTCAGAAGCAAGAAAAGAGATCGGTGTCAACCCGTGGAAACTATCAGCAAGGCAGATGGGGTTAAGGAGTATGTAGCGGTTTGATTTATCAAACAAAACACATAAAAATATGGCATATTTTACGTTAATTGTTTGGATTTTGATGCTTGGGATTTAGGTATTTATAAGAAATGGCTTTTATAACTAAAATAGATAATAAAGAATTTAAGGTAGATCTAAAACAAGAAGGTAAGGGTTTCAAGGTTTACTTAGATGGTAAACCAAGGGAAGTCACCGTAGCCAATGATAAAGGTTCACGCTTGACCTTGATAATTGATGACAAGCCGTTTGATATTATTTGGGAGGCTGACGACCATATCGTCGTTGGAGGCGAATCATATAACGTGGAGATATTTGATGAACAAGTAGAAAGACTTATGAAGGCAAGCCCGGGTAAATCTGGAAAGCGGGCATTGACAATGAAGGCAGCGATGCCGGGTTTGATTATCGAGGTGACTGTTAAGCAAGGTGACAAGGTTACCGAGGGGCAAGGCTTGCTCATAATCGAAGCAATGAAAATGCAGAACGAGATGCAAACGCCAAGAGATGGCGTTGTCAAAACGGTAAAAGTGCAAAAAGGTCAGACCGTTAATAGCGGAGAGACACTCATCATAATTGAATGAATTTCAAATAACAAATGTCAAATGACAAAAATCATAAATTCATGCTCGCCTGTCACAGACGAACGGGATTCAAAATATATTCACCCCCACCTTCCTCCCCCTTCAAGGGGGAGGATAAAGGAGGGGGGTAATTTGGATATTGGAATTTGGTTATTGTTTGGAATTTGCTGCTTGGGTTTTGAGATTTAATAGGTATGTTTTTTTCTCCTAATGACATAAAAGATTTAAACTATAAAGAAGATCTGGGTGACCCAGGCAAGTTTCCGTTTACGCGTGGGGTATATCCCACCATGTATACGGGTCGGCTATGGACTATGCGCCAGTATGCCGGTTATGCGACCGCTGAAGAATCGAATCGTCGCTATTGTTATTTACTAGAACAGGGACAGACAGGTCTATCTGTTGCATTTGATTTACCAACCCAGATGGGTTATGATTCAAATCATGAACTGGCTACTGGTGAGGTGGGTAAGACCGGTGTTGCCATTGATACACTTGAGGACATGGAGATACTGTTTGATAAAATACCACTTGACAAAGTGAGCACGTCTATGACAATCAATGCAACCGCGGCAGTTCTTTTGGCAATGTATATCGCAGTTGGTGAAAAGCAGGGCGTGCCAAAGGAGAGATTATCCGGTACTGTTCAGAATGATATCCTTAAGGAGTATATTGCGCGCGGCACATACATATACCCACCTGCAGCATCGATAAAGATTACTGTCGATATCATGAGATATTGCAGCAAGTCCCTGCCCAGATGGAACACGATTTCTGTATCAGGGTATCATATAAGAGAAGCCGGCGCGACAGCAGTACAAGAGCTTGCTTTCACACTCGCAAACGGCATGACTTATGTGCAGTATGCAATTGAACGGGGTGGACTTGATGTGGATTCATTTGCGCCGCGTATTTCATTTTTCTTTAATGCACATAATAATTTTTTTGAAGAAGTTGCCAAGTTTAGAGCTGCCAGGAGGATCTGGGCGCGTGTCATGAAAGAGCGATTCGATGCAAAGAACCCGAAGTCATGGATGCTTCGTTTCCACACTCAGACTGCTGGTTCGACATTGACTGCTCAAGAACCTGATAATAATGCGATACGTGTTGCATTACAGGCACTCGCCGCGGTTCTGGGCGGGACCCAGAGTCTGCATACGAATTCGCGCGATGAAGCCTTGACCCTGCCCACTGAGGAATCAGTGAAATTGGCATTACGTACTCAACAGATGATTGCTTATGAAAGTAAGATTCCAGAAGTTATCGATCCCCTGGCGGGGTCCTACTATGTTGAATCGTTGACTAACAGATTGGAGGAGCAGGTGAACGACTATCTGGATAAGATTGAGTCAATGGGTGGTGCCCTGGCAGCTATTGGAAACGGATATTTTCAGAAAGAAATTCACCGGAGTGCGTATGATTGTCAGAAGGCAGTAGAGAATGGTGAGATTACTGTTATCGGAGTTAATAAATTTATGACCGAGGGAACATCAAAGAAATATTCAATTCTGGAAGTGGCACCAGAAGTAGTGAAGAAACAAATACGTAAGATAAAAAAAATTAAACAAAGAAGGAATAATAAAAAAGTTAAGGTTCTATTAAATGATTTAAAAAAAGCAGCAATAGACAATTTGAATTTAATGGAGCCGATTCTTAATTGCGTGAAAGAATATGCGACAATAGGTGAAATCTCAGATACGTTGAGAGACGTTTATGGAGAATATAAAGAGAAGAACATATTCTAATAGCAGGATCGCTGTGCTCGCAGGATCGTCCCGCCATTGATAATAGCAGGACTTGCAGGAGACGCAGGATCGTTCTGACATTGGTCAGGACTCGTCAAAAAACAGGGCGAAACCCCGTTAAATAATAAAAAGAGACTTGCGATGTCTACAGAAAAGAAGTTTGGCAAAAATATTAATGTGGTTAAAACCACAAATATCTTGTATTTTACAGAGCGAGTCGAAGGTGATACTGCGAGTTCCGTTAGGAACGATACTGCGAATCCGCCATGTTACGTGGCGGAGGATACTGCGATTACTGCATTTTTTTAAAAAGGAGGTTTTATGATTTTTGGTATTCCCCGCGAAATCCCGCCATTCAAGGATACACCGGAGTATAGAGTTGGTTTCTCACCCATGGCAGCAAAAGAACTCATGCTGTACGGCGCGAAGTTCTATGTCGAATCAAAAGCCGGTGAGGGCGCAGGGTTCTCAGACGAAAGCTATGAGAAAGCTGGTGCGACGGTTGTGTACTCGAAAGAAGAGGCGTATCGACGCGCTGATGTTGTATTAAAAGTTCGAAGACCTCAGCAGAAAGAGTATCAGTATATAAAAGAAGGGCAGACCATAATGGGTTTTATACACATGGTTACTGCTCGCAAAGAATTTAAGAGGACGGTTCGGGATAAGAAACTTACTGTTATTGGCTACGAGATAATACAGAATGATGATGGCCGGTTACCAGTGGTGATACCGATGAGTGAGATGGGTGGAAAGCTCTCGGTGCAGATTGCTGGTCGATTACTGGAATCACCTGGTGGCGGCCGGGGTATTCTTCTGGGTAGCATACCTGGTATCCCCCCTGCAGAGGTCGTGATCCTTGGCGCTGGTACGCTGGGTTGTAATGCCGCAAAATCGTTCGCCTCAGTAGGTGCCAATGTCTATGTACTTGATATTATTCGTGATAAGCTCGACAGCCTTGTATGTCAGACTGGCAACAGTAGAATAACGACGATGTTTTCCACAAAACACAATATTGAAAAGCTCGTCAAGTTTGCTGACGTACTCATTTGTGCGGTATTAGAACCAGGCAAACGATCACCGATTCTAATTACAAATGAAATGGTAAAATCAATGCGTCGTGGATCTGTACTGATTGATTTTTCAATTGACCAGGGCGGTTGCTCGGAAACTTCAAAGATTTCTCCATGCGGCAAGTTTATGTATACAGTTGACGGCGTGATACATTTCTGCATGCCGAATGCAACGACATTGGTTGCACGAACTGCGACGCACGCGATTTCCTCAGGGATTTTCCCATTCTTGAAAATAATAACTGAAAAAGGGCTCGAGATTACGCTGAAAGAGAACCGTGCTTTGAATCGCGGTATTTATGTTGAGAATGGTGTCATAAGAGAGGAATACTTATCATGAGCTGGTTTGATAACTACAAAAAGAAAAAGTGTTCGCTTGAAGAAACTGTGTCGGTTGTCAAGAGCAATGACCGGGTCTATGTTAGTGGTAATGCAGCATCACCGTCTAAACTTATGGGGGCGCTGGCACTGCGCAAAGAGGAACTACAGGATGTTGAGATATCACACGTGCTTCTTTTTGGTGATGATCCATTGTCAAAGCCCGGCATGGAAGGTCATTTCCGTCACAATTCGCTATTTGTCGGGCCGGCAGATCGTAAGGCTGTAAACGAAGGTAAAGCAGACTATATCCCGGTTTTTCTTTACGAAATCCCCAGTCTCTTCTACTTGGGTCTGCTACCCATAGATGTTGCCTTTATGCATTTATCACCTCCTGATGAACATGGCTTTATGAGTTACGGTGTTGAGTGTCTTGCTTCGAAAGCTGCTGCTGAGACTGCAAAGATTGTGGTGGCGCAGGTTAACGACAAAATGCCCCGTACTTTGGGAGATTCTTTTATACATACCTCGCGTATTGCTAAGATAGTAGAAATATCCGAAGACCTACCTGAGTTAGAACCGATTCCTTTTACGGAGGTGGAGAAAAAGATCGGCACGCATGTTGCCAGTTTGGTTGAGGATGGGTCGACGCTTCAACTTGGTATTGGTGGTATCCCCAATGCCTCGCTAAAAGCGATGTTTGGTAAGAAAGATCTTGGCATTCATACTGAGATGGTTTCAGATAGCATTATCGAGGCAATTGACGAAGGTGTTATTACCGGAGCGAAAAAAACCCTCCATAATAGTAAGGTCATAGCTACTTTCTACCTCGGTTCAAAGAAATTGTATGAGTCGATAAATAATAATCCGACTTTTGAAACCCACCCGACAGATTATACGAACCACCCTTATATAATCGGGCAGAATTATAAGATGGTCGCCATTAATTCGGCGATTGAGGTTGATTTAACCGGTCAGGTTTGTTCGGATTCTATAGGTACAAGAATCTACTCGGGCTTTGGTGGTCAGGTTGACTTCATCCGAGGTGCAGCTCAATCAGAAGGAGGGAAACCGATAATCGCTTTGCCTTCGACTGCCAAGGGTGGTAAACTATCCAAGATTGTGCCCACTTTGCAGGTCGGTGCAGGTGTAGTGACGACCCGGGCAGATGTCCACTACGTGGTAACAGAATACGGAATTGCCTATTTGCACGGCAAGAACCTGCGTCAACGCGCCGAAGCGCTTATCGCTATCGCTCACCCGGATTTCCGTCAAACGCTCGAGCAAGATGCGAAAAAGAGACGGCTTCTATGAAACTAGATCACATCGCAATTGCTGTTAAAAGTATAGAGGAGCGGCTCAAGATATGGCAGGATATTTTTGGCTTTAAGTTAGAGGTTATAGAGGATGTGCCAGATCAGAAGGTGAAAGTGGCAGTGCTCGACCTAGGTGAAACGAAGATTGAATTATTAGAGCCTTTGGAAGAAACGAGCACAATAAGTAAATTTATAGAAAAGAAAGGTGAAGGGTTGCACCATCTATGTTTTCTCGTGGCTGATATTGAAAAGGCACTAGCCAATATGAAAAGCCACAATGTCAGGTTAATTGATGAGGTTCTGAGAATTGGTGCCAGAGGGAAAAAGATAGCTTTTATTCATCCCAAAGACATGGGTGGAGTTTTGATTGAATTAAACGAGTCATAAGATGAATAGATATCAAATCGATTTCATCGTTTTCTGAGGAGCCTAAAGGCTCTACTCCGGGGTTATCAAATGGATTCTTCAACCTTGCGATAGGAATCCTTTTAGGTGTTTCGGTATTTAGGCATTTAGGTATTTGATATATTTAAGGAGGAATAATGGATATTGAAACAAAAATCGTGCATGGCGGACAACATCCTGATAAAATAACCGGTGCTGTTGCGCCGCCAATTTATCAGACATCAACTTTTGCCTTCCGCAATGCTGAACACGGTGCGCGGCTTTTTAAACAAGAAGAAAAAGGGTACATTTATACAAGACTTAGTAATCCGACGATCGATCTTTTGGCAAGCAAGATTGCTCTATTGGAATCTGCTGAGGCAGGTGTGGTTTTCGCATCTGGTCTGGCAGCAATTTTTAACGTCGTTGTGACGCTTACCAAAGCCGGTGAACACGTTGTCTCTGACAACACTATTTATGGCGGTACTTATGCATTGTTCAATAACATTCTGCCCAAGATAGGTATTGAAGTAACATTCTGCAATACGGCAGATGCAGATCAATTGGTTTCTTGTATTAAGGATAATACACGGTTGATCTTTACTGAGACGCCGGCAAATCCGACCCTGAAAATCATTGATATTGCACGATGTGCGGAAATTGCCCGAAGCAAAAATATCCCTTTGTGTGTTGACAATACCTTTGCCACACCGTATCTCCAAAGACCAGTGGAACTTGGCGCTGACATCGTGGTCCATTCAGCGACTAAATATTTTAGTGGACACGGCGATATTATTGGCGGCGTTGTTGTTGGGAAAAAGGATTTCGTGCATCAGTTGTGGGAAGATGCTAAAGAGATCGGTGCCTGCAATTCACCATTCAATGCCTGGCTTGTTTTACGGGGTCTGAAGACCCTGGCTGTGAGGATGGACCGACACTGTAAAAATGCTATGAAGATTGCCGAGTATCTCCAGAAGCACGATAAGGTTGAGAAGGTTTACTACCCTGGTCTTACGTCGCACCCAGGCTATGAATTGGCAAAGAAACAGATGAGCGATTTTGGTGGTATGCTTGGGTTTGATGTAAAAGGGGGAAAAGAAGCAGGCAAAATAGTCATGAATTCAGTAAAGTTGTGTATTCTTGCAGTCAGTCTGGGTGATGTAGATACACTCATCGAGCATCCTGCTTCGATGACCCATTCAACGTATTCAGATGAAGAGTTACGCGGGTGCGGGATTAACCCAGGTTATGTTAGAATATCTGTTGGGCTTGAAAGTACTAAGGATCTTATTGCAGACTTAGAACAAGCCCTATCGAAAATATAAGATGACGCAGGATCGCTACGCTCGCAGAATCGTCCCTACGGGACTCGCAGTAAACGCAGCATCATCCGTTTTTGACGGATTCGCAAAAAAATATTTGGCGAGCCCCGTTAAATAATAAAAAGAGACTTGCGATGTCTACAGAAAACAACTTTAGCAAAAAGATCAATGTGGCAAAAACCACCGATATCTTGTATTTTACAGGGCGAGCCGGAGGCGATACTGCGATTACTGCAAATTCCGACCTGTGGTTGGAATGATACTGCGTTTCCTGCATTTATAGAAAGGAGCGTTTAATGATTGGGATTATTGGCTATGGTTCTTATTTACCGAGATACAGGATTAAGGTTGAGGAGATTGCCCATCAATGGGGCAAGGATCCTGTAACAGTGAAGCGAGGTTTGATGCTCAACGAGAAGACTGTACCTGGAATGGATGAGGATACCATTACAATTTCTGTTGAGGCAGCAAAGAATGCATTAAAAAGAGCTGGTATTGACCCCGGTGAAATTGGGGCTCTCTATATCGGTTCCGAGTCGCATCCCTATGCTGTAAAACCATCCGGGACTGTAGTAGCTGAAGCATTGGGTGTTGTTCCTAATGTTCATATTGCTGACTATGAATTCGCCTGTAAGGCAGGGACTGAGGCAATGTTTGTTGCATACGGTCTGGTCAAGGCTGATCTGGTGAAATATGCTATGGGTGTTGGGGCTGATACTTCACAGGGCGCACCAGGTGATGCTCTTGAATTCTCTGCGTCAGCTGGTGGTTCCGCATTCATTTTTGGAAAAGAAGGCGTTATCGCTGAAGTCCTGGATACGTTTTCATACACGACCGATACACCAGATTTCTGGCGACGAGAAGGGGCTTTTTATCCATTGCACGGTGGTCGGTTTACTGGCGAGCCGGCTTATTTCAAACACGTATTAGGTGCAGCAAAAGCGATTCTTGATAAGAGCGGGTATAAACCAGCTGATTTTGCTTATGCAGTCTTTCACATGCCGAACGGGAAATTTCCCTTAACTGTCGGTAAAAAATTGGGTTTTACCAAGGAACAGATGGAACCGGGTTGGATTGTACCTTTAATGGGCAATACCTATTCAGGGTCGTCACCTACGGGATTGTCTGCGACGCTCGATGTCGCCAAACCAGGTGATTTGATACTACTGGTTTCTTTTGGTTCAGGCGCGGGCAGTGACGCATTCATATTCAAAATGACCAAACGGATTGATGAGGTGCGAGATAAGGCAGAAAAGCTCAAAAGTATGCTTGAGAATAACCGTATCTACCTTAATTATGGTCAGTACGCGAAATTCCGTGGCAAAATCATAATGAACGAGTAAAGGGGGTTAGTATGAGAGAAGTGGCAGTAGTTGGTTGTGGAATGACGAAATTCGGTGAGCTCTGGGAAAAGTCTCTGAGGGACATATTCGTCGAAGCTGCGCTAAAGGCAATTGATGATGCGGGTGTGGATCATATTGATTCAATGTATGTAGGTGCAATGACCCCAGGGCTCTTTGTTGGTCAAGAACACATTGGCGCTTTGATGGCTGATTATCTCGGCGTGGCGCCGGTTCCAGCAATGCGCGTTGAATCAGCGTGTTGTTCAAGCGGCATGGCGCTGAGGCTTGGTTTGTTCGAAATTTCCTCAGGTTACAGTGATATAGTTTTGGTCGGTGGTGTTGAAAAAATGAATGACGGCGCTGATGCTACTTACGCGCTTGCCACCGCAGCAGATCAGGAATATGAGGTGTATCAAGGCGTGACTTTTCCTGGTCTTTACGCCTTAATTGCTCGGGCACATATGCATCGCTATGGTACAACAAGGGAGCAGCTGGCTGCAGTATCAGTAAAGAACCACCGAAACGGTGCAATGAATCCCAATGCCCAATTTCAAAGAGAAGTTACCCTTGAACAAGTTATGAATGCGACATTGGTTGCTGATCCTTTGACTGTGCTCGACAGTTCGCCAGTAACTGATGGTGCAGCCTGCGTTGTTCTCACATCAATTGATTTTGCCAAGCAGCTGAAAGTACCGTCGGTTAAGATACTCGGTTCAGGTGCCGCCACTGATACACTTGCCCTGCATAATCGTGAAGACATAACAGCATTGAAGGCGGTCAAAGTGTCGGGCGAGGCTGCCTATAAGATGGCTGGAATAAAACCATCAGATATTGATGTGGCTGAGGTCCATGATTGTTTCTCAATCGCCGAGATCTGCATTATTGAGGAATTGGGTTTTACTGAAAAAGGCAAAGGTGGTCTTTTTACTGAACAGAGAAACACGGCTTTGGAAGGTAAAATTCCAGTCAATCCATCGGGCGGTTTGAAATCAAAGGGGCATCCGGTTGGTGCTACAGGTATTGCGCAAGTTGTTGAGGTGGTTGAACAGTTGCGTGGAAATGCCGGTAAACGTCAGGTGAAGAACGCGAAGATCGGGTTGACTCAGAACATGGGCGGTTCAGGAGGATCATCCGTGACACATATATTCAAACTAATATAAATGCCTAAAATTTGTTTGGTATTTTTCTTTAGGTATTTTGGATTTTTGGACTTTTAGGTATTTGTTTTTAAAAGGAGGTTTTATGCCATCACCGACATATCGAAGAGAGATGCCTCAGAGATACCGGCTCGAAGCAGCCAAGTGTAAGAAATGTGGTAAATTGTTTTTTCCACCACGCCTGGTATGCTCGGGTTGTGGGTCTTTAGAATTCGACAAAACAAAGTTGTCAGAAACTGGGACAATTCTCTCCCACACCATGATTAGGGTGGCGCCAGCAGATTTTGCTACGCAAGTTCCCTATGCAATTGCCATCGTTGAGTCAGATAATGGCGTCAGGGTCACAACTCAGGTCGTTGACTGCAAGCCAGAGGATCTTGAAATCGGCAAGAAAGTGAAGTTTGTTTTCAGGAAACTGTATGCTGAAGGACACACGGGGATCATTTGTTATGGTTATAAGACAGTACTCGTATAAGCACCAAATTCGAAATACTAAATCCTAAACAATATCAAATGACCGAAATAATAAATCCAAAACGTTTTGAACATTTGAATTTGGCAATTAGTATTTGTTTAGAATTTAGATATTAGTGCTTAGGATTTAGAAGGAGATTATGTTTAAAATAGAATCAAAAATAAGCGTAAACAGCGCTGATTACAAAGAGAACAAAGCAGCTATGCAAGAAGCGGTGGGGGTCTTAAAGGAACGTCTTGCATCGATAAAAAAGGGCGGTCCTGATTATATGCATAAGAAGCACAAAGACCGCGGCAAGCTCTTTGTACGCGATCGACTCCGGCTTTTGCTCGATCCGGATACGCCTTTTCTTGAATTGAATGCGTTGGCAGCTTGGGATATGTATGACAACCGCCATCCAGCAGCAGCAATCGTTACGGGTATTGGTGTTGTTCACAATAGAGAGGTTATGGTTGTCGCCCACGATGCTACGGTAAAAGGCGGGACCTATGTTCCGGAAACCATAAGGAAGCATATCCGCGCGCAAGAGATCGCCATGGAAAACCGGCTGCCATGTATATACCTGGTCGATTCAGGAGGCATATTCCTGCCGCTCCAGGTCGGTACATTCCCTGACCGGTTTCATTTCGGCAGGATATTCTTTAACCAGGCACATATGTCAGCTGAGAATATCCCTCAGATATCAGTGGTCATGGGGTTTTGTACCGCAGGCGGAGCGTATCAGCCGGCGATGAGTGACGAAGTAGTCATTGTTAAAGGTGTCGGCACTATCTATATTGGTGGGCCTCCTCTGGTAAAGGCGGCAACCGGTGAAGTTGTGAGCGAAGAAGATTTAGGTGGTGCTGATGTGCATTGCCGTATTTCTGGTGTCGCTGACCACTATGCGCTCAATGACGAACACGCCATCGAAATTACCCGCAATATCGTGGACAATTTGGGCGCGTCGTCAAAATTCCCGCTTGCAAGGAAAGAGCCAGAAGAGCCAGCATATGACCCATCAGAACTGTACGGGATTATCCCTAAAGATCTTAAAAAGACCTTTGATATGAGAGAGATAATTGCGCGCATGGTTGACCGCAGTGAATTCCATGAATTCAAGGAACTATACGGGCTTACTATTATTTGCGGTTTTGCACGCATCATGGGGTATCCAGTTGGCATCCTCGCAAATAATGGAGTTTTGTTTTCGGAATCTTCTCAGAAAGGTGCGCATTTTGTTACGATGTGTGCAATTAGAAAAATACCGTTACTTTTCATACAGAACATTACCGGTTTCATTGTCGGTAAAAGGTACGAGCATCAGGGTATTGCTAAAGACGGCGCTAAATTAGTGCATGCTGTAGCTAATGCCCAGGTACCCAAGTTCACGGTCATAATAGGTGGGTCATACGGTGCGGGCAACTATGGTATGTGCGGACGGGCGTATGATCCGCGACTTTTGTGGATGTGGCCCAATGCGAGGATATGTGTTATGGGTGGTGAGCAAGCTGCGGGTGTTCTAACTGATATCAAAGTAAGGGCTTTGACAAAAAAGGGGACAAAACCTACGGCCCAACAGATAGAGGAAATCAGAAGACCTATCCTGGCAAAATACGAGAACGAATCAAGTGCCTACTTCTCAACTGCTCGATTATGGGACGACGGGATTGTTGATCCTTTAGACACGCGTCAGTTACTCGGTTTGGCTATTGCCATGTCACTCAACGCGCCGATCCCTGATCACAAATTTGGAGTTTTCCGAATGTAATCCGCCTAAGGCGGATAAATGCCTAAATGCCTAAATACCTAAACTACCTAAAAAACCTAAAAGGGATATTAAATATATTTTTAGGAATTTTGGACTTTTAGGTGTTTTCTTGAAAGGGGGTGTAATGAAAAAAGTAAGTCTTAAGGATATTATCAGGAATGTCAAAGAACCGTGGCAACCTAAGGATATTGCCTATATTAATGATACTGCTTTGCGTATTGCCAATATCCAAGGTGTTTACAACTGGCACACGCACCGCGATGAAGATGAGTTCTTTATAGTACTCAAAGGTAAGATTTTTATAGATACTGAAGAAGGTTCTGTCGAACTTAAAGAGAATGAAGGTTATTTGGTGAAAAAAGGGAAGCGGCACCGGTCGCGTGCAAAAAAACCGGCCTGGATTTTGCTCATCGAACCGACTAAAACAAAGACCTTAGGAGAAGATAATCAATGACAAATGCCAAAGACCAAATATCAAAGGAATGTCAAAATCCATTTTTTTTAACTTAACATTAGGTATTTGGATTTCATTTGGCATTTTTAATTTGAAATTTGTCGTTAAAAATTAGAAGGATATAGCGTATGTTGAAAGATAAACTGCAAACAATTTTATATGAACTTGAGGATAAAGTAGCCAGGGTTACGTTCAATCGCCCGGAGGTTCATAATGCGTTCGATGACATAATGATCAAGGAGCTTAGTGTTGTCTTTGATGAGATCGAAAAGAATCAAGATATTAGGGTTGTGGTCTTAACTGGTAAAGGTAAGTCTTTTTGTGCTGGTGCTGATTTGAACTGGATGCGCAGGGTCAAGGATTATTCTTATGATGATAACCTGAAAGGGTCTTTAAAACTGGCTGATATGCTTTACAAAATATACGCTTCACCAAAAGCAACCATTGCCAGAGTTAATGGCACAGCAATTGGTGGTGGCACTGGGCTTGTTGCAGTATGTGATATTGCAATCGCTGCAGACCGGGCAAAGTTCAGTTTCAGCGAGGTAAAAATCGGTCTTATCCCGGCTTGCATTTCACCTTATGTGATGAAAAAGTGCGGTGAGGGTAAATGTCGTGAATTCTTTTTAACCGGTGAAAGGTTGAGCGCTGAAAGGGCATTTAATGCCGGGTTGGTTAATGCGGTCGTTGAGTTAGAAGAAATTGATAAATATGTTGACGAACTGGTCAGCAAATTAATATCCAGTGGTCCAGAGGCGATTAAGAACTGCAAAGAATTATTAAGAAATGTTGCTGAAATGTCTCTCGAAGAAGCAAAGAAATACACGGCCGAGGTTATTGCTAAGCTGAGAATATCAAATGAGGGACAGGAAGGAATGGCTGCATTTTTGGAAAAGCGAAAACCCAAGTGGAGTAAGTAAATTGCAGTATTGCATCGTTTCTCGAAAAATCTCGAAACACGCTTGCAGGATCGTCCCACCATTGATAATGGTAGGACTTGCAGGAGACGCAGGATCGTCCCGACATTGGTCGGGACTCGCCAAAGAAAGAACAGGGCGAGCCGCAGGCGATACTGCGAGTTCCGTTAGGAACGATACTGCGAATCCGCCATGTTGCGTGTTGGATAATACTGCGAATGAAATGATACTGCTTTTAAACTATGTTTAAAAAAATTCTAATCGCCAACCGGGGTGAGATTGCAATTCGCATCGCCCGCGCATGCCATGAAATGGGCATTGCGACAATCGGCGTATATTCCACGGTTGATGCCAATTCGTGCCACCTTTGGTACATGGATGAGGCGGTCTGCATTGGCGATCCTGCACCCCAAGCAAGTTATTTGAGCATCCAAACTATCATTGAGCAAGCACGTAGAACCGGGGCTCAAGCAATTCATCCAGGTTATGGATTTCTTGCAGAGAATGCACGGTTTGTCAAAGCTTGCGAGGATGCCGGGATTGTGTTCGTCGGGCCGAGCTCCCGAGCAATGATCCTTGTTGGTGATAAGGTGGCGTCGCGTAATACAGTAAGGCACGTCGATGTGCCGATTATACCAGGTATGCAAGCAAGTAGTACAGATTTGGCTGAGTTTAAAAGCATGGCTGACCGAGTGGGTTACCCAGTTATTGTTAAAGCATCAATGGGCGGTGGCGGTAAGGGCATGAGAATTGTCCGCAGTGAACAGGAACTCGAAGCCAGTATTGACGCTGGGCAAAGAGAGGCCCAGAGTGCCTTTGGTGACGCTACGGTTTACCTTGAGAAATATATTGAGAAACCACGGCACATTGAGTTTCAAGTTATTAGAGATACCTATGGTAATGTTGTCCATTTATACGAGCGTGAATGTTCTATTCAACGTCGCCACCAGAAGATAATCGAGGAGACGCCTTCACCAACTCTTGATAATGCTCTGCGCACTAAGATGGGTGAAGCGGCAAAGAGAGTTATTGAAGCTGCTGACTACACCAATGCTGGAACCGTTGAGTTCCTCGTGGACCAGAACAAAAAATTCTATTTTCTGGAAGTAAATGCGCGTGTTCAAGTCGAACATCCGATTACCGAGATGGTTACTGGTATAGATTTAGTACGTCAACAGATTCTGGTCGCGGCTGGAGGGAAACTCGGGTTCCAGCAAAAAGATATAAGTCAACGCGGGCATGCAATAGAATCACGTATTTACGCTGAGGACCCAGACAACAATTTCATGCCATCGCCAGGTAAGATACTATTCCTGCTTGAGCCAAGTGGGCCGGGTATCAGAGTAGATTCAGGGATATATCAGGGCTGGGATGTACCACCTCATTACGATCCCATACTTTCCAAGCTAATAACCTGGGCTGAGACAAGAGAATTGTCGCTCGCCCGCATGTCCAACACTTTAGAAAACTATATTATCCTCGGTATCAAAAGCAATATTGGTTTCTTGAAGCGCATTATGGATACAGAGAAATTCATAACTGGTGAGTACCATACGCATTTTATTGATGATAATGAAGAAGCCCTAATCCATCAACATGAGAAAATGACCCAGGTTTTAATTGCCGCTTCTTTGATAAAGACATTGAGGAGAACAGGGGGCAGTGCCCAAATCGCCTCCAAGGCAGCGCAGGTTCACAAAATAACGACGCCGTGGCAAGAATTGGGTTCTTGGGAAATATGCAGACACTGACGTATATGCAGGATCGCTTCGTTTCTCGAAACATCTCGAAACAAGCTCGCAGGATCATTTCATTCGCAGGAGATGCAGGACCGTCCCGACATTGGTCGGGACTCGCTAAAGAAAGAAAAGGGCGAGTCGAAGGCGATACTGCGAGTCCCGAAGGGACGATACTGCTAATCCGCCATGTTGCGTGGCGGATGATACTGCGATTACTGCGTTCATAGGTTTGGTCATGGAATATAAATTCATACATCTAAATAAGACCCATGTAGTAAGAATCAAGAGATTCGACAAAGGCTATCAGGTTTCTATTGATGGCAAGGATTATGATATCGCCAGTTTTTCGAAGAAAAACAATATCATCTCTTTTGAATTAGACAAGAATATGAACAACATCTATTATGCGCAAGATAAGGATACGATATACTTGGCAGTTGGCGGGGACTATTACACTCTTGTTTTGGAAAGAGGAAATGTATTTAAAGGAGCTGGTGCACAGGTGCAAAAGGGCGATAGTGTGAAATCGTCCATGCCTGGGCTGCTCGTAAAGGTTATGGTAATGGTCGGTGATGAAGTTAAGGAGGGAACCACCCTTGCGATAGTTGAGGCAATGAAGATGCAGAATGAATTGCGCGCGCCACGGGATGGTGTTGTCAAGAAAATCAACTATAAAGAAGGTGCTCAAATCGAAGCCCTTAAACCGATAGTTGAGTTGGAATAGGAGAAATAGGAATGTACAGTAAAAAAGTAATGGACCATTTTATGAATCCGCGGAACGTAGGTGAACTCAAGGATGCTGATGGCGTCGGTGAAGTTGGCAGCCCTGTCTGCGGTGATATTATGACTTTCCATATCAAGGTCGAAAATGGTAGAATAAAGGATGTTAAGTTCAAAACCTTTGGATGTGGAGCGGCAATTGCTGTATCCAGCATGGTGAGCGAAATGGCAAAAGGGAAAACACTTAAACAGGCAATGAAGATTACGAATAAAATGGTTGTTGGCAAGTTAGGGGGATTACCGGCGGTAAAGATGCACTGTTCGAATTTGGGTGCTGATGCATTACACAAAGCAATTGAGAATTATTTGGCAAAGAAAAAGAAAGATTTAAGGAGGTAAGATGACATTCAGCAACATAATCATTGAGAGCGAAGGCAAGTTGGGGATTCTTAAGATCAACCGACCCGATGTCTTGAATGCTGTAAATGTGGAAACAATACTTGAGATAGAACAGGCAATGCAGGGTTTTAATGAAGATGACAATATCTATGTGGTAATTATAACTGGCCAAGGCAAGTCATTTGTGTCGGGTTCAGATATTGCACGTTTGGCAGAGATGGATGGACTAAAGGCACGGGAATACAGTCGTATCGGCCAGCGTGTTTTATCGTATATCGAAAATATGGAGAAACCAGTTATTGCAGCAGTGAATGGTTATGCCCTTGGTTCAGGATGTGAGCTTGCCATGGCTTGCGATATAAGGGTTGCTTCCGAAAAAGCAAAATTCGGTCAACCTGAAGTGAAACTCGGCATAATCCCTGGTCATGCCGGAACACAGCGCCTTGCCAGATTAGTGGGTACGGGAAAGGCCAAAGAGCTCATTTTCACAGGTGATCTAATCGACGCTCAGGAGGCATTGAGAATAGGTTTAGTAAATAAAGTTGTTCCGCTTGATAAATTCATAGATGATGTAAAGAGTATCGCCAATAAGATAGCAGAAATGGGCCCGATTGCAGTGCGGATTGCCAAGACTGTGATAAATCGCGGTATTGATACGAATCTTACAACGGCGAGTTCTTATGAAATGGAAGCTTTTGGCGTTCTGTTCTCTACTGACGAAGCGAAAGAAGGTATGAAAGCATTTTTAGAAAAGCGACGACCCAAGTGGGATAAATAGTTAAATTCCAAATTTCAAATGCCAAATGACAAACAAATTTCAAAGAGCCAAATTCAAAATGACAAAAAAATGTTTAGATATTGTGATTTTGAAATTATTTGGTTTTTGGTGCTTGGGATTTGAGATTTGCTTTAAGAGAGGAGGTTTTAAATGACATTAGATGATAGGCTGCAAAATGTGGCGATTGTCGGTGCGGCGGGAAAGATGGGTAGTGGTATCGCTGTTATGATCGCCCAGGAGATGGCCAAGCTGAAGTTAAAAGCGGAGAATAAAAATAAGGTGTACCGAACTAATCTTATTGATATCAGTGAGACGGCGCTCGATGGTTTACGTGGCTACATGATAACACAGCTGACCAAAGTAGCGGAGAAATCCACTGTCCACTTGAGGAAATTATACGAGGAACGCCAGGATCTCATTGAGAATACTGATATCATAAGGACCTTTGTTAACAACGCTTCATCAGTGCTCAATTTTACGACTGATCTCAATGCGGTTAAAGACGCCCACTTGGTTTTTGAAGCGATTGTTGAAAACGACAAGGTAAAAACAAAAATCTACCGAAAAATGAAGAAATTATGTTCGCCAGATACTATGTTCTTAACGAATACATCGAGCATTCCGATTTCATATCTTGATGAACAAGCAGGTCTTGATGGTCGTCTGATCGGCTACCACTTCTACAACCCGCCAGTTGTGCAGCGTTTAGTCGAAGTCATCGCTGCGGATAACACTGTCGAAGAGTTGAGAAAAATCGGTGATGAGTTGGGAAAACGGCTGCGCAAGAAATTAGTTCCCTCGTGTGACATATCAGGGTTTATCGGCAATGGTCATTTCATACGCGACGGCTTGTATGCACTGAGTGAAGTAGAACGTCTTAAAAGCACTTTTCGCTATCCTGGTGCGATCTATGTTGTCAATAGAATTACCCAGGATTTTCTCTTGAGACCCATGGGTATTTTTCAACTCATTGATTATGTTGGGGTTGATGTATTCCAGTGTATTTTAAGAGTCATGCGGACTCATCTTGACGACAAAAGTCTCAGGAGCAGATTTATCGACAAGCTGGTTAAGCAGCACGTGCTGGGTGGACAGTATGCTGATGGTTCCCAAAAAGACGGTTTCCTCAAATATGAAAGGAATCGCCCTGCGGGTATTTATAATTGCAGCAAGAAAGACTATTTTATGCTTAGTGATAACTGGAAGAAGAAGGTGGATGCCAAGATTGGATCACTCCCTGACGGTTTTGCTCCGTGGAAAGCACTCCTGATGAATCCCAAGAAAGAAGATGCTCTACAAAGTCATTTTGATAAGCTGAAGAAAACGGATACACTCGGTGCAAGGCTCGCGGTCGATTTTCTCAAGAAGACAAAGGCGATAGGTGAACAGTTGGTCAATGACGGCGTTGCGGCTTCAACTAAAAATGTTAATGCGGTCCTAACGAATGGATTTTATTGGTTATACGGACCGATAAATGATTACGTATAAGTAAATGCAGGATCGCTATGCTCGCAGGATCATTCCATTGGCAGGAGATGCAGGATCGTCCCGACATTGGTCGGGACTCGCTAAAGAAAAAATATGGCGAGCTGAAGGCGATACTGCGAGTTCCGTTAGGAGCGATACTGCGATTACTGCGTTGTTTTTAAAAGGAGAGTTCTTATGTCATTTTTCAGGAAAAAAATCTACGCCTGCGCGGGTTTTAACACGATATCATTGGGTAGTGGTAGAAAGGAATTTCACCCCAAGAAACCGCGTCCAGGTATTGAATATTATATTAAAGAAGCAGGTCTTGGATCGATCAATCAAATACAGAATCCTGAAGCAATAGATGAGGGTGTTATTGGAAACTTTGTTGCTGAAAGGTTTTGCAAACAGGGAAACCTTAGCGGGTTTTTCCCAATGGTTCATCCAACCTTCCAATACAAGCCCTGTATTCGTGTTGAAGGTGCCTGCGATTCAGGTGGTCTGGCTATAGTTGTTTCAATCAAAACGATTCTGGCTGACCTCGCAGATGTCGTTCTCTGCATTGGCGTTGAAGTCCAGAATTCAGTTAAGGCAATCTATGGCGCTGACTATCTTGCTGCTGCTGGTTGGTTTTCTGGAGAAAGAAAAGAGGGCCATGCGTATTTCTTCCCTGATCAGTTCTCACAACGTGCTGGTGCTTGTTTTGAAAAATTCGGCAAGGAAAAAGTCCGGACTGGTATGGCTCAATGGTATGTCAATGCGATTGAGAATGCAAGGAAATACCCTCCTGCGCAGGAATTTCACAATAAGAACCCCGAGCTTTTTGCTACGGGCATGATGCCTCCTAACCCCAAGGTATTTTGTGAAAACATCAATGTTTTTGACTGCTCAAAGGTTTCTGATGGTGGTTCCGCGATGATTTTTGCTTCGGAAGAAGGTTTGAAAAAAATTGGGGTTGATCAGAAAGATGCCACTGAAGTTATGGCTTACGCGCAAGTTCAAGATAACTTAACAACCCCACCACCTGACTTAACCAAATTATCGACCTGCGCAATAGCAGCTAAACGTGCCTACGAACGTGCCGCTATCAAACCAGGTAATTTGAGTGTGCTTGAGGTCCATGATTGCTTCACCATTGCAGGTCTTTTGGCAATTGAAGCTGCAGGGTTTGCCGACTACGGTGAAGGTGCGGATTTTGTAAAGGATGGCAGAACTAAGTTGACCGGTACAATACCAACGAATACAACTGGTGGTCTTATTGGCTATGGTCACCCCACTGGTGCGACCGGTGTTCGAGAGGCGGTTGACGTGGTCAACCAGCTAGTCGGCAAAGCAGGTGACTGCCAGGTTAAGATTGATGCGGATCGGCCTTATGGTATGATGTCCAGTATGGGTGGTAATGACATAACCGTGGTGGCGATGATATTCAGGAAAACAGATTAAAAAGTAGCCTGTCCCCTTTATGCTTATCGGCAGCAAACTATACTACTTTGACTCCCTGGAGTCTACGAACGAGCATGCAAAAACGCTCATAAAGGGCGCTCCAGAAGGCGCAGTGATCCTTGTTGATCAACAGACTGGAGGCCGCGGAAGATTTGGTAAGCAATGGTACTCACCTGAAGGTGGCATTTGGATGTCGGTCATCCTGCGTCCCCTTGACCCTTCATTGATTCCCATCATTGCCGGGATTGCAGTATGCAGGGCGTTGCATATGAATGGGGTCCTTCCAGGTATTAAATGGCCTAATGATATTGTGCTCAATGGCAAGAAAATCGGTGGTACCCTTACTGAAATTATTGACAAAACAATCATTCTTGGTATCGGTGTCAATCTGAACATACGTGAGTTTCCAGATGAGCTTGAAGCTACTGCGAGTTCTGTATTTCTTGAGACAAAAAAACATCTCGAAAAAAAAATGGTCTTTGATGTATTGTGTAAACAATTGGATGATTGCTATATTATGTTGAAGCAAAACAAAGTAACTGATTTGTTAACCGAATGGCGCCACTATACAATCTTACTTGGTCAGCAGGTGGTTATTGAGATGCCTGACAAAGAGCTGTCCGGTAAAGTCCTTGATATCAGTAGGGATGGCGCTTTGATAGTTATGCGTTCAGACGGCAAGATTATGAAGGTGGTTGCTGGTGTGTGCCATCTGAGAAAGAAATGATCCAGATATATACTGGTAACGGTAAAGGCAAAACAACTGCAGCTTTGGGTTTGGCGCTGAGGGCAGTTGGCCACGGTCTCAAGGTAATAATGATTCAATTCATGAAAGGGAAGATTAATTACGGTGAACTTGAGGCGGCTAAACACCTGCCTGGTTTAGTTATCGAACAATACGGTCGCCCTGATTTTGTGAATCCAGAAAATCCTGCAGAGGAAGATATCCGTTTAGCGCGCCAGGCATTCATGCGTGCCAAGGAGGTTATCAGAAAAAAGAGGTTTGATATCGTTATTCTCGACGAAATCAACGTGGCCGTTGCTTTTGGACTTATCAAGGTCCATGAAGTCATTGAACTGATGAAAAAAACACCACGAAAAAAAGAACTTGTCATTACTGGTCGTTATATGCCCGGAGAATTTGTTGAATATGCCGATCTGATAAGTGAGATAAAGGAAGTGAAACATCACTTCCAAAATGGCGTGTCCGCGCGCAAAGGTATTGAATACTAACAAGAGGTCTTAAAATGGTGAAAAGAGGAGCGAAAGCCTTTCTCGGTATTGACACGCATCAGTATGTATATAGAATGGGATAGGAGGTTTAATGATTGTACCAACTGAAAAAATATATGAAAGATTTGAGAACAAATACAAAGCGATTAACGTAGCATCCTTGGAAGCAAGGAAACTGAAAGATGATCAGGTAAAGGGTCTTTTAGAAGAACACGTTAATCCCGTCTTTGAAGCGATTAGGAAGTTGATCGCAGGGAAGATTAGGTATCAAGATTGAACGTTGCCTTAGGCATAACCGGTTCTATCGCCGCTTATAAATCCTTAGAACTCATAAGACTGCTGAGAAAGAATGGCGCTGAAGTAAAAGTGGTGCTTACCGAATCGGCACTTCATTTTGTCACTGCAATGAGCTGCCAGACGTTATCAGCAAATGAAGTCTATATTGACCAGTTCGTGCTAAGCAAAGGAATCAAACACCTGGCCTTGTCATCGTGGGCTGATGTGCTGGTTATTGCTCCAGCTACGGCGAATATTATCGGCAAAGCAGCGTGCGGCATTGGCGATGATTTGCTTTCAACCACATTGCTTTCTTTTCAAAAACCTGTATTGTTCGTGCCAGCTATGGACAGCGGTATGTGGTTAAACAAGATTGTTCAGGAAAATGTGAGCAGGTTGTGCAAGGCCGGTTTCCATATTCTGGAACCAAGTTACGGTACTCTGGCTTCGGGGGAAACAGGCAAAGGCCGTTTCCCGTCTATTGCAACTATCCATAAGAAAATCCTTGCACTCTGCCAGGGGTATAAATCTCTCAACAATATGAGATTTCTCGTATCCGGGGGTCGTACTGAAGAGGACATTGACCCGGTTCGAGTGATAACGAATCGTTCGTCCGGTCGTATGGCAAGAGAACTTCTCTATGCCATTACCTGCCGCGGCGGTATTGCAAAAGGTGTGATAGGTGAGGTGACGGTAGATTTCCCGGAGGATATGGATATCATATACACCAGAACCTCGGATGAGATGCTGAAAGGACTGAAAGCACATATGAATTGGTGCGATTGTCTGATAATGGCTGCGGCAGTTGGTGATTATCGCCCAAAGACAAAGAAGACAAAGAAAATCCATGGTACAGAACTCAGTCTTAGGTTGGAAAAGAACCAGGATTTGCTTAAGAAACTGACCCAAATGAAATTGTCTCCGCTGGTTGTAGGTTTTTCGCTCGAAGACAGTTTGCACTTAAGCAGAGGTAAGACAAAGTTAATATCAAAGAAATGTGATATGATAATCTTGAACAGCTCGTCTGGAGTAGCCAGTGGAACCACCCACGCAAAAATACTCAAGACCGATGGTGAGGTTATTTCGTTTGGCAAAATTACGAAATGGCAGCTTGCCAATACCATTCTTGACGAGTGCATCAAAACACTCAGCAAGCGCCGTAAAAAGCGCAAATAAAGAATAAACCCATAGGACATGGAAGAAAAGCGCGTACCACCACATTCGTTAGAAGCTGAAGAGGCTGTGCTCGGTGCCATGTTGCTTGATGCCCAGGCATTGCCCAAGGTTATGGAGATCCTCAATGAAAGCATTTTCTACTCGCCGATCAATCAGAAAATTTACCGGGCGATTCTCGCTCTTTTCGGCGAGAATGTCACCGCCGACTTGGTGACTGTCACAGACTGGCTCAAACAGAATAAAATGCTCGAGGATATAGGAGGCCCCGAGTATTTATCGAATTTAGTTGCTAATGTGCTAACCACGGCTAATATTGAACATCATGCTAGGGTAATTCTAGACAAGGCAATCAAGCGCACTATTATACAGACTTCGATGGAAATGTTGAAAAAGAGTTTTGAGGACAGTCAGGCAGCTGCAGAACTTGTTGACTACGCGCAGAACTCTGTGTTTCAAATTAAAGAAACTGGTTTGAGAAAAGAACCCGTTCATATCCGAAGTTATATTACTAGAATACTGGAAACTGCTGAGGCGATGCGCGGAGAGCGTATGATAACCGGCATTGAAACTGGTTATTACAAACTGGATGAAATGACATCGGGTTTTCAAAAGGGTGATTTTGTCGTTATTGCCGGCAGACCATCAATGGGAAAAACGGCATTTGTCCTTAATATTGCTGCTTATGCAGCGATTGAGAATAGTGTTCCAGTTGGCATATTTTCTCTGGAAATGTCAGGTGAAGCATTGGTCCAACGGTTTCTCTGCAGCGAGGCAAGGGTGAGTTTGATGAATTTAAGGCGTGGTATGTTGCGCAATGAAGATTGGGTTAATCTTGCTACGGGTGCTGGCAAATTTGACAAGGCGCCGATCTATATCGATGATTCAGCGACTTTGTCAATCTATGAACTGAAGGCAAAGGCACGGCGGCTAAAGGCAGAGAGTGACATAGGGGTTTTGATAGTCGATTATTTGCAGCTCTTAGAGGGACCGCAAACATTCCGTTCAACATCGAGAACCCAGGAAATATCAGAAATCTCAAGGGCGCTAAAGGCATTGGCAAAAGAACTGAATATCCCCTTGCTTGTCGTATCCCAATTATCGCGCATGCCCGAGCAGCGTAAGGATAGGCGACCATTATTGTCTGATTTGAGAGAGAGCGGAGCGATCGAACAGGATGCAGATGTCGTGGTTTTCATCTACCGCGAAGAGGTTTATAACAAAGAAACTGATAAGAAAGGTATTGCCGAAGTGCTTTTGGCAAAACAACGTAATGGACCAACCGGCATGTTGGAACTGGGGTTTCAGGGTGATTTCACATTGTTTGCCCCTCTAACGACCCGTGAAGAAATGGCCATGGAAGAGGTAGAGGATGAATCTTTTTAGTCTGATCGGTGATTTCTCGACATTTTTCTTCCGGAGTATGTTCATGCCTTGGAAAATTCGTACGAGCAAAGGTAGGATACTGGAGCAAATCTACGGTATTGGCATTGGTTCTCTGCCGATTATCATCATTATCGCGGCATTCACGGGTTTGGTTTCTACAGTTCAAGCAACTTACCAGATGGTAGGTACAGTGCCGCGTTATATTATCGGTACCACGGTGGGCAGGATGGTTTTGATAGAGCTCGGTCCGATCCTGACCGCGTTAATGGTAAGTGGTCGTTGCGCGTCTTCAATGGCTGCAGAAATCGGTACGATGCGGGTTACTGAGCAGATTGATGCCCTGGAGATCATGGCTATTGATCCTTATCGTTTCCTTAGTCTACCGCGTATTGTAGGTACGTTTATTTCTTTGCCGGTCCTCACGATTTTTTCTGAATTTGTTGCTTTGGCATTTGGCGCCGTGTATGCGCATTATTTTCTGAGCATACCGTTCAGTGTGTTCAGTTATGGCATTATCCACTTTTTCTCTATGCGTGATTTTCTCGGAGGACTTGTCAAATCGTTATTCTTCTCGATCGTGATTGGTGCGTCTGGTTGTTATTTTGGGTTTATTGTTAAGGGCGGCGCCAAAGAAGTCGGCAGGGCGGCAACCTATGCGGTTGTTACCGCTTCGATTCTCATCCTTGTGCTGGATTTCCTGGTAGCTGTGGTAATCTTTGGATGATAGAAGTTAAGGATTTATCAAAGAGGTTTGATGGCCTTATTGTTTTGGATAATGTCAGTTTTACCGTGGGTGAAGCACGTCTGGTTGTTATTCTCGGACCATCAGGTACCGGCAAGACCGTTCTTCTCAAGTCGATATTGGGGATATTGCCGGTTGACAGCGGGGTAGTGTTATTCGATGGCAAATCCATTCAGGCGGCTAAAGAAAATGAGATTTACGACATACGAAAACATGTCGGTTTTGTATTTCAAAGCACTGCGTTGTTCGACTCGATGAACGTGTGTGAGAATATTGCTTTACCGCTTGTGGAACATACCAAGTTATCGAGCCGACAAGTCAGGGACAAAGTCCAAGAGATTTTAGAAATAGTAGGTATGGCTGGTAAGGAAAGGCTTTATCCCGGTTCGCTATCTGGAGGTATGAAGCGCTTAGTTGCAGTCGGTCGAGCACTTGCCTTGGACCCGAAATATTTATTCTATGATGAGCCGACCACGGGTCTTGATCCAGTAATGAGAGACCGGATCGTGCAACTTATTATTGATCTAAAAAAGGATTATAAGAAGAGCGGTGTTGTTGTCACCCATGACCTCGATACCGCAGAAAAAGTAGGCGATGATATCTTTCTGCTGAAGAAGGGTAAGATCAGCAAGCTGGAACAGATTAAAAAGGAAGTCTATAATGGTTAAACAAATTAAATCGACGTTTGTTGGTATATTCATCATTGTTGGTATAATCCTCTTTGTTCTTTTGTACACATGGTTTTCTGGTAGGCTTGGCTTACGAAATACCTATGATGTAGTAGTCATGTTTGACGATGTTTTGGGGTTGAGAATTGGTGATCCGGTGATGGTTTATGGTATGGAAAAAGGTAAGGTCAAGGATCTGAAGATTGACCAGAACAAAATTAAATCGCTTCTTGCGATCGACCGCGATATCATAATACCCGAAGATTCAAAGATTTTTATCAAGTCGATCAGTATGTTAGGGGCTGATCGGTATGTGAAAATCGTACCAGGTTCGTCTGACAAGACCGCAAGTGTGTATTATGGAACAGGCGGCGGATTTGATCTTGGAGCGCTTGGAGCACAGTTGGATAGTCTGATGTTGGTTATCAAGAATTTCAAGCTGGGAGACTTCGATTTGAATAAAATAGCTACAAAGCTGACTCGGGACATGAATAGAAACCTCGAGACTTTAACTGAGTCGGTAAAAGGTCCTGCGGAGAAGATCGAGCACCTAAGTGTAAGGTTAGATTCCTTGACGGCATTATTGAGTGGTGATGGAACACTAGCTAAATTGATAAAATCAGACGAGTTGTATGAAGAAGTCAGGCAGACCAACCAGGCTTTAAAAAGCCTTATTGAAGATATCAAAGAGAATCCTCAGAAATATATTAATATAAAGGTATTTTAGACGGAGGCATCATTCTAAAGTTCGAGAATTCACATCATGCAAATCAAGAATACTGTACTGGAAATCGCAAAACACAAGCACCAAATTTCAAACAATGCTGAAATCCAAATATCAAAACTTCTCTATTTCTTATTTGTACTTTAGATTATTGGAGATTGCCTGCCCCGTTAGATGAAACAATCTTTAAAGGTAATATGCATCAAATCGTTCTCACTACATCATAAATACATGAAAAGAAAAATTAAGTTCATATCTAACGGGGTGAAATTATTTACCATTTGTGATTTGATGATTTTAGTCTTATGATAACGAGGTTTGTTTGTCAAAATTGCGGTGCGTCCGCGCCAAAGTGGCTTGGACGATGCCCGGGCTGTGGAGAATACAATACAATGGTTGAGGAAGTCATTGAGACAAAATCCAGACAAGTATTAAGAAAGTCAGAGGTGGTGAACCCACTGCCTTTGTCAGAAATACCCTACAGCAAAGAAACGCGGACCGGGCTTGGGATAGGCGAGCTGGACCGCGTGCTGGGCGGTGGTTTTGTCAAAGGTTCTTTAGTTTTACTCGGTGGTGATCCAGGGATCGGTAAATCAACCTTGATGTTGCAGATATCTGGTATGCTGGCACGCGCGGGTAAGAAGATACTCTATGTTAATGGAGAAGAATCCGCATATCAAGTGCGTATGAGATCTGAACGATTGGGCATGGAAGTTCAAGGAATCAGTGTTCTTACTGTGACGCAACTCGATTCGATAATTGAAAGTGCTAGTGCTTATGAACCGAATTTAATGGTAATAGATTCAATTCAAACGATCTACACGTCTCGCTTGTCGTCAGCACCAGGTAGTGTTGCTCAAGTCAGGGAGTGCGGTGGTGCATTGATGAGGTTTGCTAAAGAAATGGGTGTGACAACCGTGCTTATAGGTCATGTCACGAAATATGGTGTTATTGCCGGCCCGAAAACTCTCGAGCATATGGTTGATGCAGTTCTGTACTTTGAAGGTGACAGTAACCAGCAGTACCGCATTATCCGTGCGATCAAGAACCGTTTTGGTTCGACTAATGAAATTGGCATTTTCGAAATGACTGCATCAGGTATAAAGGAAGTCATCAATCCCTCGTATCTTTTCATGTCGGATGCAACCTACTCAGGATCAGTTACCGTTGCGGTTATTGAAGGTTCGAGACCACTGCTTGTTGAGGTTCAGGCTCTGACCAGCCCCACCTTTTACAATTTCCCACAGCGAGTGGCGACGGGCATTGATTATAAAAGACTCTCCATGCTTCTTGCAGTGTTAGAACGTCGTGCAGGGATAGGGGTCTACGGATTTGATTGTTTTGTCAATGCGGTTGGAGGTATAAAGGTCCTTGAAACTTCAAATGATTTGGGGATTATTCTTGCGATCGCTTCTTCAGTAAGAGACGTGGCAATTGATAAAGAGACCGTGGTAGTTGGCGAAGTTGGTTTGGGTGGCGAAGTCAGGTCGGTTTATGGGATATTGCCCAGGCTAAAAGAAGCTGAGAAGATGGGTTTTACTAGAGCAATTGTGCCAAAAAAGAATGCCCATCAAGACAGCGTGAAGATGAAGATTGTGGGTGTTGCCGATGTGAAAGAGGCGGTAAGACTGACTTTGAAGAAATAGTCTGTCCTGAAAAGTTTTGGCTGCTTATTAGCAGGAGGAAGTATGAAATTTTTTAAGCGCGAAAATAGATTTGTTTTGGATTCATCAAGCATCATTGACGGCCGCGTTATTCATTTATTTGATAAGAGGATCTTTGAGGGTAAAATAATAATTCCTAAGTTGGTGCGATTCATTGTTAAAAAATTTATTGGACCTCGTGGCGACCGCTCAATTAGGATACTGAAAAGAAATACAACTGTCGAGTTCGTTGACGTAAAGGGTGATGGGTTAGTTGAGGAAGATTGTGTGTTGAGGGTGGCGCATCGAAGGCGTGCCAAGGTCATTACAACATCAGATGAAATTCTAAGGTACGCAAAGCTCTATCCTCACGTAAAAATCCTTGATATTAGAGATCTCTATCGTTTACTCACACCCATTTTTACACCTAATAAACTCATATCCGTCAGGATTCTGAAACGAGGGATAAACCACACCGAAGGGGTTGGTTATATCGAAGGCGTAAAGGTGGTCGTGGATAATGCTGCGAAGTACATTAATCAAACCGTGAGTGCACGTGTGACAACGATGCTCTCTTTTGAGACGGGTAATCTCGTATTTTGTGTATTGGTTGAAGAAGAAGGTAATAAACCACTAAATCTACACAAGGCTAAAAGCAAAGAGGGTCGGACTGATGGAACACATTGATGAACTGCTTGCTAAACTGACCTTGGCAACTGGGATAGGATATGCCGGGAACGTGAAAAATGTAATTCATGATGAATTGCAGCGTTCGCAGATCAAAGGCACGATCGAGAAGGACGGCAGTGTTAGCGGTTATCTTAAGGGCAGAACAGATTGCGGTATCATGATAGCCTGTCATATAGATGAGGTCGGTTTCATGGTGAGTTCTATTGACGATGCTGGTCGACTCAGTCTCAGTAGTGTGGGCGGTATTGACATTAGCATATTACCAGCCCAGCAAGTAATGGTTCACGGTCGTAAATCAATAGCAGGTTATATTGGTGCCAAGCCGCCGCATCTGGTATCCAGAGAAGAGCGTAAGCAGCTTTTACCGCTTGATAAACTCTTTGTCGACACCGGGCTAGCGCCGAGCGTGGTGAAGAATATTATTGAAGTTGGTGATAGTGTTTCCTTTTTTGGCAAATACATGAAGCTGCAGGGCGACCTACGTGTTGTGAAATCCCTTGACAACCGCGCCAGTGTTGCTTGCGGCATACTCGTGATGCGGGAATTGGCGCAACGGGAACGCGCATTTAACATATATTTCGTTGCTACTAGTCAGGAAGAATACACTGGTCTTGGAGCCCGGATTCATGCTTACCGTTTACCGATTGACTATGGCATTGTGGTCGATGTTTCATTTGCCGAACATCCAGATTTGAAAGACCATGAGATTAACCCGCTGGGCAGTGGTCCAGTCATAGGCCGCGGCGCTACAATACCTGAAAAACTTAGCGACCTGCTTATCGAAACTGCAAAGGAAAATGACATATCGTACCAGATTGAACCTTTGCCAACCTACACGGGTACAGATGCTGAAGGTATTGCTTTCAGTCGTGAAGGGATAGCGACGTGCGTTATCGGGATTCCACTGCGGTATATGCATACCCCAGTGGAAGTCGTTTGCCTGCAGGATATCCAAAGGACAAAGCGTTTGATCGTCAGCTACATTGAGAAGCTGGCGAGTAAGGAAAGATGTGGGCATTCCTCAAACAAGATAAAGGACTGAGTCCTCTTATGTCATTGCGAGCGTTAGCGCCTGCCCTGAGTGAATCGAATGGGAAGTAATCTCCGAGGATACGAATAAACCATAGATTGCCACGACCGCTTGCGGCGGTCTCGCAATGACTAGCAAGAATGGAATCCAGCGTGGAAATCATATTTCACTCTATTTTCAGAAAACTACAGAGGGTCTGATAGAGGACAGTTGACATCTTTAGTTATTTGACTATAATAAACAGATTTTTCTGATTTACCAAAATCATAAGAATGTTCTATGCACTTCTGTTTTATTCAAATTTATGAATCATTGGAATAAAAGGAGGTTTTTGAGAAATGCCTGAAAAAGATAATATAATGAATACCATTGCCGAATCAAATAAATCGGTTGTTACGGGAATCGATGAGAAGGAAATTGAACACTGGGTCACGATTTGGATATTGGGTAGAGAATACAAGGTTCCTGCTGGTCTTACAATAATGCAGGCGATGGAATTTGCAGGATACCGTTTTATTCGGTCGTGCGGTTGTCGGGCTGGTTTTTGTGGTGCCTGCTCAACCATTTACAGAATCGAAGGTAACTATCGTTTGAAAACGGCGATGGCTTGTCAGACAAGGATCGAAGATGGGATGTACCTGACCCAGATACCGTTCACCCCGGCAGAGAGAGCGAATTATGACATAAATAAGCTTGCCCCGGGCATTGAGGCTTTGCTGACTAACTATCCTGAAATGCTTAGATGTTTGGGGTGTAATGCTTGCACAAAGGCATGCCCCCAAGATATTGATGTAATGGAGTATATTGCCGCAGGCAAACGGGGTGATGTTGGATTAATGGCTGAACTTTCCTTTGATTGTATTCAATGTGGTCTATGTGCCATACGTTGTCCAGCAGAACTTGCCCAGTATAATTATGCTCAGTTGGCTAGAAGACTGCATGGAAAATACGAGACGCCAATCCCTGGACATTGTCTGAATAGGGTCAAGGAAATCGAAAGCGGCAAATTCGATGCGGAGCTCGATAAGCTTATGAAAACGAGTAATGAAGAGCTGAGAAAACTTTATACCGCACGGGATATAGAAAAGGCATAAAAGGGGGCAAACATGGCGGAACTAAAATTTATTGGCGGTTATCCAGAATACATGAGAAAACACATTGAGGTCGTTAATAGTACGAGGGTTCAGCGCAAAGATTTTACGCCCGAGGCAATGACCATGGAACAACGAGATGAAGTTCTTAAGCTGCATCCAGATTATGCGCCTGGTGGTAAACGCGCAATTGCCCTCGGGCCGAATAAGGGTGACATAGCGCCAAACGAGGTGGCGGATTTACTCGAGGCATATCCATTGATACAAGGTAATGAGATGGATGTGAGTAAGCCGGATTACACGGTTGACCTCCTTGTGATTGGCGGCGGCTTGGCCGGTACCACAGCGGCTGTATGGGCAAATAACAGGGGTATTGATAAAGATAAGATACTCCTCGTTAACAAATTACGCCACGGCGATGCCAATTCAATAATGGCTGAGGGCGGTACCCAGGCAGCAGACCGTGGAGATGATTCACCGGACCGTCATTTTTTGGATGCTATTGGTGGTGGTCACTTCACTAATAAACCGGACGTGCTAAAAGAACTGGTAAAAGATGCACCGTTCATTATGAAATGGCTTTGTGATTTGGGTGCAATGATCGATCGAGAACAGGACAATAGTTTTGTCGAGAAAGGCGGTGGCGGAACGTCACGAAGCAGAATGCATGCCTGCAAAGACTACACAGGACTTGAGGAATTAAGAGTGATCAGAGACGAGTTTAGAAATCGTGGAATTCCCTCCCTCGAATATTTACCGGTCGTTGAATTTCTTACTGATGGCAATAGAGTTACTGGTGCGGTGCTATATAACCTTGAGACTGATGATTACAAGATTATCCAGGCAAAGGCGACGATTCTGGCAACCGGTGGTTTTGGTAGACTTCATATCAGGGGTTTTCCAACAACAAATCATTATGGTGCTACGTGCGACGGTGTAGTCCTTGCCTACCGGGTTGGTGCCAAACTTAGAGACACGGATACGGTCCAGTACCATCCGACTGGTGCGGCATACCCGCAGCAAATAATCGGTCTATTATTAACTGAGAAACTGAGGAGCATGGGTGCTCAACCAGTTAACAAAGATGGTGAAGCGTTCGTTTTTCCTCTTGAACCGCGTGACGTTGAAGCCGCAAGTTTCATTCGTGAATGCTATGTAAAGGACAAAGGTGTTATAACACCAACCGGTATGCGCGGTATCTGGCTTGATACGCCGATGATTGAACTCAAGAACGGTGATGGAACGATAGAAAAGTCATTCCCTGGTATGTTCAGGATGTTCCAGCGTTTTGATCTTGATATGCGAAAGGATCCAGTTCTTGTTTTTCCTACATTGCACTATCAAAATGGTGGGGTTGAGACTGATCCCTGGGGCAAGACTAATATTGCCGGTCTCTGGGTTGCTGGTGAAGTCTCGGGCGGCGTGCATGGTAAGAACCGCCTTATGGGTAACTCAACGCTTGACTGTCTTGTCTTTGGTAGAAGGTCAGGGATTTCAACCGCGGAATATCTTAAGTCTAATCCCCAACACGGTAAGTTGTCGAGCGACCATTTGAACAATTATATAAAGTTGCTTAAAGAGGCTGGTGTTGAGACATCACGTAAGGCGCCGGTGCTATTGCCAGATTACCGTGGTAAGGCAGTTCTGGCAAGGATGATCGATGTGTTTTAGAAGGCAGTAAAAGTTGCAAAAAGGGACGGTCTTTTGACCGCCCCTTTTTTTTGCTCTACGCTTAATGCTCGACCTTAACAATGTATTGCCTTTCGTTATTTACTTCTACTCAAACCTTTTAATTTATCCGTTATCCGGGTTTAATTCCTGAAGAACTCAACAGATAGATTTAAGGTTTTAATGTATCTATTGATACATAATGTTACATGGCGTCTTCAATTCCGATCAGTTTTAAGCCAGTTATGTTTGCTGTCTCTCTGTTAAGAGCTCTCAAGTCGTCTTTTGTCAATTTGTAAATATCGTCATAGCCTGCTAACATAGTGAGTGTTTTTAATTCTTCAGTCATCACTGTCAGGAAATTGGCAATCCTACGAGCACCTTCATTAACATCAAGCCGTTGCGCTAATTCTGAATCCTGGGTTGCTATCCCATAAACACATTTTCCTGTATTGCATTGTTTGCAGA
Source organism: bacterium (assembly GCA_049647125.1). Taxonomy (GTDB): domain Bacteria; phylum Hydrothermota; class Tepidihabitantia; order SM23-42; family SM23-42; genus JAUVZL01. Next base: position 40,546 of record JBARXC010000214.1, on the reverse strand, counting down.
CTCTGCATCCAAGTGCTATGAGGGCTGCAGAAGCGATACCGACAATATCAAATCCCATAGCAATTGTTTTAGCAACATCAGCTCCTGTTTTAATACCACCAAGTAGAATCAACTTAATTTCGTCTCTATACCCTGAATCTTCTAATGCCTTTACTACAGGCGCTATACACCCCAGGGTGGGAATACCAGCGTGTTCAGTAGCTATCTCGGGAGATGCGCCTGTTCCCCCTTCCATTCCGTCAATAGCAATGGCATCGGGTCCTGCTTCAGCTACAAGCCTTACATCGTTGTAAATGTTGCCCGGTCCTAGTTTAATAATTATCGGAATGTTCCAATTTGTTACTTCTCTCAATAATTCTACATGTTTCGCTAAATCTCCTGGCTTGGTCATATCTAAATGTCTACACGGACTTAGAGCGTCAGTTCCAACGGGTATTCCTCTTATCTTTGCTATTTCAGGAGTAACTTTTTCGGCCAGAAGATGACCACCCATCCCCGGTTTTGCACCTTGCCCAACTTTGATCTCGATTGCGTCCGTGGTCTTCAGATATTGCGTAGTACAACCAAATCTTCCAGTTGACCACTGGACAATCAAGTTTTTTGCCAATTTCCTCTCTTCAGGAAAAGAACCCCCCTCACCTGTATTAGCAGCAGAACCTACATAGGCAGTCCCTTTTGCTAAAGCCATTTTGGCATTCCTGCTCAAAGCACCATAAGACATCGCACCGATCATGATTGGAATATTCAGAACCAGAGGCTTCTTGACCCTTCCTTTACCAATCACTACTTTGGTATTACACCTCTGTCTATATTTATCAATGGGTGTCTTGGATAGTTGTGCAGGAATGACAATTATATCATCCAATGTGGGTACCATACGACTGGAACCGTAACCCCTTAAGGCACACTCCCCAGTCTCTGCCTTTAGATGGATTGTTTCTATAATGTCTGATGTCCATCCACCTCTTGATAAAGCCTCATTACCTATCGGGTCGACAGTAATGGCTCTTACAGGACAGTTTTCTTCACATATAAGACAACCAGTACATTTTTCGGGATAATATAGAAATGGAGCTGGAAAGGTCTCTCGCTTTCTCTCAAGGAGTGCCCCAGTTGGACAATTTTTCACACACAATAAGCAGCCAATACATTTATTCCTATCGATATTTACACGATAAGCCCGTTTATATGTTCTGATCATTACTACCTCTTACTTCTGATCTCTTTATGACCCTCAATTGTGTAGCACCTGCGCATGACATACATGGGTCGTAGGCACGAATTGCTTGTTCTATCTTTATCTTGTCTTCATCTGAACAGTGGCCTTTCTTGCCATTAAGCACAGTCCTTGCTGCCTCAAACGTAGACTTTTCAATGCTTCCCTGATGAAAAGTAGTTGGTGCGATGACTCTGGCCTTAGTGACTATGCCCTCGGAATCCGTTTCGTACTGATGAAGTAGTAAACCTCGCGGCGCTTCTACTACTGCTACACCACACCCTTCTTTTGGATGCGCGACATTTTTTATTTCCTCATCCAAACCAGATTCAATAATATTCCTCATTCCCTTTATGCATTCATACATTTCTGGTATTCTTGCAATATTATAACCCATTGTAGATTGAGTAAAGTTGCCAAAACTCTTTTTGAATTCATGAAAACTTGGATTATCCCAGTCTGCACTTTGGATTCTTGCAAGAGGTCCAACTCTAAACTGCCCATTCTCAGGTCCCAAGTTTGTTAAATACGGATGTCTTACATAGGAGTATTCCTTCTCCTCTTCGCTTATTTTCTTCAGAATCTGGGTCGGTGTCAAAATATCCACTTTTCCATCTTTCATTATAAGTTCTATAGGGCTATCATAGAGTTCAAGTTTTTTGCCTTGCTTGAGTGTTAAGAAATGGGTTTCAATCTTCCCATGTGACAGCATGTATTCTTTCTTCTCAGATATAATATTATTGAAATAAAACTGCATAACCTCCATTGGTTTACTTGCAGAATCAAGAAGTTTCATAATCTTATCCTGTTTTTCTCGATTTAATATTCCTAACACACCGCCAGGTGCCGATATAGTTGTATGTATTTTTCTACCTGCAATTATTTCCAAAATCGTCTGGCCAATCATTCGCAGTCTTATCCCAACTCCAATAAACTTTGGGTATTTAGTCTGCAAGTCAGCTATCGTACTCGCTCCATCGATAAGCAAGCCGGGTCCAGCAAGGAAGAAGGTATGTAATGCGTGACTCGCAAGTGTATTAGCCAATAGCAGTAGTTCACGTATCTTCTTTGCGGAATGAGGAATAGAAGTTCCCCATGCATCCTCTAATGCATTACAGGCACAGATATTATGTGCAGTGTAACAGATGCCACATATCCTGGCGGCCAATATTGGTACTTCAGAAGCGTGTTTCCCTTTGAAGATGACATCAAACGCCCTCGACGGTTCGGTAGCCAGATACTCGACCTTTTCTAGTTCACCGTTTTTATCTAAATGTATCGTAACAGAAGCATGTCCCTCTAACCTGGCGACGTTGTCAATTTTAATTATCTTAGACATTTCAACACCTTTTTCTTCTCTTCATCACTAAATTTCTTAAACCCTCGATAAAGAAGTATCGGCCCCCTGCAGCCCTCGCAGGGTATGTTTGCCTTGATGCATGAGGCTTTGCATCCTCCAATTGTCTGTCTCCCCAAACATAAGTAACCCTGCTCCAGGAAGCACTTCTTAGGGTCAGGGGCTGCATCAAGCAAGGTTTTCCATTTACCCCTCGGTGGAATCGGGGGTGCTTCATAGGTTTTCTCTCTATCGCACTCATCGCAAACTGTGTGAGCGATTTCAGGAACAGGTCTACCCTCAACTAAAGCAAGAAGGACATCTCGAATTACATCTGCTGGCGGCGGACATCCTGGAATGAAATAATCGACATCAATAAATGCCTTTGGCGAACATACTAAAGGGTGGAGCTTATGCTTGGGTTCGTCAGAATCACATCTCTGTGGTGTAAAAGGGGTTTTGAGGTTTCCCAAACAGGCAATCCCTCCAAAACAGGCACACGACCCAACGGCAACTACTTTTTTCGTGTGGGGGGCCATACGTTTCACCAGTGCTTCATCCTCGTTAGTTAATATCGCTCCTTCAATTAGCAAAATATCCGTCTCACTTTCTATTGTAGGAGTGACTCTGTCCATTAAGAGATAGGAATGCACAACATTGATTCCTTCTTTGAACAGGTCTTTACCTATGTCCAAGATAGAAATGTGACAGCCAGAGCAACCGCCCAACTGTATGGTAGAAATTCTCATACCTATTCCTTACCTTTTCTTGTAAAATGGACGCAGTTCCTTTGGAACTATTTTCCTAATATTATCTAGTGGGAATTGTACTTTGTTTTCGGTGAATAAAGCGTCTAAAAACTCCCTGTCATTATCCTTCATCTTCTGAATAATAGCATTATTACCAAGACCTGTGATGTGCCCACCGACGAATATTCTTCCTTTAATCATCCAATCCCCTGTTTTTTTACCTATATCATTCAGGACTATAATATTCCCACCGGTCAAATAAAGCCCGACAAAATTACCAGCATCACCTTTGATTAGAATCGTTCCTCCCTTACTGATTTGGCCGATATTATCTCCTGCATTACCGTTGATAATGATCTGACCGCCATACATATACATTCCTGCTCCGTCATCGCAATTGCCTTTGATAGTTATCTTTCCACTTCGCATGACATCACCTGCAAATCTCCCCGCATTTCCATTTAACACTGAGGATGCACCATTATTAAGGGCACCGAAAAAATCACCTGCATCACAATTGAAAGTGATTTTTACTTTTTCATCCAGACCCACAGCAACAGAATCTTGCTTGTTTATATTGATTGTTAATAACTTTCTTTTCTTAACCTTAATCTCTCGATACAGAAATTGATTTATCTCTTTTGTATTTTTTAAAATTCTCGTTTCAATGTTCTGGACAATGGGTTCATTTAACTCTTTAGTGCTTTTCATGATTTTCTCCTAATTAATACCCAGAGTACTCCTCGCAACACCAAACACCTGCCTCTGGTTTTATAAAATTGCACGTTTCACGATGCTTGCAGTTCTTGCATAGCCCTCTGTACTCGTCTGAGCCTTGATTGTGTTCGAAATTTGATTTGATCAGCCAATCAGCATTCTGTGAAACGACTGGATTAGCAGTTCTTACCCCGGGATATTCGTAACCTGCATAGTCATTGCACTGCGATACTGGTCGTTCAGGATCTATTGTGTAAGTGCAGAACTCCGCTTTTTTGCACGTTGAACAAAGACCTAAAGTTTTTCCTTTTTTTAACATAACATTCACCTCCTCGAAATTTTTGTGTTTTTGATTCATACTACTATTATTACTCAGCAATTTCTGTGCCAGTTTCCTATGGGTCAGGAAAATTATTAATAGGTTAATTTGATATATTAATGTAGGCTGTTAAGTAATGAAAAATCAAAGGTTGGACTATAAAATATTTCTGGGAAGATTTTTTACATAAAAAGTGATTGTTGAAGATTACACCTCTTGTTGGGAAAATTTGAACCGTTGAGGAGAAATCTCCTCTTAAGATGATGAAGGATTCTTTGTCTTTTTAAGTTTTTCTCGCAGTGTTTTGCGGTCAATTCCAAGTATCTCTGCCGCCTTTGTTTTGTTACCATCCACACTCGTGAGAACATTCCGAATGTATTCGGCTTCCACTTGAGCCAGAGTTCGATTGTATCCTGTTTCCTGTAAGGCTGAGAAACGCATTAGTGAGGGGAGATCCGGAACATCTATGATATCTTCTTCGGTCATTACTATTAAACGTTGGATTACATTTTCCAATTCTCTTACATTACCAGGCCAATAGTAGGTCTTCAAAACTTGCAAGGCACTGTCAGAAAACTGAGGTATGGGTTTGTCAAATTCTTTGGCAAATTTGGCTGCAAAGTGATGAGTTAATAATAAGATATCATTCACTCTTTCACGCAGAGGCGGGATGTTGATTGTGATTACATTAAGGCGATAGAACAAATCTTCCCGGAATACTCCTTTCTGCGCTAGATCGAACAAATTCTTGTTGGTCGAAGCTAAAATCCTCACATCTACCTTTTGGGGATGTCTGGATCCAATCATACAAACTTCTTTATTCTGGAGTATACGGAGAAGTTTTACCTGCATTTGGAGACTGGTTTCACTAATTTCATCAAGGAGTATTGAACCACCATCAGCAGTTTGAAAGAAGCCTGCCCGTGATGCTGTGGCTCCTGTAAAGGCACCTTTTACATACCCGAAAAGTTCACTTTCGAGCAGTCCCTCTGGAATACCACCGCAGTTTATAGGTACAAATGGTGCTGAAGATCGTGAACTATTGTAATGAACAGCCCTGGCTACAAGCTCTTTTCCTGTGCCACTCTCGCCCGTAATAAGTAAAGTAGCTGAAGTTGATGAAGCTTTGGTGATGCTTTCAAAAATCTTTTGCATTTCCTCTGATTCACCAATGAGGCCATGAGCAGTCAAAGGCATTTTGGGGGATTGAGTTTGTGCAGCCCTGCGCTCATATAGTTTGTCGAGAGCCTTCTGAACTGCAGAGAGAAATTCTTTGTCTGTAAAGGGTTTTACAAGATATTCTTGGGCTCCTGTCTTGATTGCTTTAACCGCACCTTCAATCGAAGCGTAACCTGTTACCATTATTACCTCGGTATCTTTAAAATTTTCACGGATATGTCTGATTAATTCGAGACCACTTACTTTAGGCATTTTAAAGTCTGTTATGACTAAATCAATCGGTGCTGACTCAAGAATTTTTATGGCTTCAGGTCCACCTGGGGCAGTAAAGACTCTATAACCTTGAGAAACAAGATTTCTTTGGAGTACTTCCAACGTGTCTGGTGTATCATCAACAATCAGGACATTGTTTTTCTTAACTGAAGAGGTCATTTTAATCACTATTCTTTTTGTTTCGCTGCTGAGTTACAGGAAGTTCAATTTCGAACCGTGTTCCTTTATCTACCTCACTATGCACTTTTATAGAACCGCCATGTGAGGTTATAATACCATGAACTACCGAGAGGCCAAGACCTGTGCCATGATCGCTCTCCTTCGTTGAAAAGAATGGTGTGAATATTTGTTTAATGATCTCCTCGCTCATACCTATGCCTGTATCCTCGACAATGAGCACAACATGATCATCGTGTGTAACTGTCTTTATTATGATCCTGCCACCGTTTGGCATTGCTTGTGCAGCATTGATAACTAAATTCACTGTCACTTGTGTTAGTTGCGCCGGGTCTGCGGTTATTTCTGGAAGTTCTGATGCAAGTGAACGTTTCAACTCTATCCCATTCTTAGTACATCGAGATTCGAGAAAGTAGACCCCTTGTTCAATTATTTGATTCAAATTGCATTTGATTTTTTTTGGTGGCATTTGATGGGAAAATAATAAGAGTTTCTTAATGATTTCGCGTGCGTGCAGTGACGACTTTAATATTTTTTCAATATCTTGTTCTATCTGTGCGGGCAGTGCAGGATTTTTTATTGCAAGCTGCGCAAATCCTAAGATATTGCCTAAGGGTTCATTCAATTCATGGGCAACACCTGCAGCAAGCTGACCTATGGTTGCGAGTCGGTCAGCATGCCTCAATTGCTCCTGCAGTATTGCTTTATCTTCCTCGGTTTTTTTCCTATCAACAATAATTCCTAATTCAGTTGCAATAGTATTGAGTAAGTGTCGTTCCTCTTTGAGGAATGGTCCCTCATCAAGGATGGGTTTCTCATCCATATAGACGATTTGAACAATACCCCGTTTTTTTTCATTCATAATGATGTCGGAGATCTGTTCGTGATGTCCTTGTTGAAAATTTGGTGTTACGTATATATGGTTATCCATAATAATTCTGGCAGCAGTTATTTCCGGGTATTGCCAGGCCGAAGGAAGGAGTTTAACAATTTCGTATAAGACTTCATCCAGCGATACGTTGGGTTTCGCAGCTATTTTAGCTATGCCATAGAGGCATATTAGTTCTTTGATTCGTTCCTGCAGCGCCATCTGTGCATTTATGTCTATCAGAATGTACCTCCAAGTACTTGAGCAATTCTTCGTTGAAACTGTATTCTATTGTTCATTTGTTCACATGACCTTTACCATATTTATTAAGTAGCAATTCCTGTGCCAGTTACTTCCATAGTTTCTGAGCGATTTTTGTTTGTTAAACTAAAAACTTAGTACGACAGATTAAGTCAACGAAAAACGATATGATAGCAAGCAAAATACGCTCAGTTAACAATGGCCATGTCACATTATGATTACTGATATGGGAAAGTGACTGGTGGAGAGATTTGAACCACTGGAGAAAATTTCTCCTATTCCCGAGACACCTATTGATACGACATACCCCATAGTCCATGTAGACATGAATATTTCTTGTTCACCATAGATACCTTTACCTGATGCATGATCAAAACGACTGGGCATTGTTCGTTGAAGTAGTACTTGTTATGCAATGATCTATTTTGTCTCCCTTTTACGTGACATACTGTAGGGACGCAGGAAGCATCTATAAGTATGTTCTTAAATTCGCACCAAAAGTCAATTCGCTGCTTGACTCTTCTATGGGAAAATTCCTCGTTCGCGGAGTGCATTCCCTGTTCTTTTAAGAGCAATCATAAATGCGGCATTTCTCAAGTTTGTTTTTTCTTTCTCAGAGAGCGCCCAAATACTGTCGAAGGCATTCGTCATAATTTTTTCAAGGTTTGAATTAACTTGGTTAACATCCCAGAAGAAACACTGCAAGCCTTGTACCCACTCAAAGTATGAGACTACGACACCACCACTATTCGCTAATATATCCGGTACAATTATCGCACCTTTTTCTTCGAGTATGCTGTCTGCCTCTGTTGTAGTGGGACCATTTGCACCTTCTACAATAAATTTTGCTTTTACTTTGGAGGCGTTCTTTCCGGTGATTTGATTTTCCAGTGCAGCAGGGATAAGTACATCCACGTCCAAGAGGAGTAATTCCTCGTTGGAAATTGACTCCGTCCCTTTTTTCTTGTAGCCTTTCAGCAGATGGTTTTCCGATGTTTCTATATATTTGAGAATACTGTCCAGGTCCAGCCCCTTGGGATTGTACAAGCCACCTGTTACATCGCTGACCGCGATTATTTTGCACCTCTTTTCAGCGAGGAGTTTTGCTGCAATGGATCCTACATTGCCAAAACCCTGGATTGCCACGGTTGTTTTCTCTGGATCGCATCTCTTTTTCTTGAGCGTCTGGATACTTGAAAGCATTACGCCTCTTCCAGTTGCTTCAAATCTGCCGCATGAACCGCCCAGGTCAGGTGGTTTGCCCGTGACAATTTCAAGAACCGTGCGTCCTTCAAACATACTGACCGTATCCATTATCCATCCCATTGTCTCTGGATTTGTGTTGACATCAGGAGCTGGGATATCCCTTCTGCCGCCAATAATTGGCATAATCATTACCGTATAACGTCTTGTCATGTTTTCAAGCTCTCTTTTTGACATCTCGAATGGATCACACTTGATGCCGCCTTTAGCACCACCATAGGGAAGATTTACAACTGCACATTTGAGTGTCATTAGCGTTGCAAGACCCTTGACCTCATCCAGGGTAACATCTGGATGATACCTTATTCCCCCTTTGCAGGGTCCTCTTACACTTGAATGCTGCACTCTATAGCCTGTAAACACTTCTATATGTCCATCATCCATCATTACTGGAATTGCGACTTTTAATTCTCTTTCTGGCTCTTTCAGAACAGCAAGAATATTCGGTTCGAGATTCATCATTTTCGCAACTCTATCAAGTGTTTCTATTGCTGTTTCAAATAAACTTTTGCTCATTACTCCTTCCTTTCTGTTGTTGTTTCACGTTGTGTATATCCACTTCCCCTCACGCCTTTCCAGCGTTATTATATTCATAATTTCTATATTGTCAATGTCATTTCAGATATTAACCCAAAGATAAAAGTGGACAAGATGCGTTTTGAAAGTGGACTATATTTCAAGTGTTGTACGTTCAAAATTGGTTATTTACTTCCATAGTATCTAATGTGTTCTTTCACTACCCATGGCAAGGGCGTATTCATTGACAATATTGCCCTTTAGGACATGTTCACTCAATATTTTTTTGATTTTTTCTTCTGTCAAATCCACATATTTTACCGGCGGTTTTCCCTTAATTTCCACAGTTGCCATTGGTTCACGGCTGCAAAGCCCTGCACAGCCTGAAGTTGTCACAATCACATCCTTTAATTTCTTTTTCTCTATTTCTTTTAGCAAGGCAGACAATATTTCGCGGGCACCGGCTGCAATGCCACAGGTTCCCATGTGCACGGTTATCTTCGCTTTTGCCTTACCCTGTCTTAGATTTGTGGTTCTCCTTATCTTGTTTCTTATTTTTTCCAAATCGCCGATTTTCAGCTTCTTCATTTATTATCTTTCCTTTCTAACCCTTAATTATAGGAAATATCCATGTCGAAGTCAAACAGGGAGCATTCCACTACTCTCTCAGCAACTTCATTTTTTCGCGTGCGTTTTCAAGATAGCGTTTAACATCCTTATAATCAGAACAGACTTTAGTAACCAGGTTCCATTCATTGATTGCCTCTTTGAGTTGGTCATTTACGTAATATTCAATGCCCTTCAAGTAGTGTCTTTCGCAGTATTGCTTGTCTTTTTTTGACAGCGGCTTGACAGGGGTAGGTTTTGGTTCTTTCTTTATGACGGTTTTCTCGACAATGACTGGTTGTTTAACAAGCAGCGTGTCAACAACCGTAACCGTTTTTGTTACTACCGGTGGACGAAAATTAAATCCAATAAGCACTTTGATCGTATCCGTGAAGAAAATCATGGCGTTTATAAAATCTCTGAATTCGATGCCGAGTCCGGCCTCCAAGTTATGTTGACTGATCCCTGCATAGGCTTTTAAGCAGAAGTCTCCGACCGGTTGTATGATGCCGATTACTCCGTATGGTGTTAGACTCTGGTTACGTATTGAGTCTTCAAGTTCAACGCCTGCCATGAATTGCTTCCATTTATAGGATATACCTGCCCTAAGTATCTTGTCACGGTTAAGTATATTGGAATAAGTAATGCCAAGTGAGAGTCTATTCCTGTACCAGACCCCCAGGTCAAGTAAGCCGTCGGTATTGTCGTAAACCTTAATAATTCCGGCATTGAGTCCTATAGAGATCGGTATTTTTCGTATATGGTAGCTTATACTTGCCCAATTTTTTTGCTCAATACCTTCATCCATATTCGAGAAGCCAAGACCGCAATCAGAAAATCGTGCAGAACAGTTGAAAATAGCGATTTCTCCGATATCCTTGGGTTCAATAAATACTTGATAATTACCGCGAAATGCAGTAAATGCAGCATTGGACAGCGTATAATAGCTAATGGGCGTTGCTACGCTGTTTAGACTAAACCCTATGATAAAAAGGATTAACAAGGCTATTAGAGTTTCTGGACGAGTTCAAAAAGAGTTCTGACGCCGTAGCCAGTCCCGCCTTTTGGGGTATAGAAGCTTTCCTTTTCACGTATTTCTTTGCCTGCCATGTCAATATGGACCCACTGTGCTTTGTCGACAAACTTTTTCAGGAATAAACCTGCGGTAATAGCAGAGGCTCCTCGACCGCCTGAGTTTTTAACGTCAGCGATATCGCTTTTGATTTGTTTTTCATATTCGTCAAATAAAGGAAGTTGCCACATTTTTTCACCGGTTTTTTCTGCACAGCCGAGCAGCCGATCGATCAGCCTTTGATCATTACCCATGACTGCCGCCGCGATGTTGCCGAGCGCAACAACACAACCTCCAGTCAATGTTGCGATATCGATTATTGTTCTGGCTTTTTTCTGCTCAGCATAACAGAGAGCATCGGCTAAAGTCATTCTACCTTCTGCGTCAGTTGAGATTATTTCAATGCTCTTCTTGTTCATTGCCGTAACAACATCGCCCGGTCTTGACGCGGTGCCCGACGGCATATTTTCTACGGCTGGGATAATAGTCATTAGATTTACCCTGGTTTTTGCCTTGGCTAATGCAAGGGTGGCGCCAATCACCGCCGCACCACCTGACATATCACCTTTCATGAGGCCCATACCAGCAGGAGATTTCAAAGAGATACCACCTGAATCAAATGTTACAGTTTTACCGATGAGACAGGTCAGAGGCTTACGCGCGTTCTTATATCTAAGGACAATGAACGCGGGTTTGTTATTGCTACCTCTTGCAACTGACATCAGCGCACCCATTCTTAATGTTTCGAGATCCTTTTTCTTTAAAACTTGATACCGAATGGTTTTAGTTAAACCCAGGGTCTTTATCGTTTTTTTCAATTTGAGTTCGAGTTTCTCTGGTGTTAGATTATTGCCAGGTTCATTGATAAAATCACGGGCAATATTCTGCTTTTGTGCAAGGATCGTTCCGGTTTCTACGCCTTTCTTGAACTTGGGGATTTTTCCGCGGTCTGTTTCAACAATTGAAAGATGGGTAATCGGTTTCTTTTCAGACTTTTTGTATTTCCTGAATTCATACAATGCCAGCAAGGAACCTTCGGTTAATGCCTGCGCTGCCAGCCCTGGTTCAATGCCGCCAATGCCTGCGCCGTGGACAATCGTACCAACTTTTTTTGTACCAGCTTTGCGTGCCCGTTTAATCGCTGCGCCTGCTGCCTTTCTTATCTGTTCAACGTTAAAATCGTTAGCCTTACCCAAACCTACGATCAGGACCTTGTCAGCTTTGATTTTTCCAAAAGTATGGACGATAACGGTTTCCCCGAGTTTGCCAGATAGTTCACCTTTTCTAATGAGTTTTGAAATTATCCCACTGAGAGCTTTATCTATTGTACTGGTAGCGCCACCAGGCGTGCGCACGCCTTCAAACAGATTTATTATGATAATATCACCAGTAAAATCGGTGATCTCTTGATTAGTAATATTAATTTTCATAAGCTTAAGTATATGCTTAAATGGACAAAAGTCAAGCGTACACGACACGCTTTGATGGGGATTTCATGGAATTTCCCTTATATTGACTTTCATGGTTAGATATATATAATTCTGCATGGCAGAAATGAAATTATCGAAAAGAGCAGAGCAAATGCCATATTCGGCAATTCGCAAGCTGGTGCCATTTGCCGATGAGGCAAAGAAAAAAGGCAAACACGTATTTCATCTGAACATCGGACAGCCGGATATTAAAACTCCTACCGAGATATTTGAATCGATTGCTGGTTTTCATGAAGACGTCCTCAGCTATGGTCCTTCAGGTGGACTGCTTGATCTTAGGGTGGCGGTCGTTGATTATCACCGGAATTTGGGTTTTGACATTGACATAGATAATGTGTGGATTACTACTGGCGGGAGTGAAGCAATCATTTTTGCGATGATGACAGTTGCTGATCCGGGCGACGAGATAATTGTCTTTGAACCGTTCTACACAAATTACAATGGTTTTGCCGTAATGTCACAGTTGGAGCTTGTGCCTATTACCACGAAAGTTGAGGATGGTTTTCATTTACCCGATAAGGAAACCATTGAGTCGAAGATTACCGCCAAAACAAAGGCGATACTCATAAACACGCCAAACAACCCAACTGGAACAGTGCTCACTGAGGAAGAGATGTTCATAATAAACAGCCTCTGCAAGAAGTACAACCTGTATCTTCTTTCCGACGAGGTATACCGTGAGTTCGTTTATGATGGCAAGGCCCAGATCAGTGCACTTTCTCTGCCTGAAATTAAGGACCGAGTTATTGTTATGGATTCAATATCCAAGCGTTTCTCAGCGTGTGGTGCTCGGGTGGGTACGATCATAAGCCACAATAAAATGATCATGGATCGCTTACTTAAATTCGGACAAGCACGATTATGTCCGCCGACTCTTGAGCAGGTTGGTGCGATCGCTGCCTATAAGAATATTGATAAGTACATTCGGCCGATGATAGGAGAATATGAAACGCGACGCAATTTGTTATTTGAAGGACTGGGCAAGATACCCGAGGTTTTGGCTCATAAACCTGAAGGTGCTTTTTATAGTGTTTTAAGATTACCAGTAAAAAATACTGATACCTTTTGTAAGTGGCTCTTAACCGATTTTGTCCATCATAACAACACGGTAATGCTTGCCCCGGCAAACGGTTTTTATTCGTCGCCAGATAAGGGCCTCAGTGAAGTGCGTGTTGCTTATGTCCTTAAGAGTGAAGACCTTGACAAAGCGGTGGATGTCCTGAGCGCTGCTCTTCGAGCTTATAAGGATTAAAACCTGGTACATGAATCCAGTTGTTCATCTTCAGAAAAGTGGTGTTGGTTTTACCCGTTTGATGCCTATGAAACTCGTCGACAAAATAGCTATTGGTGCTGGTCTTTTGTACTGCTATTTCTCCAAGAGGAAAAGAGCTTATATCATAAGTAATTTGAAACATATCTTCACCGATGATATTATCAGTCAAGAGCAAATGAATTGTTTGTTGAAAAGAACATTTACGAATTTCGCCCTTACCATGACCGATTTTTTTAGATTAGCTTTCATGTCAAAACAGGATATCATTAATAGCAGCGAGTGCATCGGTTATGAAAATATCACGCAAGCGCTCGCTCAAGGAAGCGGATGTGTATTGATCACTCTCCACCTGGGGAATTGGGATTATGCCGGAGCCTATCTTGCTGCCCGAGGTGTGCCTATGACCGCGCTGGTTGAAGAAACTGATGCCGAAATGCTCGCTCTGTACACAAAACACCGTGAAAGTACAGGTATGAGAACTTACCCAGTTAATAGAGCAGGACATGCATTTCTTGATATCATAAAGAATAATCGAGTTCTTGCGGTGCTTGCTGACCGTGATGTCGTAAAGAACGGCATACCGATAAATTTCTTTTCCGGGAACAGGATGATCCCCAAAGGTCTGGCCGAGATCATAATCAAGAAAAAAATACCAGTGATTTTTGCCTATATGGTTCTAAGCGCCTCGAACAGACGTGCTCGGTATCTGGGCGTCATTGAAGAACCTTTTGTTTATGATGGGGAAGCTGGTTCGTTCAACCGACTTATGGTCGATAAATTTGAAGGTTTCATCAAACAATATCCAGAGCAGTGGTTTGTATTTCATCCCGAGTGGATAGAAGAAAAGGCAGATGCCTAAAAATAATAAATATCTAAAATCCAAAATGCCTAAAATTAAAGTGAGGATCGTTGGAGAGTTCATACCGAAATATCAGAGTGAGCAGGCGGCAGGTTGTGATCTTTGTGCCGATGTTGACGATACAGTCGTTCTTGAACCGGGGAAATACTGTACTGTGCCGACCGGTGTTCGGATTGAATTGCCGCAAGGCTATGAAGCACAGATTAGACCACGCAGTGGCATGGCAATGAGGCATGGGATCGGTATTCTGAATGCACCAGGGACGATTGATGCTGATTATCGCGGTGAAGTAAAGGTTATACTTTTCAACCTCGGGCAAGAGCCTTTCTGCATAAAATCTGGTGACCGCATTGCGCAATTGGTTCTCAACCGCGTTGTACAGGCTGAATTTATATTGGTCGACCAGCTGAAAGAGACAAAACGCGGCAATGGTGGATTCGGTCATACAGGAACGCAATGAAACAAGCTCCTCTTAAGATTATGGTGATGGCGTGAAGATACTAATAGTCGCTGATGATTTTTATCCCCATACGGGCGGTGTTCCTGAACATATGTTGCACCTTTGGCAGTCTTTGAGGAAGATGGGGCATGATGCGAAGATTATGGCACCTTCTTTTGGCAAAAATGCTCCATATGTCGATGAAAACATCACAAGACTGGGCAGGGGGATATTGTTTCCAAAGAACAAGTCATTTTCTATCCTCAACCTTGGTTTAACAATACCGTGGAAATTAAGGCGTTTCCTGGATCGTGAGGATTTTGATATTGTCCATATCCATGGCCCTTTGGCGCCGGTTCTACCTTATTATGTGCTGAAGTATTCCAATGCAAAGAACTTTGTCACATTTCATGCGGCATACGAGGATAGTTTTGGATATCTGCTTTGGGAACCGGTTTTGGAACAGTATTTCAGGAAGATAAGTGGTCTCATTGCGGTTTCTGAAGTAGCCCGTGATTCTGTTTCAAAATACTTTCCAGGTAAGTATCGCATAATCCCCAATGGTATTAATACCAATCGATTCAGACCAGATGTTGAATCAATACCGTATTTAGATAAATTCGCACCAAAAATATTATTTGTTGGCAGATTTGAACCGCGAAAAGGGTTAAAGTACTTGCTGCAAGCTTGTCCGAAGATTCTTGAAGAATTCCCAAGTGCCAAACTTATTGTTGTTGGCTTTGGCTTTCTCAAACGCTATTACCACACTTATGTTAAAAAACACATAAAGGAACATGTGATATTTGCTGGTCATGTGAACCCGGACGATTTGCCAAAGTACTACGCATCCTGTGATATCTTTTGTTCACCGGCTACAGGTAGGGAGAGCTTTGGTATTGTCTTACTCGAGGCGATGTCTTCAGGTAAACCGATAGTTGCCTTTGATAACCCGGGGTACAAAACTGTGATGCAAGATGGTGTACAAGGTCTTTTCTGTAAAACATGTGATGTGGAGTCTTTGGCAGAAAAGGTCATCACTTTGCTTAAGGACAAGAAGCGGATGAAAAAAATGGGGGCTAGAGGTCGGGAAAAGGCATTAACCTATGATTGGCAGATTATTACGAAAAGAATCCTGGATTTCTATGCTGAAGTGTTACACACAGGATATTAAACATGTGGAAAGCCTTGAAGAATAAGAACTTCTCAATATTTGTACTGTCACAGACGGTGAGCCAATTCGGCGATAAACTCGATTATATCGCACTTATTGGCATTATCGGTCTTTACCCTGGGAGCGTATCGTTTTTATTGTCGCAATTGATTATCGCAATCACTTTACCGGTGATTATTTTCGGTCCAATTACTGGTGTTTTGGTCGATAGGTGGAATAAGAAAAAAGTCATGGTAATCTGTGATTCCTTGAGAATGGTTTGTGCAATTCTGATTCCAATAGTATTCATTAGCACACGTAGCATATATCCGGTTTTTGCCGTGGTCTTTTTTATGTTTCTTTTAACCCTCTTCTTTAATACTGCAAGGAATTCCATAATACCAAACCTTGTACCTAAAGATGGTATTTTGAAAGCCAACTCGCTCGTGAATTTTGTGGGCAGGGGAGCTACTTTTCTCGGTATGCTGATCGGTGGGTTGATTGTTGACTGGCATATGTGGTACAAACTCATTGGCTTGGCTGGTTGGAGTGTTGCTTTTATCCTTGATGCTGTTACCTTTGGCGCTTCAGCGTTCATGCTTTATTTAGTTAAGGTTAAGCTAATCAAGCCGCCAAAGCGCGAAAAACCCTTGGAAGCCAGGGGGTTTTTTCTCCTTGTACGCAAAGGTTTATTAGGGGTCTGGCATGATCTAAAACACGCCTTGCAGATGATACCTAAGAAGAAAGATCTCGGTTTTGCCATGTCATCGATTGTGCTGATGATAATCGGCACTTGTGTTATTTATGTGCTTGTCATACCGACTATCCAACAGGATATGGGTTGGGGCACCAGCGGTGTCGGGATATTTGCCTCAGCTGGAGCGATCGGGTTGCTCGTTGGTGCTTTCTTAATTGGCGTTATGGGTCACCGCTTTGACCTTAAGGATTTAATGTTATTCTGTTTTATTTTGATCGGTGGTGGTCTGGTTCTTTTTCCTTTTATCACGCATCATTTGATGTTTGCAGGGGTAATCTTCGTTGCTGGGCTCGCCATATCCCCGATATTCATTGGTCAGGATACATTGATTCATCGGAGTGCAGATGAGCTAGTGCGGGGTAGGATGTTTTCTATTCGGGATTGGATTTACCATTGTTTGATTGCTGTGGGATCCTTATTCATCGGTTCTCTGGCTACGTTCGTAAGAAAAGATGCTATTTTTATTATTTCCGGGATATCCTTGGTCGTTCTGGCAATCGTTGGTTGGTTAGTTTTGGCTCATGGTAAATCCCGTTAGAAATTCAAAGAAAACATTGGTATCTACCCTCGGAAAATGGCGAGGTTTTCTAATCGGATGAAAGCTCTACAGTTTCACCGGATAACTCCTAAATTTCAATTCTGTGGTACCTGGAATACACCAGAGCAGTTCGCGAGGTTCTTGGAAATTATTTCTGACAAAGGCGTAGACATTGTCCTTCCCGGAGAGAATGATGACGGTATTGTTATAACCTTTGATGATGGTGAGGATACTGTATATGAGTATGCATTTCCAATCCTCAAGAGATACAGTGTTAAAGCTGTTGTTTTTCTTATTGTTAATTATATTGGTCAGGATAATTTATGGGATATTAGTATCACCGGTAAACGTGTCCAGCATCTATCCTGGGATAAGATATACGAGATGAAAGATTGGGGTATTGAATTCGGTTCACACACTATGAACCATCGGAATCTTGCAAGGATGAGTGAACAGGAAGTTGAATACGAAGTATTTGAATCCAAAAGAATTTTACAGCAGAGACTTGGTGACTGCAAAAGCATATCTTACCCCTTTAACAGAGTAAACCCGATAGCTGTTAAGGCGGTTACCAAAGCAGGTTATGAGTTTGGTTTTGGCGGCGATGGTCGTAATGACTTGCTGCTCAAAAAAGAAAGCGTTTACATTACTGATACGTCAAGAAGTTTTAAAACAAAGGTTCTCGAAAGGCCTGATCTTTGCTATCGTTATGACCGCATAAAACAGAAGGTCATTAACTACTTCACCATTGCGACTATGCTCGTCAAGAGATAGAATAGGGGTTTAGGTGTGGATGCTGGATTCCAGTTTCCCCGGCCTCGCTCCGCAAGGCGGGGCGGGCATAACCCAAACCCGATGACTATTTTGCTAAGGAGGTTACATGTTAAGACGTTATTTAATAGGATTATTGGTTGTCGTGTCTCTTATTACTGCTCAATCGAGTGATTCTCTTATCGATAATGCAATTGAGTTATTCGGAACGCGCCATTTGAACAGCGGAAACCTCGCGGTGAGTGCTGAGATACTCAGCAACGTGATTGAACAAGAACCGGAAAATGTGCGTGCTCTTTATGAACTTTCCAGGGTTTATTATCTGCTCGGCGACGAAGCCAATACTAAAAAAGACAAGCTTGAATTATATGAAACGGGCAAGAAACATGCAAAAAAAGCGATAAAACTCGATGGCAATTCTAAATGGGCTCACTTTTGGTATGTTGTTAATGTCGGCAGGATAGGGCAGACAAAAGGCGTGCTGAATTCTCTCGCATCAGTCCCTGAGATAAATAAAGAATTGGATAAGGTACTGAAGCTGGATCCAGAACATACCGGCGCACTCGATGTGAAAGCGATGTTGTACTATGAATTACCAGGGTTATTAGGTGGCAATCTGAATAAATCTTTGGAAGCGCTCAACAAGAGTATTGAAATAGATTCTAATTATAGTTTGCTTTACCTTGATATGGGCAAAGTCTGGATAAAGAAAAAGGACTATGCGAACGCACGCTGGTATTTGAAGAGGTTGCTTGACATACAGGAGCCAACCTACATGGCTGATTTTGTATTAGATGATAAGCCTGAAGCGCTTGAACTACTCGAAGAAATAAAAGACAGGTAGAAGGATAGTATCGGAGTATGGGAGTAACGGAGTAACGGGAAAAGCGTAAGACCTAGTGAGTAAAGCGTAATGCGAAAAACAACGATATTAACGATCATATTCAAATGGTAATGACATAGTGACTCAGTGACATAATGACTATATGATTTTACCGGAATGATTGACAATTTGCGAATTGCAGTGTACAATAAATCATGGGTTTCGTCAGTCACTTAGAGTGTTCAAAATGCGGCAATAAGCTGGAGGTGGATAGACGTTGGAATCTCTGTTCGTTTTGTGGTAAACCTCTGGTCGTTCTTTATGACCTAAAAAAAGTCCGCAAGGCAGTCAAACGCGAGGATATAGCCAGACGCGCACCAAACCTGTGGCGTTACAAGGAATTGCTCCCCCTGCAGAATAGCAAGAACATCCTTTCGTTCGGTGAAGGGTTCACGCCATTGATCCATGCCCAAAGCCTCGGTGCAGCTTTAGATTTTGATAATCTCTATATCAAGGACGAAAGTCAGAATCCAACTGGTTCATTCAAGGACCGCGGCATGTCGGTTGCGGTATCCCGGGCACGTGAATTCGGAATACAAGAACTCGTTGTGCCGTCAGCTGGTAACGCCGCGGTGTCTATGAGCGCGTATGCCGCGCTGGGTGGTTTGAAAGCCTTTGTCTATATGCCCAAGGATGTACCCAAGACCTTTGTCGTTGAATGCATAGCCAGAGGGGCTCAGGTAAAGCTTGTGGAGGGTTATATTACTCACTGCGGCCAGCAGGCAGCTCATGATGTAGCACAATATGGCAGGTTTGATATGTCGACGCTCAAAGAACCATATCGCATAGAGGGCAAGAAAACCATGGGTTATGAGCTGGCTGAACAACTTGGTTGGAACTTACCCGATGTTGTTATCTACCCGACCGGCGGCGGCACTGGTCTGATCGGCATGTGGAAGGCATTTGAAGAACTCAAGAATCTTGGTTGGATAAAGTCGAAGTTGCCGCGTATGGTATCGGTTCAAGCAAAGGGGTGTGCACCGATCGTGACCGCATTCAATGAAGGGAAAGATACCGCCACCCCGTGGCGTGACGCAGAAACCATTGCCGATGGGTTGCGCGTACCGGCAGGGATCGGTGATTTTTTGATTCTACGTACACTAAAGGAAAGTAAGGGTACTGCAATCGCGGTACCTGATGATGCAATGATGGAAGCGATAATGCAGATCGGGAGCACCGAGGGTATTTTCTGTTGCCCTGAAGGAGCAGCAACCCTCGTTGCCTTCAAATACCTGCGCCAGCAGGATTGGATCCGGGAGAGTGAAACTGTGGTATTATTCAATACCGCAAGCGGCTTGAAATACGCCCACTTATGGGCAAAAGACCTGAGATTCAATCAATAACTACAAATTTAACCGATATTTGTTCTTCGTTTTTTGTTACTTGTGCAAAATAAACTCCCGATACAAGTTTAGGTTTCAGTCTGTATTCTCCGTCGCAATAGATATCATATGAGCTAACGTGGCGACCGGTCACATCATAGATATCGATGAGATGATACCCGGTTCCAGAGATGACGATACCGTTTATCACTGGCAGCATGATAGTTGTCGGAGAATTATGGAGTTCCTCAATTCCCGTGTAACCCGAGTCAACCGCCTCAGAATAAAATATGAGCCGCGCGAGTTCAAACCATATAACCTGGTGAACAGTATCTATAATAACTGTTGAATCCCTTACAATACCCGTATACGGAGATAACCACTGCCAAGCCTTGATCCAGATACGGCATGAGTCATTGAAATAACTTTGCCATCCGGTTAGATTCATGGTGGATGATATTTTAAAAGCATCGAATGTTCCAAGCGGGACAGTTGTTGTAATACTATCGATAACTTCAGCAACGCCACTTTGAACTATCAACGTATCGTAAATGCTATCCATGTCGATGTCGATGATCAATGTTTCGCCTGCGATATCAAGATCCCATTGTGAACCAGTATGAAAAGGCGTCACATAGGTCCGTTGTGAGACTGTGTCGCGTGTGATGTATGTAAAGAGCGTGTCACCGACTTCCCATGAGAAGAGCGTATCATTGCGTGACCAAAGATCAGAAACTCTTATGTGGCGATTTAGGTATGCTGGATATCCACCGTAGGTAAGAGTATCGATGATTGTTACCGTGTCATATATCGTTGTATCGCCATCGTTGCCGATGATCGAATATAAAGTATCATAGCCTTGATAAGCTATAGAATAATCATAATCGTACCCGATGTAATTTCCTACTGGACCGGCTATTAAGGTGAGCGTCAGAAGTATCATAAAACCTCCATAAGAGATTGTACAGTAATCAGAAGCTATGTCAAGTTGGAATCATAAACGAAAATAAGTGTGCTCTGTTTTTCCGATAACACCTCGCCGATTCAACTGATGCGGTAGTTTTTTTTCAAGCAAATCTTGACAAAGGCTGTGATTGTTCTATAATATAATATAATAATGGCACGTAAAATCACTGGAATGTTAATTTCTTTGTTTCACCTTGATACAGGTGATAAGAAAAAAAATTACGGGTATTTTGCCGGTGGAGTGAGTATTCTGATCAATCTGCTTATTTTTGGTATTAAATTTTTCTTCGGTGTAGCAGTCAATAGTATAGCACTTGTTGCCGATGCGATACATTCACTATCCGATGTCGCAACGTCATTGATCGTTGTTATCGGTTTTGGAATATCAGCGAAGCCGCCTGACAGAGAACATCCGTTTGGCCATGGTAGAGTGGAGCGGATCGTTTCAATTGTGATCGCTTGTATGCTGATAGTTGTTGGTATTGAATTTTTCATCAACGGTATTAATAGGCTTCAAAACCCCGTGTCTGTTGAGTCACGGTGGATAATTGTTGTTATGCTGCTGGTGACGATAATCGCCAAAATAGTACTATCCATTATTACTTTCGATCTTGGTAAACTTATCGGCTCGTTGGCATTGAAAGCGGATGCCTGGCACCATAGTACTGATGCCATTTCTACGGTTCTTGTTATAGTCGGTTTTATCCTGTATCGTTTTGGTTTATATTATGTTGATGGGATCGTGGCGATCATAATTGCTCTTTTTATTGCTTATACAGGCATTTCAATTATTTTTGAATCTGGGAGTATTCTTGTGGGCGAAGCTCCTTCACTGGAATTTACCGAACGCATAAAAAACCTCGCTCTTGCTTGCGGTGGTGTTACTGACGTCCACCATATCCACGTACATGATTATGGTGGGACGATCGAAGTGACAGTTCACGTCAGGCTTCGTGCTGATATGCACCTCGATGCCGCACACGCAAAGGCAACAGAAGTAGAACAGTGCATTAAGGACAATATTAAGGGGGTGGAGGTTACTGTACATGCCGAACCAGCGAGATGAAAGCAGTATAAGTGATAACGAAAGCCATGAGATCAAGCTGCGCGATTTGTGCATCGATGATTATGACAATCTTGTCAGGCTATGGGATGATGCTGAATTACCTTACAAACCGGATGGTCGCGATAAAAAAGAAAATATCGACCGGGAACTGGCAGGTACTACGTCGATCTTTCTCGTGGCAGAAATTAATGGGAAATTAATCGGCTCCATTTTTGGAACACATGACGGGCGTAAAGGTTGGATCAACCGACTCGCGGTTGCGCCAAAATATCGTCGAAAAGGACTTGCTGCACGTCTTGTCCATGAGGTTGAAAAAAAGTTATACGAAAGAGGTATTGAGATTGTTGCTTGCTTGATTGAGGACTGGAACAAATCATCATTGGCAGCATTCCAGAGGATGGGTTATAAGTGCTATAATGATATTATATATTTATCAAAAAGAAGACATGGAAATGTGTAGGATATGAAATGCAATAGACTATATATCATAGTTCTAATATTGAAGGTGGCGTGAAACGCATCGAACACACCACATAAGAGAGTGACCCAATGACTGTATTTATTCCCCATTGACATGAGTGCGGAGTTTGTTATAATTAAACGTGCAGTGGGAGCGCCTCGCGGATGTAAACCTAAACCGTCTAAATGAATCCCTTAAGTTTATTGAAGATATTGTCAGATTCATTATTATTGACCGGGGATTGCTTGATCGGCTAAGACATCTTAGACAGGAGTTTTTAGTGGTGAAAAAAACCCTGCCAATAGCTGGGATTATTCGCTTTCGTGATAGTCAAAAAGACCTTGGAAGGAAATCAAGGTTTGACGCTGCTGCCAAGAAAAATATGGTAGATTTGGTAATCGCGAATTTCACGCGCGCCAAGGAGTCTGCCAGAATCCTCGAAGAAACCATGAAGTGTGTTTATCCAAAGGTGAGCAATAAGGTAAAAAAGATAAGGTTCCAACTTTATGATATTGAAAAGCTGTTTATTAACTACTTTGCGAAGATTTTTGATCCGAGTCTTTGTGTAGTGCTCGACGAAAAATATGTGAAAAGACACCGGTTAAAACAGCTTATCGGGGTTCTTAAGAATCGTGCAACAATGATCCAACTCCGCATCAAGTCGTTGAGTGATAGGATATTCTACGATTATGCTCGTGTGGTCGTGGATAATCTGAAGTCGTGTGACATAAAGTTTATCATAAACAACCGTTTGGATATCGCCCTGGCATGTGGGGCAGATGGTGTGCATTTAGGCCAGGAAGATATGCCTATAGATGTGGCAAGGCGCGCATTAGGGGATGGCAGTATTATTGGTGCATCAGCTCACAACCTTGCCGAAGCAAGGAAGGCTGAAAAAGATGGTGCTGACTATATTGGAGTAGGTTCGATATTCGCAACCAAGACAAAACCCGATGCAAAAACCTGCGGGCTTCAAAGGTTGAGGGCCATATGCAAGGCGGCTACCATTCCAGTCGTTGGTATCGGTGGGATCACGGCGGATAATTACAAGAGCGTTCGCAGAGCAGGAGCTTCAGGGATTGCTGTTTCTTCTTTTCTTTTCGAAGGAAACTTGAAGAATAATTTGCATTCATTGACAGGGAATAAATAATGAATATAATAAAAGACACTATGTGTTTGGAAAAGCCGAGTGTTCTATCTACGAAATGGCAAAAGGCACTGAGATCTCAGGATTGTCGAAAAATATGAAGCGGAACAGGGCATGAGATGTAGCAGAAGGCATGAGAAGGCTAAAAAAGGGCAATAAATACAGAATTTCAAATATCAAAGATCAATTGAAGCCTCAATGTCTAATGTTAAATTTTGGATTTTGTCATTAGATCTGTAGCCCTCTTTGCCTTCTCGAGCCTTCTGCTCTTTAAGGAGGTTTTATGGAGTTAAAAATCGCAGCAAGGAATTTTCACCTTAACGATGTTTTAGAGGAGTATGCTAAAAAGAAGGTGGAGAAGCTGGAACGATTTTCTCATCACATAATAGACGGTGATCTGATATTAGAAAAAGACAAAGCCCGTAGCATCGTTGAGTTGAATGTGTCAGTGAAACACTCGGTGATTACAAGCAAAGCCAAGAACCATGATATATATCTCGGCATAAATGAAGTATTCAAGAAAATTGAGCGACAGCTAATAAAGTACGAGGAGAAATTCAGGGAAAGAAAGCGCATTGCGCAAAAAACAAAACGAAAATGAGTTTCGTAACTGTTAAAACATTGTTCGAAGATAAAAAAGAGGAGTTCTCCCTTGAGATTGTTGTTGGCGAGAAATATCTAAGGGATAAGAAGATTTCGACATACGATATTTTTCGACCCGGTCTCGCACTCGCCGGATACACAGGATATTTTTTAAGTGAGCGCATTATTATTATCGGCAAAACCGAGGTATCTTATCTCAAGACCCTAACCAAGCAGCTCCGGAAACAACGCGTCGCAGAGATTATGAAATTGGGAACCCCATGCGTCATCGTCGCAAAAAAATTGAACATGGACGAGAAATTCATAGAAGAAGCGATACGCAGAAAAATTCCAATATTACGAACGCCTATGTCGACGACCCCTTTTATTCATAAACTTTCAACCTATTTAGAGTACAAGCTGGCACCAACAAAATTCATTCAGGGTACCCTCGTCGATATCTACGGCGTCGGTGTTATGTTTGTGGGTAAACCAGGGACTGGTAAGAGTGAGTGCGCTCTGGATTTGGTTGAGCGTGGACATCGTTTTGTTGCGGATGATCTTGTCAAAATCGTACAGAGAGGTGATATTCTTGTTGGGTCTGGTGCCGAAAAGAGCGCTCAGCTCAAACACCACATCGAAGTAAGAGGTGTGGGACTAGTCGACATCTACAGGATCTTTGGCGTGAAGTCGGTAAGGTCGCACAAGCGTATAGAAATTGTCATGGAACTCGTGCTTTGGGATGAGGCGAAAGGTGATTTTGAACGCGTCGGCATCCAAGGGAAGAACAAGAAGATATTGGGTATTGAGATACCGCGCATCGTAATTCCCCTCACGCCCGGGAAGAACATTTCGGTAATTGCCGAAGTCGTTGCAATGAATTATCTGCTAAAACTCAGAGGTGTTCATCCGGCTAAAGAATACAACGATGAGTTGAAAAGAATCCTTGCACAAATGGAAGCACCAACTTCACGCTACGACGAGGAGATAGAATAGCCAGTACCGTTTCAAATAGTTCGTGTTTTATTTTTGTTCGAACATCAAAAAATTGTAAGGGCACCAGATATGATTAGAGGTATTATTATCGGCCACGGCGAATTCGCCAAGGCGATACTCAAGACCGCTGAGCAGATAGTTGGCGGGCAACCTGAGGTTGAGGTTATTTCTAATAAGGGATTTTCTTGTGCTGGTATGACGGAGAAAATCAACGAAGTAATAAGCAAGGGCGATTATAAAAGCACGATTATATTTCTTGATCTACCAGGCGGCAGTTGTACGATCAGTTGCTACAGTCTATTGGAATACACAAAGGATCTTCATATCATAAGTGGCGTCAACCTTCCCATGTTGATTGAGTTTTTCATATTGAGGAACAAGCATTCAGCTGATGAGCTTGTTTGTATTTTGACAAAAAAAGGAAAGGAAAATATCATCCAATTGAAGTGCAGAAATGAATAAAAAAATGAGGACATTAGGTGAGGTTTTCGAACCAGCTGTGAGAAAATTCCCTGACCGACTGGCTTTGAAAAAAGGTGACACCGAGTACACCTATGCTCAGCTCAAAAAGAGAGTCGTTTATCTCAAGAACCACTTGTTGAAACTGGATTTAAAAAAGGGTGATAAATTTGCAGTTTTTGGTGAGAATCGGCCAGAATGGGCAATCGCTTATCTGGCAATTGTCAGGGCAGGTTTGGTCGTTGTGCCGGTTGATCGTATGCTTTCCCAAGCAGAAATTCTTCATATTCTGCGTAATAGCGAAGCAAAGGGGGTTATTGCTTCTGAAA
This sequence comes from bacterium, assembly GCA_049647125.1. Classification (GTDB taxonomy): domain Bacteria; phylum Hydrothermota; class Tepidihabitantia; order SM23-42; family SM23-42; genus JAUVZL01. The sequence continues at coordinate 14,507 of JBARXC010000214.1, read as the reverse complement.
AATATATAGACAAGATCGAAGATGTCAAAGCAGAGCTCAGTGATTTCAAACACGTTATTCTAATGGATACGATAAAAGATATGGAAGTAGCAAAAGGTGTGCCGGTTGGCGAGATTGACCCTGACTCGCTGGCCGTACTCATCTTCACATCAGGGACAACCGGTACTTCAAAAGCAGTCATGTTGAGTCACAATAATATCATAAGTAACCTTGAATGCGTTGACAAGGTAATCGAGGTTTACGAAAAGGATACCCTTGTGTCGATCATCCCTATGCACCACACTTTTGAAAGCACGGCTGGTTTCATACTACCACTTTTCAAGGGAGCTGCTATTTACTACCCGGCGAGTCTGAAGCCGAAAGACCTTGTGGCAACCATGAAAGAAGCGAATGTATCGTGCCTCATTGCAGTACCACTGCTTTTCGAGAAATTTCTTGCCGCGGTTTACAGAAAGGTTGGTGCGGCTTCGATTCCTAAAAAGATAATGTTCAATGCCATTAGCAGTATCGGTTCAGTCTTTAAATTTTTGCGCAAACCGCTCTTTGCCAAAATCAGGCATGAAATGGGCTTGGGAAATCTGCGTCTTGCCTGTGCGGGAGGCGCGGCACTTACTGAGAAGGTAGCGCGGGGCCTAAAGCTCTTTGCAATCCCGATTATCCAAGGTTATGGTTTGACCGAAGCCGCGCCGGTTATTTCGGTAAGCCCTTTGGAAAAACCCATAATAGCCTCAGTCGGTATTATACTTCCTGGCATCGAGGTGAAGATCCATAAGCCTGACAAAGATGGCATTGGTGAGATAATCGTACGCGGACCTAATATAATGCTTGGATACTACAAAAACCAGGCAGCAACTGATGAGGTCATTAAGGACGGGTGGTTATACACCGGTGATTTAGGTTATCTTGATGAGGATGCTTATCTCTATATTAGCGGAAGGAAGAAAAGCCTTATTGTTACTCAAAGCGGCAAGAATATCTATCCTGAGGAGTTGGAAGAGAAACTAATAAAGAGCCAATGGGTGAAAGAGGTGCTCGTGGTACCGAGGATTGATGCAAAGACCAAGAAAGAGTCGATATGTGCGTTGATATTCCCTGATTACGAATTGCTCGAAGAATACAGTATTTCAAGCGAAACAACACTCAAGAAGGAAGATGTCGAGGCGATATTCAAGGATGTTGTACGCAAGGTCAATGCAGAGTTGCCTGCTTATAAAAAGATTACCCAGTTTGAAGTCAGACAAGAAGAGTTCCCAAAGACAACCACTCAAAAGATAAAAAGACATATGTTCTTGGAAAGAGGGATTAAGGTATAGAAAAGGATGGAAGACAGGTTTGGGTTTAGATGTTTGGAAAATGAAGGGAAAAGGAGGTATGATGGAGAAACTAATCGGTACGATAACCCATTATTTTGGGAAGATTAGTGTTGCCGTTCTCAAGGTTGATGACGATGAAGTAAAGGTCGGCGATACAATCCACATAAAAAGCAAATATACTGATTTTAGCCAGACAATCGATTCCATTCAGGTCGAGCACGAGAAGATCGAAAAAGCCAAAAAAGGCGATGAAGTCGGGTTAAAAGTAGATAATCCAGTACACGAACACGACGAAGTATACAAAGTAACAGAGTAACACACTTCGCCCCGTACAACTACGTTTAACAGGGCCTCTCGCCATGCTCGAGATTTACAACAGGCTGGAGATACGCTAACGCTGTAGACATACTTCGTTGAAGACACGCTTCGCTGGAGCCTGGATAAATCAATAGTATTATGATCGTTTAGACCGTTTTGATCGTTAATATCGTTGTTTTTCGCCCTAGGCTTTGCTCACTACGCCTTACGCTTTTCCCGTTTCTCCGATACACCGTTATTCTGATACTCCCACACTTATTTAAATGACATAGTGACTCGATTGCCTATTTCTTAATTCTTAGTATCGCTTGTTTTTTATCTCCGTAATCTTTCTGTTAATCACTGTAATCGAGCTGCGTTTGCAGCAGCTCATTGACAAGTATTTATTTTAGATTATAATATTGTATAAGGAGGTTTATGATCTTCGTTTCCATGCTTGATGTAATCCCTGGTAAGGACGATGAGTTGCGTAAAATAATTAAAACTCTCGATATACCAAAAGGTATTAAAATAAGAGAGTTTCTGACTTTGTTTGGCAAACCTGATTTTCTACTAACATTTGAGGCGCCCAATGAAGAAAGGGCCATGTCTTTTATCCTAAAATTCGTTTCTGTTGCTGTACCCAAAACATCAGTTGGTGTATTGGTGGAGAAGATATAATGCCATCTTTGCTCCAAACAGTTGCCAAAAGAGAGGGCGTTTCAATACAGTTTTTGAAACGTGGGATTAAACAAGGCAACATAGTTCTTGTAAAGAATCGCAAGCACCGTATTACACCACTCGCAATAGGTAAAGGATTGAGTACCAAAGTCAACGCAAATATCGGTACATCTCCTGATCTTGTTGATTTGAGGCGAGAACTTCGTAAACTGACAGTTTCAATAAAGGCGGGTGCTGATACGGTCATGGACCTTTCCACAGGCGGGGATATCAACCGTATCAGACGTTCAATCATTAGGGCGTCTAAAGTACCGATCGGCACTGTTCCCATATACCAGGTCGCTATTGAAGCACGCAAGAGAAAAAAAGCGTTCCTGGACGCATCAGTTAATGAAATCTTCGAAGTTATTGAAAAGCATCTGGATGATGGCGTCGATTTTATTACGGTGCACTGCGGCGTGACAAATCAGAGTATTGAAGGTTTACGGAAGAAAAAGAGGATCTGCGGCGTGGTCAGTCGCGGTGGGTCCATGATGGTCGAGTGGATGGCTTATAACAAAAAAGAAAACCCGCTTTACGAGTACTATGACCGGCTTCTTGGGTTAGCCAAAAAGTACAATGCAACACTGAGCCTTGGCGACGGTCTCAGACCCGGAGCAATCGCCGATTCTACTGACAGATATCAGATAAGAGAACTCATCGTGATTGGTGAACTGGTGCGATGGGCAAGAGAACGAGGGGTTTCAGTTATGGTTGAGGGGCCAGGCCACATACCTATCCACGAAATCGAAGCGAACATTCAATTGGAGAAAAATATCTGTGATGGTGCACCATTCTACGTATTGGGTCCTTTAGTGACGGACATCGGTGCTGGCTATGATCACATTGTCGCTGCCATTGGCGGCGCTATGGCGGCGTATTTTGGCGCGGATTATCTGTGCTATGTTACACCTTCAGAACATCTTGGGTTGCCTAATGTTGAGGAAGTAAGGGAAGGTGTGATAGCTTCAAAATTAGCGGCGCACGCCGGAGATATCGGTAAAGGCGTGGGTGGAGCAAGAGATGTCGACCTTGCATTGTCAAAAGCAAGGTACTCGCTTGATTGGCAAAAGATGCTCAGTTTGCTTGCCGATAAAGATAAGGCAGGCAAGATCTACAGGCGGTCTCGTTCTAAATCCAAGTTCACCTGTACAATGTGCGGAGAATTTTGTGCTATGAAGAAGACGAAAGAAATCATCGGGAGGTCTTGATGGATATCATAAAACAAGAATACATTTCAAAAGGTAAGGATTTCTCTTTAAAAGGTGCTGTTTCGACAATGGCGTTTTGCCTTTTGCTTGAAATAATCTTTATCTTAGGATGTTTATTAAAATTCCTGGTCGTTCCTATTATCATACCAATTATTGCGCTGGTGGTTTTTGTTTTTGGTTTTGTAATCTACATGTTGTGCAGAAGAAACATATACTTTCCTGTCATGCCTTATTCAATAACTGCTGTTACCACGCTGCTCCTCAGTTTTGCGCTCGGTCATATTGAACCGTCTATCAGAGTTCCCTTTTTTCTCATTTACTTCTATATAATAATCCATCCCGCCGTGTTTTTAGGTAGGAAGAACGGACTTTTCGCCGTTGTCCTCGTCGACTTGTCTTATCTCGTGATGATTCTCGCAACAAGCGCACAGTATCCGTGGTTAGATATAAATTTGGAAATTTTGAAATTGGTTTTTCTGACCTTTATTGGTTTGCTTTTGGTCGCTGATTTTGATAAGACATTGCAGAGGATAAAGGCGATGCGTATTGCTTCCGCCAACGTTGCAGAAGGCGACTTTACCATCCGAGTTACGGATAAAGAGAAAGATGAGCTTTCGTATCTTGCTAAGAGTTTCAATCGAATTGTTGAGTCTGAGGCAGAGCTCATCAGGTTTGTTAAACGCATAGTCAATAGCCTGATCGACATGGGCGAACAGATTGCCTCGACAGCTGATGAGATGGCAGGTGCTTCCTCAGAGATAGTCAATACTGCCCAGAAGATGACTGAGGGTATTAGTGAGCAGCACAACGAACTCGACAAGACGATCGCCACTGGAAAGAATCTCAGCGAGGTGAGTTTCGGAGTTGTGAGCAATGTTAAAAAAATTGAAGAATTTTCGATCGGTGTGTCAGACAGCGCTTCCAATGCAATCAGTCAGAGCGAGGTCGTGATTAATAATATTGAGTTGATCGGCAAAAGATACGATTATCTGACATCTCTTATGACCAAGGTTCAGGATATTTCATTAGCCATCAATAAGATAGTTAATACAATAGACGCTATAGCTGGAAAGATTAATATACTATCACTTAATGCTTCCATTGAAGCGGCACGAGCTGGTGAATACGGTCGCGGGTTTTCAATTGTTGCTGATGAAATAAAGAAACTTGCCGACAGTTCGCAGGAATCAGCATCAGAGATCGGCAGAATTATTAAAGAAATGATGGAATCCGTAAAGACCGTTACGGCAAGCACTGAAGAAGTCAACAGAGCAATCAGCGATGGGAGTATCGTAGTAAGATCAACCACCGATGCTATGAAGGCTATTTCAGACAAGGTGATTGAGCTTAACTCAGCGATCAAGACTATTAACGAGATGATTTCAAAAGAAGAGGGAGAGATAATTAACATAATAGAACAGGTAGAAAATTCGCACAGCATATCAAAGGATAATTCTGCAGCTGCTGAGCAGATACTTGCTTCAATTCAGGAGCAATCAGCTGCTGCCCAGGAATTTACCGCGACGAGCCAGGAACTCGTTACCGTATCAAACCAACTTAAGAAGATGGTCCAGAAATACACTATAGATAAACCAGAATAGCTCATGATTTCTTTTGTCATTGCGAGGAGGGTAGCGACGCGGCAATCTATCTTTCCTCTCCCCTTGGGGAAGAGGGAAAAAGCCTGCCCCGTACTTGATACGGGGGTGATGGGTAAAATAATCCATGTCTGACGTCCTGATCATTGAAGACAAAGCAAGCTTCGGCGAAATGCTGCGCAGTAGCCTGGAAGATGCCGGCATATCAGCAACCCTGGTAAGAAAAGGACGCGAAGCTCTGCAGGTTTTCAAAAAAGAACAGTTCGGCATTGCCCTCATCGACCTCAGATTGCCAGATATAGACGGCGTGGATCTGCTGCGTAAGCTCAAGAAATTTGACACCGACACAAAGTTTATAATAATGACTGCATTCGGTACGATCGAGCGTGCAGTTGAAGCCATCAAGCTCGGCGCTTGTGATTTTTTAACAAAACCTTTTGACATTGAACAATTCATCAATCTTCTAACCCGTATTATCGAAGAACGGCGACGTCTTTACGAGAATATCATTCTTAAGGATGAAGCTGAAAAAATTCACGGTTTGCCTACGATAATCGGTAAAAGCTCGGCCATAAGAAAAACAACCGAGCTGCTCAAAAAAGCGGCACCTACTGATACAACAGTGCTTCTCTTAGGCGAATCCGGTACTGGCAAAGAATTGTTTGCCCGTGCTTGCCACATGCTTTCTTCGAGAAAAGAAGATCCTTTTGTGCCGCTCAACTGCGCTGCTATCCCTTGTGAACTCCTGGAAAATGAGTTGTTTGGTTCTGAAAAGGGGGCGTTTACCGGTGCGGTAGCACGTAAATTGGGTAAATTCGAGCTTGCCAATAAAGGGACCGTATTCCTCGATGAAATTGGCGATCTTGACCTTAACTTGCAGGCAAAAATCCTCCGTGTTCTCCAGGAGAAAACCTTTGAAAGACTGGGCGGTACTTATTCAATAGAAGTCGATGTGAGAATAATAGCTGCCAGCAACCAAGACCTTCTGGAACTCGTTAAGAAAAAGAGGTTTCGCGAAGACCTCTATTATCGATTGAGCGTTTTCCCGATCAGAATACCCAACTTACGCGAAAGAAGAGAGGACATACCGCTGTTAGTTAACCACATCCTCAGCCGGAGATTGCATTCTACGAAAACAATTTCTGCCAATGCATACCAGAAGCTACAAGATTATGACTGGCCTGGCAATATCCGAGAACTGGAAAACACGATTGAAAGAGCCGTGATTATTGCAAAAGACACTATACGACCACAGCACGTACTTTTGCCAGATACCACGAGCACAGATGTGTTAGTTGAACGTGCCAGGAGTCTAAAAGAAGCTGGCAATCGTGGTCAGGAAAAAGCTGAAGCAGTTCTTATGAAAAAGACCCTTGAGCAGACAGGTGGCAACAAATCAGAGACCGCCCGCCGACTCAAAGTCTCTTACAAAACTCTGCTCAATAGGATAAAAAAATACAAAAAGAAAGGTTTGTTAAAAATAATAGATACTTGATTCTAGATATTAGATTCTAGTAAAAACTTACATAAAATAACATCCAAACAAATATAAAGAGGAGGTAAAATGCTACAAACATGTAACAAAGTGAAACATTTCACAGACTTAATAGTCTGGGAAAAAGCTCATAGCCTATTTATTGCTATGTATATAAAATTCGATAATTACCCACGAAAAGTTGGTGCTAAAACAGTTATCGAACAGATATTCAGAAGCTGTGGTAGTATTAGCGCTAATATAGCAGAAGGATTCAATTCTCGTAGTACCAGAAAGTATGTCAATTATTTGGAAATTGCACAGAAGAGTGCAGCGGAAACAGAAAACTGGATTTATAAAATACGAGATTGTCGATTATTAAAAACTGATACAATAATTCCGTGGATAGGGACTTGTAATGAAATTCAAAAAATGCTTCAATCGCTCAAGATGAATCTTGAGAAGAAGAAGCGCTAATAGCAGCCAAATTCTAGTCTCTAGTATCCAGTATCTAACATCTGTTGTAATGCCGAGGGCCGGACTCGAACCGGCACTCCCATTGCTGAGAAGCGGATTTTAAGTCCGCTATGTCTACCAATTCCATCACCCCGGCGTCAAGTTAGACAACGCTTTGCAGACACTCATCTTTTTTCAATGTTCGCCTTTGCCATTTTTGTGCCAAATTCGGTGTCATTATAGCTTGAAGAGGCTAATTTGTCAACTGCATTCCGTAAAGTTTTATTCGATAGATGGCTATAGCGCATTGTCATAAGAATAGTCTTTTGCCCTAATAATTCCTGGATAATCCGCATGCTTACGCCTTGTATGGCTAATTTAGAAGCAAATGTATGTCTCAGGTCATGAAATCGAAAATCATTTATCTTTGCGTTCTTTAGTGCTCTTTCCCAGGCATTCTGAATACTACGTATCGGTACCCCGTGCTTGCCTAAAAAGACAAAATCACTTCCGTTTGAGTTATTCGGTAGCTTTATCAGTGTAGCATACAGTTCATCATTAATCGGTATACTTCTGGACTCATGGTTCTTAGAAAATTTCACGGTGATTGCCTTGTTAATCATATCCACATCTGACCATTTCAAACCGAGTATTTCACCCTTTCGCATCCCTGTATTCAGAGCAGTTATAACAATAGGTCGCAGATGATCTGCACAGCAATACAGCAGACGTTCAATTTCCTCATCACGAAGGTACCGCTTCCTTCCTGGTGGTTCCCTGAATTTAGTAACAGTCCGTAGAGTATTGTCATTCAGATAGCCCCAATGCACTGCCTTGGTGAACATGTGTTTTACACATGAAAGCTCACGATTAATAGTAGCTGGTGAAACCATTTCCTTTCTCATATTCTTGTACCGCTCCATATCCTGTGCAGTTACCTCCAATACCGGTAATCCTTTGAATGAACCCATGAGATTTTTCACACTAACCGTATCTCGCCTATAGGAGCTCTTTGATTTGTTGGCTTTTGAGAAGTTGAGGTACTCCTGGCACAGATCATCGAATAATATTTCTTTACACTGTTTAACACCCAGATGCTTACCTCTTATGATATCAGTCTCTTTTGCCTTTAGTGCTTCAAGTGCCAGTTTCTTTGATCGCCCAATGCTTTTTCGCACTCTTTTACCATTGAGAGAATAGTCCAAGTACCAAACACCATTCTTGTGTTTGTATATCCTCATCTATTCCTCCTGGTAATTTTTATTACTTTCATCATTATAAAAAAACATCAAGTAAAGTCAATACACTTAAAAAATTAATGTCTTCTCCTCTTGTCCTTATTTATCCATTTCTGAATTGCATCGATATTGAATCTCAAGAGGTGATTCAACTTAACATATGGTATCTGTTCCTTGTGCACCCAGTCGTAGATGGTTTTCGGTTTTACATTCAGCATCTTAGATAGCTGGGTAATGTCCAGTAATTGCATATTATATTTACTATATACCCTCGTCGTTCCAAAACTTCGTTTTGGAACGACATGGTTATAACATTATATTCTCTTATCATGATTCTCTTAAGTGATTCTCTTAATATGGATGCGCAACATCTGTCACCTCTTTGATGCAATAATTGACATATCTTCCTCAGCAACATCCTGCGTAACACTACTCCGTTTAGCTTTGATATCTTCCAACGTACCATTCCTGAGGTGCTCTAAATATTCGTCATGAGGCAGTATTTTGCCGACTTTTGTGGTCTGAAGATTATCGAACTTCATCCATTTGTGCTTCAAGAATTTATACCGATTAGCACGTTTTTTACCATATCTCCAAATTTCTATTAATTCGAGATCCTTCAGTTCCTTAATGTATTTCTGAGCTGTCCTGGCAGACATACCACATTCCTTGGCAAGTGTTTTTTGTTTTGGAAAACAATCGCCATTTTTTCCGGCATGCTGGCATAATCGACCATAAACAATTTTAGCACCATGACTCACTTCACTAATAGGTCTTCGTAGTAACCAGTTTGGAATATAGGCATTAAAGAATTTCCTATATGGGTTAATATATCCATTGTCTTTCCGTCTACTGATATCTTTACATTTATTCATTGTTGCTTTTTTGTAGGTTGAGATTCTTTTCTTCGCATTTCCTGCTTGTAGAGTTTATCATTTTTATCAACAGATATCCATAGTTGCTCATGCTTTTCGACGCACTTTTTTTCCTCAGGGGTCAAATTGAATCGAATTATTTCATCCTCAATATTAAAAGCAATTTTCGTGTCTTGCTCAAAAGTCATACTAAAATCTCTCATCTTGACTTTTTGAAGTGCCCCAAAAAATAATGGCCGTAGATTAATAATTACTTGCGGATTAAGCTTGTGTATGAGCATATGATCAGTTTTATACAGACTACGAATGAAGGGATAAAAACGCTCTTTGATAACATCTATTACGAGGTAAACATCCTCAGCTATTGCCATGTGATAGACAAAACATGAATTGTCTTCCATATTAAGATGTATGTTTTGATATACACGACCACATGTTGCCAACGGCAACCCCATCTTTCGTAAAAGCAATACTACCATAAATCCGAAAATGTCTATGACGGAAAATCTTCTCCAAGAACGTTTGGCGGTTTTCTTTTGAGGAGTTTTAATACCGACTGATTCCCAATTCGATAATTGTCGTTTAGTTATACCAAGGATTTTTTTGAGATCCGAAACAGGTAAGAATCGCTTGACGAGTTTTGGTTGTATCTTATTATATGGCTTTTGGATTTTCTCTAGATAAATTTGAAGACTGGTTTTATCTTTACCAACATTTATCATAAATACCTCCTGTTAGGTAAATGCGGTGATACGTTATTTTGAAACTGATATGGTATCTTTTTTTAATAAATGATACGTACATAGTAACATTATAATAAAAAATACTGATTTGTCAACCCCCCAATATTTGGTGTATATCAATGGTTTGCTGAGCCGATCCCCTAGAGTATTATTACACAATGCTTTGCCGATCAGAGTTTCCATAAATCACCCCCCAATATTTCGGTACGCAGAGAGTCGGGCAAGGTGCCTACTGTACCGCTTTTCCCCCTGTTTTGTGTGTTTTTGTGTACGTGAATTCGAGGAAAGTCTTGATATTTCAATGACTTTTTACATTTTGGAACCTCAACAGAAGAATTAAGTGCAACCGTTGCACTTTCTAAAAAAGTGTCTATTTTTCGAGCTATTTATAATCATTACAAATAGGATATGTCCCAAAATACCCCCATTATATACACTTATAGGATACTTATAGACACTTATAACATATATCAGAACTATGTCCTGGAGTGCTGAGAGCTATTCTAAGGCATTTCTGAATGATATATGCTTACTTGTTTGAGATGACTAAGTAACCCGATTTCGTGTTTTTGGGCCTCTGCAGGCGTTGCCTATCAACGCTTTGCGAGTGCGATTTCCGGTTTTTTCGAGTGGTGCTACACAGAGGCATTCTAAGGCACGAATCACACTATCTTAATGGTTTTATACCTTTCACGAATGTTAGATGATTTTTTTTTGTTATTCTACTTCTATGGATCGTCACCTTCGTTTTCCAAATAACTTTTCGGCTTCGCTGATTTTTCTATAGTTAAGATCTTTCCATTCACCGCTCTTTTCTACATATTTTTCTACTTTGCCTGTAATCTTATTCCCTCTTATCGTGGATCCGATAAAATAATATTTAGGATATATAATATAAAAGATAAATCCAGCTATCAGAATTACCAATCCCCATTTTATAACATCGTATAATCTTTCTTTCATTGATTATCTCCCTTGTTCTCATTCTTTGTAACCTTTTTCTATCAACGGAAGATTGTAACTGATTGGTGATAATTGTCAAGTATTGACTCCCCGATATTTTACTGTGCACATCAGAAGAGATGGTACCTACTTTGTGATGAGGTAGGGGGTGTCTTGACATCCCCCGTACCGGGTGCCCGGTATACCCCTTTAGAATAAGAAATGATTTTTACCAAGGGTTTAGGTCGAATAAAGCGAGTTAGCGGATTAATCGTTGACCTACGTGGGGGTTTTTAGACAAAGAAAGGCATTCTAGGGGATGTTTCAACTGTATCACCACCTCAACAAAAGTCAAAAAATATGTCGTACATTGAGAGTGAGGTATTGCGTTGTGTACTTACAGCAAGGCGACCTACCCCCACCCCCTTGACAAACGACTTAAAACTTCTATAATTTCACATAAGGGGGAATAAATGCGTAGACTTATTTTTTGTTTTCTGATTCTTTTTTGCATATCTTTTGCTGATGGTGTTAAACCTTCATTTTCAATGGGTGCTGGTTGGTCATATACAAAACCATCTGGGTATTCGGGCAACCATTTTGTTGATATAGGCATTGGTACAACCGCACCATTTTCTCGATATATAGGATTACGTGCTTCCGTATTCGGCGTTTCGCTGGGTGGCGGTGGTACATCAATGGGGGTTAGCGGTAGAATGGGTTTAATTGAAATGATCCCCACAGGCGTTGTATCACCGTATTTCAAACAATACGTATATTTAGACCACATGGCCGCCTCTGGTGATAACCTCACTTACTTTGGGGTTGGGCTGGGTATCGGTATGGAATTTCTCAATAACTTCCATGTCAGTCCTTACGTTAGTGGTAATTTCGGGTTCAGTATAATTGGTGCAAGCGGGTATGATACCGATACTGCCATCGGTTTCGGTGCTGGTGGCGGTGTCCGTTTTAGTTGGAAAAAGTGAGGGAGAGTAAGAAAGATTAGATAACTCCGCTAAACTTAAAAGCGTATTGAAATCAAGGGTGACTGTCGTCTAACCAAGGGAGAGTTGATTATGAAAAAGCACAAAATTCATAAGAAGGGCAATATAACTTCTCTTTATGCAATCGCAAGTAAATGTTTTGGTATTATAAGCTATCGTGGATATGCACCTCTATCAGTATTGTCAAGAATATCAATGGCTGATGAATATGATCAAGTAGATAACCCAGCAGGGACACAACGTGAGCTTAATAAAAGACATGCCAAGGATGTCTATGAATATGCAAAAAACAGCCGTAATAGTAAGGCGCTATGGCCAGAAATCATATTAAATATTCGTAAAAAAGATGCTGTGAAGATTCAGTCAAAAGGTAAGAGTAAAGGTCCAAAAAGTAGTGGAATTGATATGGTTAAGATCCAACTCGTTTGGGGTAAAATCGATGAATATAAGAATTCGAAAGAAATTGCAATATCACGTGTTGATGGAAATCATAGATTATACTACGCTGGCGGCGAAATAAATGACAAGCAATTCCCCCGACTTAGTGACATTCAATCACCATTCTGCATTATGTGGGACATTTCAAAAGCTGATGAGTTAAGAATATTTAGAGATGTCAATTTTGAACAAAAACATCTAAACACCTCACATTTATATAGAATACAAACACAAACTCTAACCCCAGATGAACTATGGACCGATAACAAAGGATTATGGTTGACAAATCGTCTAAGCCAAGATACGAAGAGTCCTTTTTACACGTTGGTACATAAGGGGGGCAGAAAAAAAAGAGGACAAGTATACCTGATAAAACAGAAGAGTTTATTATATGCTATCAATAAATTGCTACAAAAATTTCCCGATCACGAGGTGATAACAGACAGAGATAAACTCTTATTAGCGATTATAAACTACTTTAATGCTATTAAGAGTATCTGGCCTAAAGAATGGAAAGATACAAAAAAATATAGACTCATGAGTGGCACAGGATTAATTGCTTTTGGGATAGTGGGTGGTCGCTTGATGAGTTTATTGTTCCATGCTTCGGGGAAACTGCGTGAAGAAGATTTTAAGAAAAAATTGATTCAATTAAGACGTAGGAAATCTGATTTCTGGCGGCGTGACAGTCCACATCTTGAAGGTAGAACAGGACGACCAGGAGCGGAAAAAATTGCAGAAGATATAATGGAATTAATAAATGCAATAGGAGATAGTGGATTGGAGGTTTAATCTGGAGTTCCTAATCAATAGACTACAGGAATTAATATCTATCCGTAGCAATGCAAATATCTGTTTTTCTAAATTTCTACTTGAGGCTATTGAAATTGAAGAGCTAAAATTAATTGGTAGCTATTACATGCTTAATCACCAGCGCGAATTCCACAATGAAATCTTGAGGTTGAACAACAAATATCATACTAATCTTGACCCATATTACTTCGAAAAACGTTGGAATAAATTCTATGCTGCAACCCAAAATAATAAATTTGACGACATGATAAAACGACAAATTATACATAGAGATCAATCCCAATGTTGTTACTGTTATTTCACAGAAAAACTTGAAGTACACCATGTTTTACCACAAGAAAAAAATGGATCTCACAGCGTATATAATCTTGTAACCGCTTGCGAAAAATGTAATCGTTCAATTGGAGCGAACATAGTCATCCCACAAAATTGGTGGAGTCTACATCCTGAACCATACGACAAATATGCGCATTTCATGTCAAAGTTGAAATAGTGCTTGCCTTTTACTACACATACCAAAAGTCAGGGATCACTATATTAAAACTGGGGTAGGGGGCTAATGGACATCCCCCGTACCGGGTGTACAAAAAGGATATGAAGCGTGAATTCAAGTTGACACACTGTATTTAATAGATATAATTAGCAAAGAAAGGGAGGTCATCATGTATAGAAGTTGTAGGCTGTATATATCAACTGTATTAATCCTGTTGGTAATCGGTTGCTCCTCAGCAACTCTAAAATCCTTTGTCAATCCCTCGATAGATCCAGAATCAATACAATCCGTTGCCATTTTCCCAATTAGAAATATCAGACTACTAACTGATGAAGCACGTGAATTGAATCGCAGTATCACACAGGCTTTCCATGATCGTAATCCAACCGTGGAAATTCTCGGACCATCGGAAGCCACAGATAAACTCAACGATGCAGACCTCGCTGCTGAGTACAGTGATTTTTTACGCGACTATGCAACATCCGGTATTCCCAATGCGAAAACACTGCAGCAAATTGGTAATGCATTGGGTGTCGATGCCATACTACAGGGTGAGGTGTTTGATCTTAAGCAAATAGATGGCAATGCTATGTTTGGAGTCAAGGGCAAAACTTCTTTAACTGTTCGATACTCGCTAATGTCAACATCTGTTGGGGACGTCCTATGGGAAGCAACGAGTAATGCAAAAAAACAAACCGCTACGACACTACAATCAGCACCTCCATTGTACGAAGCAATATTAATCGCACAGGAGCGTATTCTTACTGTACTGCGCCCCTAAAGTCAAGACAAATATCATGGTTATGATTAATAGAGTTTTTCATGCTACCATCATTAGCTCACGCCGATTATATAAGACCTCAAACTCCTCAGGACTCATATAGCCCAACGT
>JBARXC010000213.1:0-5750 GCA_049647125.1 bacterium | reverse complement strand
ACTCATGGTTCTAAGAAATTATATAGGTTTTTACCAGGAGGTCAATATTGACAAATAACTGATTACTGAATATAGTCAACCAGAGACAATTTTTTCATAGGTGACCCCATTTATCACCCTGTATATGAAATATCTATTAGTGTATCTGTCAAGAAGATTAACTGGATTATCGAATCGAGAGATTGGTACTTATGTGGACATGCGTCCTTCGGTAGTGAGTAAGGCGGGTATGGCAATTGAACGGCAAATCGAGACGAACAAGCAAATAAAGCGTGTGGTTAAAACAATAGTTTCGAAATTCAAAAACCCCATCCATTCCATAAATATATTTCTTTTAAGTCTATATTCTTTATTGACATAAAATTACCATGGCTTATAATAACACAGTTGCAACCTATTTTCTTATGTATTTAGCACAAAAGTATAGTGGATTAAGTGAAAATGGAATTATCCCTGCTGAATGTGGATTTACTAGTCACATTAGTTTCAAGAGCCAAAGGTTCTCTGTAATGAACCGTATTATTAGCGCAGAAGATTCTGCGGTGTAGTTTATATGACCAATGACAAAAACTTTTCTAAGAATCGTATTTTTTATACTTGTTACAAGGTAAATGTGTGAAAAATAAAAAAATATTGTTCTCAATATGTTTGATAGTGATCATCACCGCGGTGACCTTTTCCTCTGCCCTTAAGAATGGTTTTACGTTGTGGGATGATAATGTCTACATAACGGGAAACAATCTTATCAAGGAATTCTCTTTAAAAAATATTCAGAAGATCTTCACAACCTTTATACTTGGTAATTACCATCCTTTGACCCTTTTGTCTTTTTCAATAGAATATTCTATGTTTGATGCAAATCCACATATGTATCATTTGACAAATATTATTTTGCACATCTTAAACTGTATTATTGTATTTTGGTTAGTGCTGATGCTCAGTAAAAGAACATCAGTTGCCTTAGTAACTACATTGCTCTTTGGGCTGCACCCACTGCGTATTGAATCAGTTGCTTGGATTTCTGCCAGAAAAGATCTGCTCTGTGCTTTATTTTTCCTAACATCACTTGTTTTCTATCTTTATTACCAAAAAAGAAAGCATTTGAAATATTTTTATTTATCACTTGCAACATTTGCTTGTTCGCTTTTATCAAAAGGGATGGGAGTAACATTACCTCTGGTGCTTGTTCTTTGTGACTATTTTCTTAGACGTCAGTTCAATCGAAAAATCTTTTTTGAAAAAATTCCCTATTTTCTTATGGCATTGATTTTCGGAAGCATCACCCTAGTTGCCAGATTGACCTATGAGTCTACATTGCACGAAAATATCTTTAGTGTTTTTGATATAATTTTAATAAATATTCACAGACTTGTGTTCTATTATCTTATGCGTATGGTAGCACCTTTTAATCTATCACTCCTCAATCCGCAAACAGCGAGTAACCTTCCCTTGTCCTTTGCTGTGTTTGTAATTATCGCTTTGCTAATAATCGCTAGTTTAATATCCATTGTGATTTTTTCAATGAGGTATACCAGGCAGCTACTCTTTGGCTGCCTTTTCTTTATAATAACACTCTCCCCAATTTTGTCGGTAGTAATCCTAGGCTATTCTGCTGACCGGTTTACATATATTCCTTCGATTGGTTTCTTCTATGCTGTTGGCTATGCTTTTGTCTACTTCTATAATAGAAAACTAAAACATAGGAAAAGCGTGAGGACAATTGTGTTAGTTGCATTATGTGGTCTCATTGGAACATTATCTTTTGTAACCTGGAAAGGATGTCATGTCTGGGAAAATAGCGTGTCTCTGGAAAGCTATTTCATACAAAATTATCCAAGAGAGCCAATATTTTACCGAAATCGCGGAGTGGCATATGAGGAATGTGGCGATTATGAAAGCGCGATTGCTGATTTCTCAAAAGCTTTGAAAATAAGACCAGGCTATGCTGATTGTTACTTAAGAAGAGGAAATGTCTATTTCACCAAAGGTCTCTATGATACTGCTGTATATGATTTTGGAAGAGCAATAGAAATTGACCCATATTTTGCGACCGCGTATTACAACCGAGGAGTGGTTTATTTAAAAATAGGAGAACATAATAAAGCAATCTCCGACTTCACCCGTGCTATTAAAATCAAGCCAGACTATTCAGATGCTTATGTTAACCGTGGAATTATTTATGGCTTATCAGGTAGGTATAACCAGGCGATTTCAGATTTCACCCAAGCTATAGGAATCCGACCAAATTTCGTAGAAGCCTACAATAATCGAGGTTTTGCTTACAGCCAAATAGGAAAGTATGAACTGGCAATCACTGATTTTTCTCGGGTAATAGCAATCAACCCAAACTTTGAGGAAGCCTACAATAATCGAGGTTTTGCATACAGCAAAATAGGGAAATATGAAGCAGCAATAGCTGATTTCTCCCAAGCGCTAAGGCTAAACCCAAATGATAAGGAAGCCTCACGTAGGCGATCTCAGCTCCTCTTATTAAAAGAGAAAGGTGCTGACTGTAATTAGATGATGTAATAGATCAGGAATCAGAGAATATTTATGATAGGAGATTATCCTAAAATAACTATTGACGGTGCGACCTGAGTTCGTGAACCTGCAAATGCTCCAAATATAACATCATTATCCCACATATTTCCTAATCCATCGACAGAGATGTTTAGGGTTTGCGCAAATAGCCCTACTGAAGTTAGTTTTGATGTTACTGGCCGATTAGTTTGGAGTATCTTTAATGGTGTATCCAGGGAGAGTATGAATGAATTCTATGTTCAGCTTATTTCGAAGCCGGAGAAACAGACGACTATAATCAGACACAGAAAGTAATCCTATAAGATAACCAATCTTAATATCTATGGGGGGAGCGCTCAACGCTCCCCCTTTTATTTTGTGCGGTATTTGTGCGGTCAATACATCAAAATAGACCGCAACAGGCAGAATTTCCAACAATAGACAGAATGGTACAAAAGCTTATCTGGCTTGCATTTCCACGATTTTATCCGTGATTTCAAGAATTATCAAAAATGCGTATATTGCATCCGTAGTCCGCTGCTCTATCCAATTGAGCCACGGGCGCAAAGGTGGGAATCTGCCCCTTTTTTACGAGCTTCTAGAATCTAGTATCTATCATCTATCTTTTGTATTATATTCAAATAGAACCTCTCGTCAACGAAGTTGATAGTATTAATTGTCAAAACGCTTATTGTCCATCACATCCCCCTTGACAAACGACTACATATTGTATATAATCAACTACAAAATGTAGTGGAGCAACTATTATGATAGAAAAACTAATTTCCTCAAAAGCACGGGTAGAAATTATGAAACTGTTTTTGTTTAATCCACAAACCAGGTATTACCAAAATCAGATCTCAAATCTAACCAATCAGCCGATCAGAGCTGTACAGCGAGAACTTAAACGACTGGAATCTATCAATTTAGTTAAAAAGTACTCTGAGGGTAACCGTATTTACTACCGAATAAATCCGGAGTGTCCAATATTTGAAGAACTGAAATCAATATTTTTTAAAACAGTGGGTATTGCTGAGGAGTTAAAAATCCATCTTCAATCAAACACAAATATTACCCTTGCCTTTATATATGGTTCATATGCAAAAGGACAGGAAAATTCAACAAGCGATATCGATCTGATGGTTATTGGAGATATCTCATCGCGGAAATTATCAAGCATTTTAGCGAAACCAAAGAATTCTCTTGGTCGGGAAATTAATTATATCGTATACACGGAAAAGGAATTTAAACAAAAAGCTCGAAAAAAGAACCATTTCATTAAATCGATATTGGACGAGAAAAAAATCTTTCTAATAGGGACTCATGATGAGCTTAAAAAAATTATACGCTCAAGATAAACTACAAAGACATAAAACATCAAGAAAAGAGATTAACAATATGTTTTTGTTAATCAAGAGAGATCTGAAAGATTCCAAGCTAAAAGGACTCTCCTGTGATAGGCAATTCGCTACTGCATATAATGCAGTTTTACAGAGCGCTATGATATTGATCTATTGCAACGGGTACAAACCAAGGGGTACAGGTCATCATTTTATCGTTTTCCAGGCTATGAAAGAGATCTTGGGGAAAACCTATCATGATCTTGCTGATTATTTTGATGCGTGCAGGTCGAAAAGAAATACAACTGATTACGAATATGCAGGTACTATATCAAGGAAGGAAGTAGAAGAACTAATAAAAGAAGCAATAAAATTCGTCAAAGTCGTGTCCGATTGGCTAAAAACACATTACCCACAATATCTGAAAATATAGAATTACGATCCGGAGGTTTTTCTTGTTATGTTTAGTGTGATTAAATTAAAAAAAATGAAAACGAGGCGTATTACCGCAGAACGAAGCTCTTTGGATAGCCCCTCATCGTAATTCTATGTTATTAAACTCACAAATAGCGCTTCGTCAAAGGGTGAAATTAGTTTCTAATTTCCAGGTCTGATGTTATGAAAAAATTGCATCCTTGGTTGGTGTGGTTATACTTAATCTACTGGAGGTGCAAAGATGAATTACGTTGGCATCGATTTTCACAAAAACTATTCGTTCATTACCGAGATGAACGAAGCTGGTGTAATTGGGCACCAGATAAAACTATCAAACGATTACAATACGCTTAAAGGTTATCTAAACAAATTACTACCGCGGACCAAGATCGCCATCGAAGCAACCTGTAATTGGTACTATTTCTACGAACTCATTGAAGATCATGATTTGGATGTTGTGCTCGCGCATCCATTAAAGACCAAGGCCATTGCCTCGGCTCGGCTCATGAACGACAAGGTAAGTTCCGAGACTCTGGCTCATCTCCTGCGCGCCGATTTACTGCCCACGGCATTTATCCCGGATCAAAAGACTAGAGATGCTCGTGAGGTGTTACGCATGCATGCTTTTCTGATTGCTCAGCGAACGCGATTAAAGAACCGCATCCATGCCATCCTTTTGAAAAATGGAATTTCCTGTCCGTATTCGGATGTCTTCGGGAAAACCAGTTTAACCTGGCTCAACGAACTTGCGCTTCGATCTTGTTATCAGAACGCGATCGCCAGTTACACCCGCTTAGCAACCAGCCTCAATGAAGAGCTTCTAAACTTAAAAGAAACCATTGAAGCCCTTGCCTATGATCATCCCTATGCGCAGATCCTGGAAACTCATCCGGGTATTGCTCACTACTCAGGACTATTAATTGCCGTTGAGATTGGTGATATCACCCGATTCCCGAATGCTGGTAAACTCTGTTCTTATGCCGGTTTAGTACCGTCGATGCATGCCTCCGGAGGTAAAGTCCGGATGGGATCAATTACCAAGCAAGGATCCAAATGGTTACGCTGGATCCTGGTCGAAGGTGCCTCTCATGCGGTGAAAAAATCCGATCATTACCAATCTTTACATAGACGAGTTGCTTATAAACATGGTAATGGTGTGGCTCGAGTTGCTGTGGCCCGCAGCATGCTCCGAGCAATTTATGCAATGCTCAAATTTAATCGACCATATCAAAAAAGACAACTTCGGTCAACGCCTTGGGGTCATAACCGTCAGAAAGGTTCTGAGGTCTGATTGCGCAACCGGAATCGCATAACATACTGTGCCACGAGTACGAATAGGTGACTGACTCATGGTTCTAAGAAATTATATAGGTTTTTACCAGGAGGTCAATATTGACAAATAACTGATTACTGAATATAGTCAACCAGAGACAATTTTTTCATAGGTGACCCCAT
>JBARXC010000212.1:0-2331 GCA_049647125.1 bacterium | reverse complement strand
TCATTTTGTTCTCCTTTTTTAGTGCCCTTATAACTGAATTCTTAGCATTCTCAATCTAAAGGCGAAAAATCGAGAATACAACTTATCACAATTGTGCTTCCCTTAAACCACCTCCTTTCAGGTTATCCAACTAAAGAAATTATAAAGAATATTTCTCTTTTGTCAAGGGGCAAAAATCCTGGGTCACCGAGTAACTTAGTTATTGAGTTATTGGCGCCTTTGAATCCTAACGGATTGGAAGAGAGCACTACGTGCTGGAAAGGAGCTGACGCTGGAAGTTAGCTGCGCTGGAACAGTTTGGATCATTTCCATACGAAGTATCTCTTCCATGCTTAGCATCATATTTCTCTATTCCCTACGCCGTCGAGCAATCAAAAAAATCCTCTCCCTTGAAGGGAGAGGGCCAGGGTGAGGGTGTAATAATCAGTACATCATTCAGTCCGTTTAATTCGTTATTATCGTTTGGAGCGTTGTTTCTTCAGCGAAGCATGTCTTCAGAGAATCGTGTTCCCAGCCGAAGGCGAGTCTCCGTTATTTTTTCAACGAATTAATTACTTTCTGAAAGCCCTTTAAATCAATGTGGACAAGTCTTATCAATGACAAGAATTCAACAAACCCCTCAATATCCAGATTCAAGTAGTGATCTTCGATTTGCATATCAATTGGCAGATCATAAAAGTATGCGCCGCTGCCCAGGGCGTCTTCCAATCTGGCGATATTTCTTCTGATTACTTTCTTTATCGCTTCCTTTTCAGGTATTGGAAAAGTACTACCAGCCAGCACATGGTGGTTCAGAATCAATATTTTGCCCTCAGCATCAGACGCATCCTGACTTTGTTCAGAAAGTGCATCAGCAATGATAAACCCATACAAGTGCCCGAGCAAATGCAGAATATATGTATTACCACGCTCAAAAGTAATCGGGAATTCCATCACGTCCATATCTGGGCAGATGCGCTGTTTCAAAACCGACGCCAGCATGTAACTATAATTGCCTTCCCCTTTTCCCTCAAAAACCTTAGCGACTGCTGGAGAGTCGCCAATACATTTGGCAAGGATTCTTTTTTCCTTTTCCACGATGCGCACTGTTTCCCAGCAGCGACCGCTAAGGATAAATCTGTGCTTAAGATGAAAAATCCGACCTATGAGCCTATTGGACTCAGTGCTAATGACGTCGTATTCGCCAAACGCTACATCCGCGATGTTCGAATGTATTTTACCCCAACGGATCTTCTCCTCGAGTTCGTAACCATCAAAATATATGCCTGGTCTATTTTCTTTTACTTTTCCATCATCAATCAATCTCTTGAATGCGGTTCTTACCTGTGTTTCAGTATAGACCGGCAACAAAATATTGTAGACGCTTTGCAGGGTTGTTCCGATGCGCTGGCGTTGATATAAATAAGAATAGATCTGCTGCGGTATTACTGATAACGAAGGTTGATACCGTTTCTCAAACAATTGTCCCTTTATCGCACAGTCAAAATAAGTCTCAAACAGCATTCTTTCCCATGTATTCGTATAAACGCCGAGCGCGAACAACTTATTGGTACGGCGATTACCCCGACCTATCCTCTGGAGTAACGAAGAGATATCAAACGGCGGTCGGTAAAGAACCACGCAATCCACATCGCCGATATCGATCCCCAGTTCGAGCGTAGAAGTGGCACACAAAATGCCGATTTCACCCTGATTCATCCTGTTTTCAACTTCTTCGCGCCGCTGTTTTTGAAGACTTGCATGGTGAACAAATACGGCACCATGGAATGGTGGTCTATTAAACTTCTGAGAGAAGAGTTCAGCCAGACTTCGGGCATTAAAAAAAATGAGTATCTTCTTAAGCCCCCTTTGCTTTGCTGCTCGGAAGACTTTTTGAACAAAATCATCTTGTTCAATCAACTCATACTCTATCTCGCGCGTCGATTTTAAAAAACATACTTTTGCATCATCAAAATAACGTGCTCCGATATCCATATCGTCAATCGTTGCGGAAAGAGCACAGTACTGCAGTTTATCATGGAATCTTCGCAAACGTCCAAGCAGAATCCTCAACTGGTCGCCGCGCGGCGTATTATCAAGCAGATGTATTTCGTCAAGCACTACCGCACTCAGCGTCTGCAAAACACGTGGTTTGCGAGCAAGCATCGAATCAAAAGACTCGGGTGTCGTGAGTAAAACTGCAGGCAGATGTTTCAAATCAAGTCTTGATCGATCGCCAGTCTTACGCCCCAGCTCTACACCAACATATGTTACTGGATCGACTAACCTACGAAAGAGATCATTGACAAGTGCCCGCGTTGGTGAAACATAGAGTATCTTCAACGCGTTTAG
>JBARXC010000211.1:0-57026 GCA_049647125.1 bacterium | reverse complement strand
AAGGTCAGAATGGTGCGGAGCTTTGTGTTTATTGACTGTCTGTTATTTCTGATGGAATTGCAGAAGTTCTCAAAAATGACTGAATCGGATCCGTAGTCCGCTGCTCTATCCAATTGAGCCACGGGCGTAAAGGTGGGGCGCTGCCCATCTTGTCACTAGCATCTAGAATCCAGTATCTAGAGTCTGTCTTGTGAATTATAGTGAATTTTGGCGTTTAGTCAATAATCCTGCGGAATCATTGCGAGTCCTGAGCGTGTCGAGGGACGTGGCAATCTCAGATAGCTCTATGTAGAATGTCAAGACCTGCCACCTTATTTTAACATCGAAATGGAGGATAATGCTGATGGTTTGAGGCATAGGACGTGGACGCCAACAGGGGGTGAATAATTCTTCAACCATCTCGGCATTTAATGCTTGTTCCTCGTTCGGCGGTGGATCCACCATGATATATTTATCATTCTTCGCGTCGTATTTGAAAGAAAATATCAATTTATGTGTCATAGTTTCCCCCTTTTCCTTTGTTTAATTTCTGTTCGTAGATCTGCATAAGATCGCTATTGGAGAACTGATTTCCACAGCAAGGACAGTGGTATATGGGTTCTTTGCCGGTGAGATCAAGATGCATGGTGACCGCGACGCCGTACACCAAACAATGGGGACATGTACACTCAATAGAATCGCACATAAAACCTCCTTTGATTCAAAAAGAAAAAAGTGGGTGATTCTGGATTAGAATCACCCACTTGAGACTACTTTATCCCACCAGGGAATTTCACTATCTCGCCACCTGCATCCTGGATTGCCTTTACTATTTTACTGAATTCGCTCCGTTTCCAGAAATTCGCGGTCTGCCTGCCGGTAAATACCCTCACGGGATTACACTTAACATTCCGCAGTTGTGGGTATATTATTTGAGCTACCTCTCGTGCGACGCCATTAGCACTGTTCTTTAGATTATACTCTTTATCTTTAAATGCGAAGGAGAATTCCATTACTTTTTTCACACGTCTACTGATTCCGTTACCGTTTAGTAATTCACCCAGTTTTGCTTCAACGAGGGCGATATCTGGTCTCTCGAGCTCAGGCAGAAGCTTGAGGATTGTATTCAATGGTTTAATTTTTGTTTTTGCCGTCATTGTGTCCTCCTTGTATGAAAAAGAGCTCCAACCTTTAAGGTTGGAGCTCAAGAAGTGTAGTAATATATCAATATAACACTATAGTCGAAGTGTAATCTGTGAAGAGATTTTGGGGATTGTTTTTTGGTAACAATGTATATTCACCGTTCTTGATGCACTTGACTTTCTCTTTATGTGGAGTAATATATATTAGCTATGGGGAATCCCATTGATGCAAAAAAACAACTCCAAAACTTAATTTTAGAGATACTCAAGGAAGAATGGAATCACGGTAATAAACAGATGCTAACTATCAAATTGATAAAGTTACTATACCTTACAGAATGTGAGTTTTTCAGAAGACGCCGTCGAAGACTTACTAATCTAGAATGGATCTTTTACAAATTTGGTCCATTTGCTTTCGATCTCCAGAAAACTCATCGTAGCATCATACATTTGGAAGAAGAAGAAAAAACAATAACATCTGATAAAACAATTAAGCTTTTGAGTATTGCTTATGGAAATGCTTTTATACATGAGAAATTTGTTGCAGATTATGCGGTTTCAGCGATAATTAAACGGCTTGTTGGGTATTGGAAAGATAAAAGCACCAGAGAACTGCTTAATTTTGTCTATCATCATACTGAGCCAATGATACTTGCCAACAGAGGGCATGTCTTAGATTTTAGTGTCATACCTGAGACTCTCCTTTTCAAATCGAAAATCTCAAAGGAAACAGTAAAGGAGTTTAGAAAACGATTAAAATATACCAAAGCAAAAAAAACAAGTAAATCACTCTATCCACTGCCAGAATTAACAAAAGAGTGGCGTGTCAGATTAATAAAAGCATTAGAGGATTTAGAAGCTAATGATATAATCACACTCCCAAAACTCACGCAATTATACAAGTCTAAATCTTAGAGATTATTTATAGCAAATGTTTACTGAAATTTTTGGAAGAAATGATTATTACCAAATTGGAAAATCAAAAGGCTACACGCAAGGAAGAATTGCTTGGGCAATAGTTTTTTTCACACCGGCAAGAAGTGAACTCAAACGTTTGCTTCTTGATGATAGCGGTGAACATATCGGGTTTGACGATATAGATAAAGAAGCATTTACAGAACATTCTCATGGTCCATTTAAGACTCCATTTAAACTTGAAATAAATGAAGAAATTCTCTTGGTGACTGCAAAGAAAAGGCCAGTTATTCTCCTTCAATCTGCTGAAGAGGGTGATATATGGAAAGTGATTCAGAAGGACCGAGCTTTAGATGCTCGTCTGAAACTAAGTAAAATCTGGTTAGTATTACCTTTAAATACCTACAGAAATTTGAATTTTAAAACTTTAGTGGAACACTTATATTTTCCGATATTTTTTCCATTTGTGAGTAATGGAGCTTGTCCCGAAGAGGATTCATGGGGACGATTTGATAGAACACAAATGACCCACATGACGCTAATTGAACCAACTGAATATTTGATAAAATCTGAAATGTTACAGGTCATCAACGAAAATTTCATTTCTTATATTATGAACCAAGAACATGGAGTATTATATCCCGATTTTAGAGTTGCATGTATCAATGAGTTGCGTAAGAAGAAAATTGTAAAATAACATAGCGTATCTCTGAAAAGTAGACAGAAGAACCACTTTTGTCTAATATAATCACAGTCCTTGACAACCATAAATTAAAACGTAAAATATTCTATGAAGTATCTCATGCTCATAATGCTTTTTTCAATTAACTCTCATTGGCTACTTGCAGCTACAAGACCAGGTGCATTGTTTTTAGTAATTCCTCCTGGGGCAAAAGCAATGAGCATGGGCACGGCTTTTGGTGGTTCTTGGGACGACCCGTCATCATTCTATTACAACCCTGGAGCAATAGGTTTCTATAATAAATTCAGTTTTTCTACTGTGAATCAGGGATTGCCACCAGGAATAGGTAGGTTTATTGAGAAAGGAATATTAGCTCTCAGTGGAAAGGCGTTGTATAATAAGGTAATATCCCCTGAAGCTGAATGGTTGCCAGCTCTTCACCCAGATATGCGTTATGTCAACAGTTCCTATGCGATACCCTTTTACAATATTGGGACTGCGGGAATCAGTTTTGTATACCTTACCACCGGAGAGACAGAAGTTTGGGATGAAAATGGTGTATATCTTGGAAGTTACGAAACATACGATGTAGCGACAGGTTTGTCGTATGGCAGGAGTTTCTTTAAGAGGTTAGGTGTAGGGATTACAGCAAAATATATTTACTCCCATTTAGTCCCAGATTGGGTATATCTCAGAATGCCTGAATTGTATGTTAGAGGTGGCATTGGAACAGCATTGGCTGTGGATGTTGGTGCGTTGTATAGAATATGGGGACTTGGCGTGGGATTGTCACTGCAAAATTTTGGGACAGGAATGAGGTATACTGAAAGCGGTTCACCCGATAGATTGCCCACAAGAATAAGAGGTGGAATCTCAGTTGAGCCTCTTGTTGCTCTGGATTCTTTGTATTCTATTCACAATTATAAAATATTGAACATCCCAGTTAACGATATCCTTAACATTACATTTAATTACGACCGTGCTTATGATCCTGAAGATCCGGATGATACCTGGAAATGTTCGGGTTGGGAATTTACGATATTGAAATTTCTTTCTTATCGAACTGGATCATGGAATTTGTGGAGGAGACGTAGCACGGGTATCGGATTGAATCTGAGAAATATTGAGATTGATATAGCAAGGTATTTTGACTACGATGCCTATCATGTGCAGATGACCTTCTATGCTGTCAAACCACCAGAGAATATTAGAAATAATAAGAAATTGAATAACGCACTGATCATAGGTTCATCAGCACTTGCTCCAGGTGGCGGGCAATTCTATAAAGGCGAAGGCATTAAGGGTTCTCTCTTTTTAATTCCAAGTCTATACCTCAGCAACCTTTATTTATCTTCCGAACCTGATAATAAAAATTACTTAGCACTTATCGGGCTGGGTGTTTTGTATTTAGTCTCCGCCGCAGAAGCAATCTCAAGCGATTAGACAAAAATAGACACTTTGTCCAGTTTGAACCCTTTTAAGACCTAAATAGGCTTGACAAAGCACGATTTAAGGCGTATACTCTGGACAAAAGTATAAAAAGTCTAATGAAAAAAGAATATGACAGCATTAAAGAACTGATCGCCGATAATTTAGATACTAAAGAACACGGTCCAACTACAAAGTTAATCCATCAACTCAAGAGTGTGCGAGGTAGGGGATATTTTACAAAAACCGAATTCCTGAGAATGGGAATGTGGAAGAGCCCGAGACCTAAACCACGATATATGTCCAACTCCGAAAAAGATATCATCAATATATCAAAAAAAATGTTATCAACTAAATTCGAAAAGAGAAAAATTGAATTATTGACAAAACTGAATGGCGTAGATATTCCAGTAGCTTCCGCGATTCTTATGCTACTTAATCCTGAAAGATATGGTGTAATAGATATTAGAGTTTGGAAGACTCTTTATTTATATGGCTCAGTGAAAGTAAAGAAATCCGGGGCAAATTTTAATTTTAGAAACTGGTATAGCTACTTAATGAGAATTCGCTATTATGCAAAATTGTTCAAAGTCAAAGCGAGGGATATTGAGCGAACAATTTTCTTCTATCATTCCGAAATACAGGAGGGCAAATTGTATGGTTAATAAACAATGTAGTAGAGGATATAGGAGGTTAACAAATGGATGAAACTTATATCAGATTTATGGCACCCATAATACCAGTAACAACAGATCAACTGCTAAGACTCATTGACACAAAAATCAAACAGAAAAAAAAGCGGATACATCTAATGATATCTTCGCCTGGTGGTTCAGTATTTCATGGTCTCTCACTATACAATTTTTTGAAAGGTGCACCAATTGAAATGTATACATATAATTTTGGAAGCGTTGACTCAATCGGGGTGGTCGTATTTTGTGCTGGTAATCAGCGTTTTTCGGTGCCTCATGCGAGATTCCTAATACATGGTGTTAGACTCAATACAGCAAGTGGTGGGAGTTTTGACGAAAAGCAAATTGAAGAGCATTTAAAAAGTATAAAAATTGACCAGCAAAACATTGCTCGGGTAATTGCTGATACAACAACAAAACCTGTTCATAAAGTTGAGGATGATATGAACAGCAGAACTACATTAAATCCGAATGAAGCGAAGGACTATGGACTTGTTCATGAAATCAAGTCCGATTTATTCCCGATTGATTCAGATTTCAATGTCATCCATGAGCCAACTGGAGCAGGCAAGCAAGGCCCTTTTCAAATAACTATGCCAATTCAACAGGGATTTACGAGATCGCATG
Organism: bacterium; assembly: GCA_049647125.1. GTDB lineage: Bacteria > Hydrothermota > Tepidihabitantia > SM23-42 > SM23-42 > JAUVZL01. The sequence goes on along the minus strand of JBARXC010000211.1, from coordinate 51,561 downwards.
ATCTGGATTTTGGAACTGTCTGAAATTCTTATAAGCAATACATATAGTTTCGCTAAATGTGAGTAATTGATATTGTTCGCCTTCCGTCTATAAATGCGAACTGGCCGTGGACAAATCCTTGACTTCTCCAGAATCTAAATTAGAATACATTGGAGATAATGTTCAATTCTTCGTTTAGTTCTTAGACCTATTACAGGTAATCAAGAAGGGGAAAAATCATGAAAGTGAAAATAAGAAATGAAGTATATAATCGAATAATCTTAGCAAAAACGCTTTTATGTGCAGGTACAGATGCCTGTGAAAGCAAACGTGACCGTATGACTTTTACAAAAGGTATTCTATTACTCCATGATGCTGCTGAAGCCGCATTAGGTGCTGTAGCTGATCACCTCCATGCCCCGCTTAGGGAAAAATGCTTCCTTCTTGAATACTATAGTCTTATTCAGGACAATGATTCTAAGAGGAGATCTGTTCCGTATAAAACACAAATGAGAAATTTGAATACAATTAGGAAACATGCAAAACATCAAGGAATTTTACCGGATCCCATTACAAATTCGCATTTTCCCACGACAGTATCCGCTTTAATAAACGATCTATGTGAAACATATCTCGAGTTAGATTTTTCAACTGTAAGTCTTAAATCTTTGATAAAAAGTGAGAGAGTCCGAAAATTAGTAGACAGTGCAGAAGAAGATATTAAGAAAGGGAGAATAGAAAATGCATTAGTCGACTTAACTTTTGCCCTACATTATGTCTGTGATGATTTTCCATCCAGATTATTCGTGCTGAAGGACGATAAGAGTCTTCTTTTGCCACCGGAAACCCACACGATTGAACATACGGTAAAGCTTCTTCAACATGGAGTTGATCCATATTTGTATAGTAGGTTTAAGGCACTTACACCAATGCTCGCCATGGAGAAGAAAACCGGAAATATAATTCACTGGTGGGATCAACATTATGGTCATCCTGCCAATTGGACGCCAGAAAATGCCAAGTTCTGCCTTGATTTCTGCATAGATACAGTCTTGAAATTCCAGCGAGATGAGGATACACGGTTTAAGTTGATTGCATATACAGATGTATTTGAAGATATGGTCGAACCCACAGGGGAACAGGCAATACTATGGAATCGTTCGCTACAACCACCGAGATATGGATTCCCTCCAACCTGGTCATCATCGACTGAAAGAGAAGCTACATTTGTTCTGAAAAAAGTACAAAAGGTGGCAGGTCTTGACATTAGACAATTGTTGTATATAATAAATATATGTCACGCCCATTTATCTGAAGAAGTTGTCACAAGTGGTCACGCGAAAGATGCAACGATGGTAGCTATCTATTTAGTGAATGTGCATACGCCGAGGAGTTTGAGCGAGATTGGTAAGCTATTTAAATTAGAGAAGTTTGCTGTTGCCCAGCGCTTATGCTGGTTTAAGCAAGGACAATTAAAGCAACGAAGATCTCAAAGAGCTGTGCGTGCATTAGAGAAACAACTATTGGGGAAGTAAATGTCTAATGTCAAGACCTGCCACCTTTTTTTCCGTAATAGGACCGATATCCCGTAGGTTAGGTACTTGTGTTGTGAAAGAAGGCATTCTATTTGCCTAATAAATTCGAGGTGAAGTTCTGTGGAGTTTCTATTTCGACAATTTGCTTAACAAGAAAAGGGACATTACCAAAACGTTCGTATCCCTGACGAATCGCGTCGATTTTCGTATCGAAGACATCTATGACTTGATCATCTTTAACAAGCGCAAATTTCCCTTTTGACTTGCCGATTAATTCTTGTTTCTTGGTTTCATATGTTTTCAGTTCTTTTTCCAAAACTTCTGCCATAAAAATTCCTCCTTGCAATACGTATTATATTATATGTTCAAGTCGCTTGGAAGTCAAGAGCCAATGGTCAACCTCAAGCCACAAATCCTCCACAACTTATTTCTCCCGTTTAATAAATCCGCAAATACGCTAATTTTTCATAGGTGACCCCACTTCGTCTCCTTAAAAAGTAGCTTACCCCCTTTTATTTAGGTTTCCAGCCTTCGTAGCTTTTGCCCAATGATTCTTTTCTGTAAGCTTCATAATCAACAAGCAATCGTTCGTATTCCTGGTTCATCAACGGTGAAGAAATCATAAAATCAGCTGTTGCGCGATTGCAGGCAACAGGGATGTTCCATACTACAGACAATCGCAATAAAGCCTTAACATCTGGATCATGGGGATGAGGTTCCATTGGGTCCCAGAGAAAAATCATAAAATCAATTGCATTGTCCGCAATTTTTGCTCCCACTTGCTGATCACCACCGAGCGGCCCACTCTTGAATCTTGTTACTTCAATACCTGTTTCTTTATTAATTAATAAACCCGTTGTGCCAGTCGCAAAGAGATTATGTTTTTTAAGTGAACCCTTGTTATATTGTACCCATTCAAGAAGATCCTGTTTTCTATTATCATGCGCAATTAGCGCGATATTCTTTTTTGCTGCCGTTTTTATTTTTCTATAATCCATATATCTCCTTTCTCAAAATAAATTGCTAACGCCACACCAATAACATCAACAATTAAACCTAAAACACATAATTAATTATGAAGCAGTCATTTAAATTAGCAGTTTTTTGTTTTGTATTTTTTCGTCAAAACACCCTCACAATCGCCTATAGCAAAAATTTTGGGAAACTATCATAATTTAAACTATATATTAGAACGACATAATGTCAATATTGGCTGCGTTAAGGAAGTTCTCGACTTGCCCTGTGAAATAAGTGGAAATTATTTCACCGGGCACACTCGAACGGTAATAATCGTAATAAATTTCAAAGATGTGGGTAAACCTCAGTGTACGCTCTTGACAACCAAGATTTCGTTTCTATAATTACCATACTTATGATTCTTTTGATCGAACCAAATAAGAATATTAGAAAAAGGCTTTGTGATCTGCTCAATAGAGAAAGAATAATCGGTATTGATTCCCTTCCACAGACCTTTGAAATGATATGCAAATTCAAAAATAGCATACATATCATAATAGCAAATATTCGTTTGCTGCATGATATTGTATCAAAAGGAACTCTCTTTAAATTATGTGAGAAATTATACCTTGATACACCACCGATTTTGGCTTTTTATAGAAAAGGCGATGAAGAAATTAAGAATGACTTTGAAAAAAACTATTCGCAATATAAACTCATAGATTATGATAAAGACGATACAAGTTTCCCGGAGCGATATATCATGGCGATAAAAGAACTGTATCCAGAGGTCATCGCTGATATCAACAAGGCTACTGAGGTTTGGTTAAAAGGCGAGGAACCAGAGACGTTGATAGATCATCGCAAGTGGCTTGAAAAAGAAGGGTTCGTAGAAACAATGGAGAACCTGAAGATTGGAAAATTAACCCAAGACATGGAACAAATAATCCCGCTGATGAAAAAAATGTTGTCCGAGGAGAAAAAATTATTAAAAAAGAAAACAAAGAAACAGGAAATTGATTACAAACGCATGTATTTTGAACTCAAGCAAAAGTATGATGAGCTTCTTGAGTATGTAAAGGAATTAGTCGATCTATCAAAATAGAATGTTCTCTGTTTTGATAGTAGTAATACTCTTTCTCATCCCCCAAATTGTTGCCGGACAAAACACATTCAAAGATGAACAAAATCGCTACCCGCGGGTGCGCCAAGCCCGAGAAAACTGTGAACAGATTATCGATTCGCTCTTCCAAATTAAGGGATTAGCTTACCCACCCGAGGAAATACTAATAATAGCCTACAAGAAAGAAAGGCTGGTACAATTATGGGCACGACCTGAAACGCTTAAGACATTCTTACTTGTTAAAGAGTATCCCTTTACTGCCTTTTCCGGCACGCTCGGACCAAAGCGTAAACAAGGTGACCTTCAAATACCCGAAGGGTTTTATCAGATCAATCACTTTAATCCGTATTCTAGTTATCACTTATCAATGAAGATTAATTATCCTAACCAATCAGACCGCATACTCAGCCCACAAGGCAATCTCGGTAACGAAATACGTATTCACGGCAGTTACGTAACGATCGGCTGTATTCCAATAGGCGATGGAGCTATTGAAGAACTGTACATAATCTGCGTTGATATGAAATCCAACGGTCAACATAAAATACCATTCTATATCTTCCCCAGCAACATGGATTGCCAAGGGTGGTCAGAACTCCAGCAATTCGCCGGGCGCGATACGGTGCTCATACGATTCTGGCATAACCTGCGCCAAGGCTATGACCTGTTCAAAGCAACACATCAAAAATTAAGTTATCGAGTAGATACAAATGGGCAGTATATTTATTCAAAGGATCACGCACAGTTAAATTCATACCCATGGTTGAGTACACATGAAGCACAATATACCTTATTCAATGTGCTTGAACCACCACCCGGTTATAAGCGGATATACTGTCCTATTGGTTCTTTTAAAGACTGGCTAAGATACCTACCCTTAAAACCGGGTAATCCAAAAGTATACCTTCATAATGGTGTTGAGAAATCATATCAAGATGGTCACTGTGCAGTCGTTGACATAGATGTCGGTCAAGAAGACCTGCAGCAATGTGCCGACGCGATAATCAGGCTTTACGCAGAATATCAGATCTCTAAAAATGATTTCAACCATATCACCTTTAATTTAACCAATGGAGATGCAGTTGGGTTCAGAAAATGGATTAATGGTTACCGCCCTGTAGTCAGCGGCAATACAGTATCCTGGCATAAACAGGCAGCTCCAGATTCTTCATACAATGCTTTTCGCGCTTATTTGAAATTCATTTTCATGTATGCTGGTACTTATTCATTAGATCGGCAGTTGCAAGAAGTGAATGATGTGAAAGAAATGGCAATCGCAGATATTTTCATCCGGGGCGGATTCCCGGGTCATGGTGTGCTCGTTGTCGATATGGCAGTCAATCCTCGCACAAAAGATATAGTTTTTTTGCTCTGCCAGAGCTACATGCCGGCCCAGGACATACATATCTTAAAGAACCTAAATGACCCAAACCTGAACCCTTGGTATAAACTGGATTTTGGCGATACCCTATACACGCCTGAGTGGACCTTCACGAAACATGATCTCAAGAGATGGTGAAAATACCCTGACACAGCAAAAAAACAAAAGAAACCAAATAAATTAAAAACGCGGACCAGTAAATCAGGACATCAGTATGAAGGATATCAGCAAACCAGCAGATCAAATAACATATTAGCTCTGATATCCTGAGACTCTGATGTGCTTCCCACTGGTTTTCTGATAACCTGATATACTTTTATATTAACTAAGTATCAGGGGACTACAATGGTGGTGGGTTTACATTTATTGACATTACTTGAATTATTATGTATAATTCTTTTTATAAATTAGATTTCTTGGGATAAATAAATTTTTAGCTATTTACCCCGTTTAGACAGTAAATATCTAACGGGGTTAACGGGGTTTAGGTATTTAGGCATTTAGGTATTTGATATATCCATGGAGGTAGTATGAAAAAATTCATTACACTATTTATCTTAACAATTATTGTATTCTCATTATCTTGTCAAAAGAAAACAGCTTTTCAAGCTGGCTTTGAAATCCCTGAAGGGAAAAAACGAGACGTGGAAGTTCTTTATGTTATGCCGGAACGCGGGACTGAAGGACTGAGCGAAGTACGCGAAATCCTTGTTTCCTTTAATCAACCAATGGTACCGCTCGAAGGTGTGCCAGAATTCGAGAAGAGTGGACCACTAAGAATCAAACCAGAAATAAAAGGAAGGTATAGATGGCGCGGGACATCCACCCTGTTTTTTATTCCGGATGAACCTTTGGTCGGTGGGACTCAATATACCTGCACCGTACCAAAAGGCACAAAATCCCTGACCGGCACCGGGCTCAAAGAAGATTATTCCTGGCAATTCACTACCGCACGACCGCGGCTCATTACTTCAAACCCATATCATAATCAAAAATGGGTCGAGCGGGACCATAAAATCTATCTCCTTTTCAATCAACCAATGACCCCGGATAAAACAAAGTCCTTTATTAAGTTACTCGCGCACGACGAAAAAGGTTTTGAGAAACCAGTTCCTTTCAAAATACGCAGCATAAGTGAAAAAGAAAAGACGGATCTTGGCTCCTATTGGAAACCAGAAAGAACAATCGTCGTTGATCTAGATCACGAACTGCCAATTGAAAGTAAAATTATGGTAAAACTACTCGAAGGTTTACCAGGCGCCTTGGGTGATTACGGTATGGAACATGAACGGACCGTTCTTTTTCGAACTTTCAACTATTTTAGATTTGAGGGTCTTGATAATACCATACAAAACCCTCAAGAATCAGTAAGGTTCGAGTTCAGCAACCCCGTAGTATACCAGGATTTTATCGAGCATATTAAGTTCAGTCCAGATGTAAAAATACCTGAACATTATAAGAACTGGACGCACTCCTCAACGAGATTATATATCTATTTAGATCTTAAACCTGATATCAAATATAAAGTTACTATTGATAGAGAATTAAAGGATCGTTTCGAAAATAAACTCGGCGAAGAAGTTAACGTATCGTTCAAGACTACAGATTATGACCCACAGATAAAAATAACCACTGGTCGCGGGATCGTCGAATCGTACTCAGCAAAACGACATCCAGTTACAGTTATCAATGTAAACCGAGTCCGTAAGAAAATGGCGTTTTTGGAACGGAGTAAGATCATCCCCACCGTCCTTAGCAGTGATGTCTTTTATGGATGGCGCAAGTACAGTCCTATATTTAACTATGACATCGATGAAAAATGGAATATCGATAGCAAAAGAAACAAACGAACCGCAGTGCCGCTTGAGCTCAAGGATGTTCTACAAAGCAAGGAGGCTGGTTATGTTTTCTTTGAGCTTGATGCAGGTAAAGAACTACGCCACGGTCGCCGCTATTACCGAGGTTTGCTCCAGGTAACAAACATCGGTATTTCCGCTAAATTCTCATCGGAAAATAATCTGGTATGGGTCACAACCTTGAAACACGCCCAACCTATTCATAATGCACAGATCGAATTGCGCGATGACAAAAATCGCGTCCTGTGGCAAGGCAGAACTGACCAAGATGGTTTGGTCCAAACACCCGGCTGGAAATCATTAGGTTTAGTCGCTGAGAACCGTTGGAACAAACCACGGATTTGGGTGTTTGCCAAAAGCGGTAATGATGAAACCTTTGTCGCTTCAGATGAGGGTACTGGTGTTTATCCATATGACTTTGGTATCTCGTATGACTGGAGTCCTGAACCAGAAAAGTATCAGGCTTATATTTTTACTGAACGGGGGATCTATAAAGCCGGCGAAGATGTCTTTCTTAAAGGTATTATAAGAGAAAAGCACCAAGGCAAGTGGAGGATATCTCGCAGTGTGGAAAATGTTGATCTTGAAATTTTCAATGCGCGTGATGAACAAATTTACTACAAAACAATTTCTGTTTCAAAATACGGTTCATTTGATATCAAACTGCCGATCGCATCAGATGCACCTACGGGCTGGTATGAAATAATTGCCGACCTCCCCGGCATTGACCGCAATTTTTACGGTTCATTCAGGGTTGAAGCTTACCGCCCTGCACAATTTGAAGTAAAGGCACACAGCGAGCAAGAAGAATACATCTTTGGCGATGATTTCAAAGGAAAAATTAAGGGATGGTATCTCTATGGTGGACCAATGGCCGGCGAAAGCGCTGAATGGACAATGACCCTTGATTATTCATATTACACACCACCCGGGCACAAAGGCTTTCGATTTGGTCCATCCTATTGGTACTATGATGAAGATTGGGAATTTGAAGGTGTTATCGGTTCGGCTACAGGTGAACTTGATAAATATGGCAAGATGGATGTAGGAAAGAAGCTCGTTCAGAAAGATATTAGAAGAACGATGTTGCTTACTCTCGAAGGATCAGTCACCGCTCAAAATCGACAAACCCTTTCAGGGCGGACAACTTGTCTGGTCCATTGTGGTGAGTATTATATTGGGATAAAACCCCAGAAGACATTTATTGAAGCCAAAAACCCAGCGCGGTTTGAGTTTATTACAACAAAACCTGACGGTGAATTGGTACCTGGGAAAAATATTAGTATCGAGATTATCAGAAGGGAATGGATAAGCGTACGCAAAGCCGGTATTGAAGGTAGATATGAATGGATGACTGAGAAAAAAGATAGTGTGGTCAGCAAATTCAAGGTTAAGACTGAACAAGTGTCAGTCGCTAAGTCCTTTACTCCGGAAAGAACCGGGTTTTACGTAATCCAAGCTCAGGGCAAAGATTCGCGCAACAACACAATTATCACAACCACATATTTCTATGTAACAGGTGCCGGTTATATATCGTGGCGAAGAAGCGATGATGACCGCGTGGAAATTATCCCAGATGAAGAAAAGTATAAACCCGGCGATGTTGCAAAAATACTCGTCAAGTCACCCTATGAAAAAGCCCTCGCATTAATCACTGTTGAGCGCGAGTTCATTATTAGTAGGTTTACCCAGGAGTTGATCGGTTCGAGTGATATTGTTGAAATTCCGATCCATGAAGATTATCTGCCTAATGTTTATGTGTCGGTTATTCTCATCCAGGGTAGAAAGGGCTTTGAAAAATTTGATGAAGAAGGTGAGGATATAGGTAAACCGTCGTTCAAGATTGGCTACGCAAACCTTAATGTGGATCCTGGTACAAAACACCTTGATATCACGATCACGACGGACCAAGAAGAATACAAACCTCAGGATTCAGTAACTGTGAAATTGAAAGTCGCGGATCATAAAGGTCAGGGTATCAAATCAGAGGTCGTTCTTGCCGTGGTAGATGTGGGTGTACTGAACCTTATTGGCTTTCAAACACCTGACCCATTTCCTGTATTCTATGGTTCCAGACCGCTCTCTGTACAAACTGCTGAGAGCCGACTCCATATCATCGGACAAAGAAGCTATGATGAAAAAGGCGAGAACCGTGGCGGTGGTGGAGCTGCGGCTGCGCCATTTGCCTACCGGACAGAATTTCTGACAACCGCCTACTATAACGCTCGCATCTACACGAATTCAAAAGGTGAAGCGGTCATACGCTTCAAATTACCGGACAACCTTACTACATTCCGGCTCATGGCAACCGGACATACCAAGGTTTCTTCTTTTGGTTCAAGTGAAGCAAGAATCAGGGTGAAAAAACCACTTCTATTACTTGAAGCTTTGCCACGATTCGCCCGGCTCGGCGATGAGTTCGAGGCTGGTATTGTCGTTCATAATAACACAAAAGCATCTGGTAATGTGGGAGTTGAAGCCTCGGCTGACAATATTACATTGATCAGTGAAAGCAAAAAAAATCTGGAAATCCCTGATGGACAAGAAAAAGAAGTGCGGTTCAAATACCGCGCCCACAAGGTCGGCAAAGCGACTTTCAGATTCAAAGTATTTATGGGGAATGAATCAGATGGCGTCGAACTGAAAATACCGATCATCTCCCCCCGCTTGACTGAAGCTGTAGCGTTGTATAGTCAGACTACAGATAAAGTCTCTGAAGCAGTTACTGTACCAAAAGACATATACCCTGATATTGGTTATATTGAGTTTACAACCTCGTCATCAGCGCTTGTCGGGCTAGAAGGTGGTGTTGAATACCTTGTTAAATATCCGTATGAATGCCTTGAACAGAAGACTTCAAGGATTCTGCCCTTCATCCTTGCCGAAGATTTAATTAATTCTTTTGATCTTTCTGAACTAAAGGGTAAGGATCTCAGAAAAGAAGTCCAAAATACCTTAAAGGAATTTAAAGATTTCCAGCATTCCAACGGTGGTTTTAAATTCTGGCAAGATTCATGGTTCCCATCACCGTGGTTAACCGCATATGTTGTATACGCACTGGCAAAAGCAAACAAGAAGGGCTATCACGTTGATATGAACATGGTCAATAGAGCAATTGACTACTTGAAGAATGTACTACGCCGCAATGATGTTGATTGGGAATATCCCTACAATAAAAATGTCCAACTGACTACGAAATGTTTTGTCCTGTATGCACTCGCCCTGTGGGATGTTTACGACCATGGTTACATGTCCAGGCTCTTTGAGAAACGCGACCAGATCTCACTCTTTGGCAAAACATTATTACTCAAAGCAAGCCATATCTATGGAAATTCGTACTACCAAAAAGAGCTGAGAAGGATACTCCTTAACAAAATAAAGATGGCACCGACTACTGCTCATTTTGAAGAGCAAAATGCAATCGGCATGGCTTGGATATGGCATTCCAATGTCCGAACTACAGCACTTATTCTCCAGGCTCTACTGGAAACTGGTGGAGAATTCGCCAATGCCGAGAAGATAATCAAGTGGTTGATCACTGAACGGAAAATGGGAAGATGGCGTTCAACTCAAGAAAATATCTATGTCTTTGATGCATTCAATACATATTTTAAAATCTACGAAAAACAGACGCCTAATTTCATGGCAATTATTTATCTCGAGAATAAAGAAATTGTGAAGGAAATCTTTAAAGGCAGAGAACTGCAAATAAGAAGAGAAGAAATTCCCCTCACTGATCTGACAAAAGGCAAACAGCTACCGGTTAATATTGAAAAACGCGGTGACGGACGACTATACTATGGTCTGCGCATGCTCTATGCACCGACGCGAGAACTCAAGCCCAGGGATGAAGGCATAGCCGTGTTCAAAGTAATGGAACCGCTCATTGATGGACTCGCTGGTGATGAATTAAGCGCTGGCAAAATCTACAAGGTAACGCTCAGTATTATTACACCCCAAGAACGTAATTTTGTCGTGGTCCATGACCCGCTTCCGGCTGGTGTCGAGGTTATCAATACATCATTTGATACGGAGAGTAAACAACTCCTCAGAATCATGGATAGTGATATGGATTACTATGATGAATACTATGTGGAAGATTATTACGATGGTGAGTATGATGACTACTACTCTTATTATCCATCATGGGGTACATTTGACCACTGGGAAATCTATGACGATAAAGTGCTGTTATTTGCCGACGCCTTAAGAGCAGGTGAGCATACCTTTTCCTATCTGGTACGAGCAATGACATTTGGGAACTTTACAATGCCACCGACCAAAGCCGAAGAAATGTATACGCCTGAGGTGTTTGGGTATAACAGACAGCGGCGGATAAATGTTAAGTAGAACGTAATGCGCAAAGAGTAGCGCGTAGGGCGAAAAACATACTCTTCGAGTAAGTTCCGAGCTTCGCGAGGGACGCATCGAGAAGTACCTTAATGTATGTTCTCGACTCCGCTCGAACATTAATTATTCACCCCTCGAGCAAAGCCTTTCCTTATTATGCCTCGAGCAAGCTTCCTTCATTTATTCTTCGAGCGAGCGAAGCGAGTCGAGAAGTTAATATCTCGACGCGTAATACACCGCACCGAGGATCCCGGCATCGTCACCGAGTTTGCCCTGGACAATCTTGTATTTACGAAACTGAGCACCCATGACGCGCTGAGCTACTGTTTTTCGAATCGGCTCAAAGAGAATTCTTCCAGCTTTTGATATCCCTCCTGAAATAATGATAATATCTGGATCAAATAAAGAAATAATACTCGATACACCGATACCGATATAGAATCCTATCTGTTCAAATACCTTCTTTGAAAGTGCATCTCCTTTTTTTGCTTCTCGGGCAATAATATGCGGCGTAATTTTTTTGTATTTGTTAAGAGCACTCGGCTGTTGCTTCATCATACGGCGCGCCCGTGCAGCAATGAATCGTGCACCCACATACCCTTCAAGATGACCAAACTGTCCGCATGTACATTTCTTGCCGTCATATTTGATAGTTGAATGACCGAATTCGCCAGCAAAACCATTGGCGCCAAATAGCAGGTGCCCCTCACATACTGCAGCCCCGCCAACGCCAGTGCCAAGTGTAAATAGAAAAACACTGTTATGCCCTTTTGCCGCACCAAATTTCCATTCACCAAGGCATATCGCATTTACATCGTTCAAAATATGCACGGGAATGCTGAATTCGTCTCTTATGGCTTGGGCGAGTTTAATGTTATTCCAATCAATGAGGTTTGGCGAGTATCTGACAATCCCCTTTTTCGAGTCGATAATACCTGCGATACCAATGCCGATACCAGCTATTGGTTTGCTAAAAGTACGGATCGCTTTCTTTATCTGATTAATAACTGACACCGGTCCTTGCGGTCCATTGGTCGGCAACTTTGCTCGTCGCAAAACCTTACCATTTTTCACTAATGCAGACTTGATGTTTGTTCCGCCAACATCAACACCAACATAAAAGTCTTTCATGCACATATCATACTCTCACTTGTCCAGCAGTCAACAATTCAGTCGTGCTTCCGCACGCAATTGCAGAAACCGTGATAATTAGCACAGATACCGCCAAATATCGAAAATAATCCCCAGAAAAGTGGTCGTGCGACAATATGTAATATGGTTGGTTTAGAATAAGGCAATAAGTACAGCCCCCAGGTGACAAGAAAACAACCAAGCACAATACAGACGTGTCCAAATACAACTAGTCCGGCTCGACCACCCCGCCAATTAAGATATACCAAACCAATACCAACCATTAATGGTATTAAACCTGCAAGGCGGTCAAAAAAAATCAAACCCAGGACCCCAATGATTCCAAGGACAAACCCAAAAACTAATCCTACCCAACTTTGTGGTTTCATAAAACCTCCTTTTTTTAAAAAACCTCTTTTATTTTACCTTATATTAAGGGGAAAAAACTGGGGATATATTTCTTGGATGAATATTGTTTATTCCTTCTCTTGCGTATCCTCTTCTATCAAACGAATGCTATTTGACCTGCATTTAGGGCATTGTCTTTTCATTATTTTACTTTTTTCAATAACTCTTTCCCATATTCAAAGCCACGATCAAATGCAGCCATATTTAGTTCCAATGCTTTTTCAGGAACCGACCCAGGCAAAGCCTTTTTCATCCCTTCATAAGTCACAATCTCAGTTATCGCGGTAAAAAACCCCAACATAACAACGTTAGCCACGATCTTTCTACCGAGCTCTTCAGCGAAACGTGTTGCCGGTATAGAATAGACTTTAATATTACCACGGGGTGATTTATGCTTCACCATATCTTCGTCAACAAGCAGTATACCATTCTCACTGAGTCCTGGTTCAAACTTATCATAACCCTCCTGTGACATAGCAAACAGAACATCGACATCGGTTACATAGGGATATAATACTTTGCTTTCAGACACGACGAGCTGAGAAGAGCAAGCACCGCCCCTTGCTTCTGGACCAAAGGACTGGCTCATAGTAGCGTATTTATTGTCGTAAATCGAGGCGGCTTTGCCAGCAATTATCCCGGATCTAATAATACCTTGACCCCCGTAACCTGCGAATCTGACCTCAGCCATTTTTGCCTCCTGCTCCTTCTTTCCCGGACTCAATGCCGTATGGAGTGAATTTCTCACCCAACACCTTGCTGAGCTGAGCATTATAGGAATCAATAAATGTTGATCTTTCTTTGCTCGTGAATTTCCCCACAATAATTTTGTTCTCCGGTGTTATCCCCACATTCCTTGGATCCTCATTATTTCTTATCTCTGAGTTGTCATAATAGAAACGTACAAGATCAGCGTTCACGTTACTGATGCTTGTATAGTAATCAGGTCCGGGTGCCAGGATTTCAATAATTGACAGACCTTTCTTATCTAAAGCCTCGGCAATCGAATCGGCAAGTTCTTCAGTATGCAAAGCTGTCCAGCGCGCAGTATATATTGCACCGCATGAGTTTCCAAGATGCGGGATATTGAACGGCTCTTCGAATGTTGAATACGGTGAGAACTTCGGGGGCGTGAAGGACACCGTTTTACCAGCGATCTTTCTGTACGCGAAATTATTAATACATATCACGGTAAGCTCCATATTTCTTCGACTGCCATGCACAAAGTGATTGCCACCAATCGTCATGAGATCACCAGTAAACGGAACAACTTTAAGAGCGGGGTTAGCTAATTTAAGCCCCGTGCCAAAAGCAATGGCTCGACCACGCGCCGTGTGGAAATAATCAAAACCAATATGCTTGACTATTGCTGGTTCAAACAAAATATCCGAAGGGACACAGACTTGATCGGATTTTATCCCATTTTTTTCAAGACCTTTGGCAAACGTCGTAATTAGCCCATTCATTCCTTTAATTTGGAACCTCCTTTGAAAACCAACTTTTCTAATTGTGTTTCAAATTCAATAACCTTTTCGATTTTCCGCTCTTCCTTTGCCCCTAATAGAATTGCGTTACATATATCATCAGGCATATGGACACCCGCACCGCCATGCGGGACGAGTACAACATTTGCATTACCATGACAGCATCTTGCAACATCAAAAACTATCTGTCCATAGTTTATTTCCGGAACCACAAACGCCTTCACTTTCTTGGCAAGTTCAGTAATCCGTTCATCAGGGAATGGCCAGACCGTAACGAGTCTTAGGTTACCAACTTTTATTCCTTTTTGTCTCGCCATTTCTATACCGCGCACCGCAACCCTTGATGAAATGCCATAAGATACGACCACTACGTCTGCATCATCAAGCTGTTCTTCTTTCAACTCAATGATTTTATCTTTGTTGCGCATGATCTTATCAATCAATCTTCTCACATACTTTAATTTGTAATGTTTATTGTCAACGGGATAACCGCGTTCATCATGCAACCTTCCTGAAATGAATAACTTGTGACCCGATCCAGCTTTTACCATTTTTGGCACAAGATCTTCATCCGGTTTAAATGGTATATACTCATCAGGTGGACCTGTATACCATCGTCTTGGTTCGAGCTCGATCTCCTCAGCCCGTGGGATGACCACTTTCTCGGTCATGTGACCAACGCATTCATCAGACATTATCATAACTGGACAACGATATTTTTCTGCCAGATTAAATGCCTTTATTGTGTAATCAAACAGTTCCTGAGGAGAATCTGGTGCCAGTGCGATCAACTCATAATCACCGTGTGAACCCCAACGCGCCTGCATCATATCTGCCTGCCCGGCTTTAGTTGGAACACCAGTTGAAGGACCACCGCGCTGAATATTGAGCAGGACAAACGGTGTCTCAAGCATAGCTCCATACCCGACAGTTTCCATCATTAAGGAGTAACCCGGACCAGATGTTATGGTCATCGTCTTCGCGCCGGCCCAGGCCGCACCGACTATTGCTGATATCGAAGCGAGCTCGTCTTCCATTTGAATGAACATCGCACCGCATTTTGGTGCAATACGCGCAAAAGCCTCGGCCGCTTCAGTTGATGGTGTAATCGGATAACCAGCAATAAACTTACACCCGGCAGCAAGAGCTCCGTAACCTGCCGCAACATCACCATCAATATAATAGACGCCGGTGAGCACATCTTTTTGATCAGCCTTCACCCCGTTAGACCTCCTTTCAACCACCTACTAATATAACGCTTACCTATTCCAAACGTTAAATATTTTTTCTCTGTACCCCCGTCTTTATAAGGTCTAACCGGGTTCATTCTCACCACCTTTGATTTCGGATAACCACTCGTTGTAGCGGTCTGTATAACTCGGTCTTTCCCGATCAACGAATTTACCGATTATGATCTTTCCCTGAAAATTTATATCAAGATTCTTCGTATCTTCGCCATTACGTATTTCAGCATTGTCATGGTAGTAGCGCATCATATCAAGACCATCCCCTAATCGGTTAATCCTTGAATAATACTGGGCACACGGTGATATAGCCTCAACTACAGAAAGCCCCTTCTTATTGAGCGCTTCAACAAATGCGTTAGTAAGCCGACGGACATGTAGCGTGGTCCAGCGCGCCACATACACAGCACCTGAAGAATCTGCCAAGTATGGAATATTAAAGGGCGGTTCGACACAACCAAAAGGAGAGGTCGTTGCATATGCAGTAAGCGGTGTTGTTGGAGCAACCTGACCGCCGGTCATCGCGTAGATAAAGTTATTTACACATATAACGAGCATATCGATATTTCTTCGGGCGGCATGAATGAAATGGTTTCCACCAATCGCAATAAGATCACCATCACCGGAAAAGACCACGACTTTCATATCGGGGTTAGCAATCTTGATGCCCGTAGCAAAAGCAATAGCCCGACCATGAGTAGTGTGGAATGAATCAAGCTTCACATACCCGGCAACTCTGCCCGTACAACCAATGCCTGAAACAATGACTATTTTGTTAAGATCGATCTCGGCTTTTTCAAGCGCCGCTGCAAATGCAGTAACTGCCAAGCCAATTCCACATCCCGGACACCAGATGTGTGGTATCCTATCCATCCGAAGCACGTTTTCCATCGGATGGATTCTATCCATACTTGATGGATCAACTTGGATTTCCTTTTGCTGGCTTGTTTTTGGTATTTCCATTCTATATCCCCTTATCTGAACTTAACAATCCCGTCTTTGATATCGTCCACTTGGACCGCTTGATTTATCGCCTTGAGAATATCATCAGTGTTTTCAACGCCTTTTTCGCCATGTGCGATGAAAAAAACATTTGCTTTGCCATAACTACACCGTTCGACCTCTAAAACAATCTGTCCCAAATTCATTTCTGGGACGACAAATGCCTTTACCTTCTCAGCAAGTTCGGCCACGCGCTTCTCTGGAAATGGCCAGACCGTGACTAATTTTAGACTTCCAACCTTTAACCCTGAATCCCTTGCTTGTTCTATTGCTTTAAACGCAGCTCTTGATGTCGCGCCATATGAGACAATGACGACGTCAGCATCGTCGGTATTGGCTTCCTGTACTTCAACAATTTCATCTGTATAATCCCTGATTTTTTTTACCAGCGGATGCACATTGAGTTCTTGACATTCTTCATCCATTATTGGATAACCGCGATCATCATGGGTCAACCCAGTTACGTGAAACTTGTATCCCTGACCAATATCAACCATACGGGGAATCATCTTTTCATCTCTTTTAAAGGGTAGATAGCTGTCTTTCGGGCCGTCAAAATATCGGCGCGGTTCAAGTCTAATATCTTCAGCCCGCGGAATCAAGACATCTTCCTTTAAATGAGCAAGGTATTCGTCAGACATCACAGCTACAGGAATACGGAAGCGTTCTGAAAAATTAAATGCCTTGATTGTAAAATCAAACATTTCCTGTGAAGAACTCGGCGCCAGTGCGATCAACTCATAATCACCGTGTGAACCCCAGCGCGCCTGCATCATATCGGCTTGAGATGGCTGGCTGGGTAACCCGAGACCCGGGCCAACCCTTTGAACATCGACGATCACGCAAGGTGTCTCCAGCATAATGCCTAGGCCGAGATGTTCCATCATAAGCGATAATCCAGGACCTGAGGTCACGGTCATCGATTTCTTACCGGTCCACGAAGCACCAATCACTGCTGCAAGGGTTGAAATTTCATCCTCCATTTGAATAAATGTCGCGCCCGCCTTTTTTGCTCGCTGGAGAAATCTTTCACTGACCTCTAATGCCGGTGCGATAGGATAAACACTCAAGAACCGACATCCCGCAGACAACGCGCCTTCTGCACAGGCTTGATTACCACTAAGATTATGCGTGCCCGTTAAAACACCACTTGGGTCTGCCTTCACCCCGTTAGACCTCCTTTCAACCATCTAATAATACAACACTTGTTTATTATAAACTTTAAAGATTTATTCTCTGCGCTCCCGTTTTTATAATATCTAACGGGATTCATTATTTTCGTTCCTCAGAATTCGCCCCAACAAGATTCTCATTTTTTTCCAGAGTTACATAAATCACAAACTCTGGACATAACATCTCGCATAAAAGTTTCATGTTAACTCTTTGGTAATTATTTCAACCAGAGATACTTGTTATGAATTTTTTGCAATCCCTAAGCTCTCTAAGACCCACTCCGCGTTCATCCATGTCCATTATAGTAAAATAGCCTTAAATGTCAAGGGTAAGTGAATTATTTCTGTTCCTCGGCATGATGTTTAATAATACGTGCCTGAGCGATATATATGACATCTTCGCAAATATTCGTTGTCAGATCGGCAATGCGCTCAAGGTTCTTGGCAACTAAAAGAAGTGGTATAGCTGAACCAATCTTATCTGGCTGTTCAAGCATGTGAGTAAGCAGTATCCTTATTGTCTCATCTCTCATTTCATCGACCACGTTATCCCTTGCACAGACTTGCTGAGCCCTTTCCGCATCATTATCCATGAAGCTCTTGACACTGTTTTTTAGCATCTCTTTTACCTCATTGGCCATTGACCAAATATTGCTTACCGGCTTGATACGCGGCTGTTCAATCAAGAAAGCAACTGAGCCGGCAATATTCACTGCGTGATCACCCATTCTCTCCATATCGTTATTCATCTTGATGACACCAATCAAGAATCTCAAATCAGTACCTACTGGTTGGTGACGCGCAATGAGTTCGATACACTGATCCTCAATAGCGATTTCGAAACGATCAATTCTATGGTCGATTTCTTTGATTTTCGACGCCATTTTAAGATCTTTCTTCTTGAGCGCTTCCAGCGCTTTGGTAATAGATTCTTCAACAAGTGATGCCATCTCTAAAAGATTCTTTTTTACCTTTTGCAGTTCCTCATCAAAATGGCGGTCCATTATACCTCCTTAATATATCAAAAATATATCAAATACCTAAAAGCCTAAACACCTAAATATCTAAAATTACTATGACAGATAATAGTAATGTTAACGAATTCTCTATCGATTATCCAATATCTGTAATCCATTTTTAATCCCATATCTATCATCTGATATCTGAAATATGTAATTATCCAAACCTCCCTGAAATGTAATCAAATGTACGCTTATCTGATGGGTCAGTAAAAATCTTTTTTGCGCTATTAAACTCGATCAGTTCACCAAGGAGCATGAAACCAACCTCATCAGCAATACGTGCGGCCTGTTGCATATTATGAGTTACTATTATGATCGTATATTTTCGTTTCAGTTCCAGCATCAGTTCTTCAATCTTGCCAGTAGCAATAGGATCGAGGGATGAGCACGGTTCATCCATAAGCAGTATTTCCGGCTCAACTGCCAGAAGTCTTGCAATACAAAGCCTTTGCTGTTTTTCTGCAGATAAACTCAGCGCCGATTCTTTTAACCGGTTTTTTAATACATCGAACAGATCAACTGCAGTAAGCGAACGTTCAACAATATCCCGTAATGTTTTTTTATCAGTAATGGACCAGATCCTTGGACCATAAGCGATATTGTCAAATATCGATAATGGAAAAGCATTAGGTCGTTGAAAAACCATGCCGACTTTTTTGCGCAATAGAATAAGGTCGCACACCGGTGAATGTATGTCTTCACTGTCAATCAGCACACCACCGGTGATTTTTACACCCCGGATCAAATCGTTCATCCGGTTAAAGACTCTGAGCAAAGTAGATTTACCGCAACCCGACGGTCCAATAATTCCAGTAATCAGGTTTTCTTTAACTGATAGGTCGATGTTTTTCAAGGCTTGAAAACTCCCGTAATAGAGATTCAAATTCGATGTTTCAACAATCATCCGAACCTCCCTCGAATATAGTCATCGGTTCTTGGATCGTCTGGTTTCGTGAAAATCTTTTCGGTCTTGTTAATCTCAATGAGTTCGCCAGCCAGGAAGAAAGCAGTTCGATCTACAGTCCTCGCTGCTTGTTTTGTATTGTTGGTCACCAGAATAAATGTGTACGTTTCCTTCAGCTCAAGCATGGTTGCTTCAATCTTAGCAGTTGAAATCGGGTCCAAACCCGAACACGGTTCATCCATCATGATCACTTCAGGATTCATTGCTAAGGTCCTTGCGATGCATAGACGCTGCTGCTGACCACCTGACAGGGTTGATGCTGAATCGTATAGTCTATCTTTCACCTCTTCCCATAGGTTAGCAGCCTTTAACGCATCAGCAACAATATCATTTAGTTCCTTCTTCTTTATTTTTCTGTGAAGTTTCGGGCCATAGCTCATGTTTTTGAAAATAGAACCCGGTAGTACTACCGGCGTCGCAAAAATCAAGCCTACACGCTTCCTGAGATCATTGATAGGTATATTGAAAATATTTTCTCCGTCTAACCTCATCTTACCAGAGATACGGCCATAATCGATTTCATAAAGTCGATTAAGAGCACGCAATAAAGAGCTTTTACCCGCATTGGATGGTCCAATAACCCCGAGGATTTCCTTTTCGTAGACTTCCAGGCTAACGTTCTTTAAAACCTGGTTCTCTTTATAGAAAAGACTCAACTCTTCAATTGAAATTTTAATCACCTTCTGATGATTCATACGTTAGTAATAGCGTTCCATGAAACGATGCATTAATCGATAAGCAACGAAGTTGACAAAAAGAATAATAATAATCAAAACCGTAGCAGTGCCATAAGCTTTGTCCATAGATATCCCCTCGCGGGCAAGTATATAGAAGTGAACTGCCAGGGTCCGCGTCGAGGAGAATATTGAAGTCGGCATACCCAAAGAAGAACCAGCCGTAAATATAACTGCGGCAGTTTCACCGATTGCGCGGCCGATGCCAAGGATGACACCGGTAAGGATACCGGGCAATGACGTTGGTAAAACTACCTTCCAAATTGTGTCGAGTTTACCACCGCCTAATGAGTAACTGATTTCACGGTAGGAAAGGGGCACTGCTTTTATGGCTTCTTCACTGGTGCGTATAATGGTTGGTATTATCATTACCGCAAGAGTCAAACTGCCTGATAGAATACTCCAACCTAATTTCAATTGTATTACAAAAAATATAAAACCAAATAAACCAAAGATAATAGAGGGAACACCCGCAAGGCAATCTGCTCCAAAACTGATTATCCTGCGCAATAATCCGCCTTTAGTATATTCAACAAGATAAACAGCACTTCCAACGCCCAAAGGTGTCGCAATAATTACGGCAAGAACCGTCACAAATAACGTACCGATTATTGAAGGTAAGATACCCCCTTCTTTGCCCATTTCCCTGGTCTTGTCAAATAGAAACTCAAGGTTCAATTGAGCAAAGCCGTTTTTGAAAACATACCCGATTATGAAAAAAAGCACAATAATGGTGATGACCGTCATGAGTAAAAGGATGATATAGGCGATTATTTGGCTTGTTCTGGGACCGATTCTAAAAGTCATTTTCTATGTCCAGTTACCCTTATTGCAATAATATTCAAGATAAAAATAATAATGAAAAGAAAAGCCCCACAGGCAAAAAGTGCGGCGCGGTGATCGCCGGTTGCATAACCTAACTCCAAGGCGATCGTCGAAGTCAAAGTACGGACTGAATCCAATATTGAATGGGGTATTTTTAGTGCATTACCAGCGATCATAATCACCGCCATGGTTTCACCGATCGCTCGACCCATACCAAGAATAATACCGGCTACGATACCTGAGCGAGCCGCTGGTATAAGCAGCTTAACTACGGTCTGCCATTTGGTTGCGCCTAATGCATAAGACCCCTCACGATAGGTATTGGGCACCGCAATTAGTGAATCATAGGATATACTGACAATGGTCGGCAAAATCATTATGCCCAAAATAATACTCGAAGCCAGCACAGAAAACCCTGGCCCTCCAAAATGAGTGCGAATAAACGGCACCAGGATAACAATGCCGATAAAACCATAGACTACTGAGGGGATACCGGCTAATAATTCAATAATCGGCTTCAAGGTTTTTTGAACCATTTTTGAGGAGAATTCAGCGAGATATATTGCGCAGGCAAGGCCAAAAGGTATGCCAACAATCAGGGCACCGACCGTGACCATCAAGGACCCGATAACCATCGACAAAATACCAAATTGACCTCTGGTTGGCGACCAGTGCATTGAGAAGAAATTACCCAGCCCGATCTTGAAAATCAACGGAATACCTTGTTGAAAAATAAAAAAAGTAATAAGAAGAAGTGAACCGATTGCGGAAAAAGCAATGAAGAGCAAGAGTTTTTCAGCAATCTTATCTTTCATACGTTAGTACTTACCTATTTCTGTAGCTGATATCAAACCATCACTTTTTAATATGTCCTGACCTTTTTTAGAAAGCACAAATTCAATGAATTTCTTTACTTCATCAGTCGGTTCTTCAAGTAGCAAAAGGAGAAAAGGTCTGGTAAAACCGTATTGACAGCTCAATAGATTGGCAAGCGTCGGTTTAACACCATCTATTGCCAAAGCTTTTTCCCGTTCATCAACCAAGCCAACTGAAATATAACCGATTCCTTGAGGTGTTGTGGCGATTATTTCACGGACTGCGCCGTTTGAATCCTGCACCAAACAGGCATCACTGATCACCTGGTCACCCATAACCATATCTTCAAACGCACCTCTGGTACCTGACCCTTCTTCTCTGGTGACCGGAATAATCTCTCCACTTTCACCTCCGAGCTCTGACCAATCTTTATAGGTTCCAGCAAAGATACCTTGTATTTGCTCGATGGTCAAATCATCTACTGGATTATCTTTATGAACAATGATTGCAATACCGTCAACCGCGATTAGGAATTCGTGCAAAGTTTTTTCGCTACCTTTAAGGTTTCGCGATGAGGCACCGATATGACAAGTATTATTAAAGGTCGCCTGAATCCCGGCAGTTGACCCCCCGCCCTGAACATTTACCTGGATACCTGGATTTTCTTCGGTGAAGCGCTCGGCGACTCGCTCGATAAAAGGTTGAATTGATGTAGAACCAGCAATAATGATACCACCCTTTCTCTGGGAACAGGTTGTGAGCAAAAACATGCATACAATGGCAAAATAGCGCACTGTGCGTCTATTATAATTAAAATTCAACTTGCGTCAACTACTTTTAACATATCCCACCACTTCAACAATTCATCGTATCCCAATTACTTACTAAGGAGACCATTAAATAGTTTAATCAAATACTGCTCAATGTATGTCGTCATTCCGCACCTGATGCGGAATCCAGTCTTTTGTATTTCCTTATTTTCCTGGATTCCCTGGTCAAGCCAGGGAATGACAGGAGAAACTCTGTAGCAAACCATGGAGAACTATCAAATTAAACTATTTAAGGTTCAGAGTAATAATTACTAAATGACTTATCTTGTATTGACTTCGTATACCTTGTGAATATCATATATACCATTATACTATGATTAATGATATCTGGGTAAAAGGTGCACGAGTCCACAATTTAAAGAATATTAATATTACAATACCGCGCAATAAATTCGTGGTGATCACGGGTATTTCCGGGTCGGGCAAATCATCGCTCGCCTTTGATACGCTTTACGCAGAAGGCCAGCGCCGCTATGTCGAGTCACTTTCTGCCTATGCTCGTCAATTCCTGGGCATGATGGATAAACCCGATGTCGACGAAATAACCGGTCTTTCGCCAGCGATTGCTATTCAACAACGTAGCGCTTCAAAAAACCCGCGTTCCACAGTCGGTACGGTCACTGAGATTTACGATTACCTACGGGTGCTCTTTGCCCGCATCGGTACCCCCTACTGCCATAAATGCGGTCGCCGAATTCAATCCCAGACAACTGACCAGATAGTCGATGCGATCATGACTTTGCCAATCAATTCAAGGATCGAAGTATTAGCACCGGTGGTGCGTGGTCGTAAAGGCGAATACAAAGAATTTATCACCCGGCTTAAACGGCGTGGTTATGTAAGAGCCAGGGTCGATGGAAAAATCTACGAAATCGAAAAAATTCCTCTACTTGAACGTTATAAGAAGCATGATATAGAAATCGTTATTGACCGCATCATAATGAAAGACGGTATCAGAAAGCGACTTGCTGATTCAGTTGAAATCGGTTTAAAAGAAGCTAATGGCATCCTGACAGTTATTGTCAACGGCAAGGAAACCATAAGGTTTAGCCAGAAACTCGCATGTATGCACTGCTCTATAAGTTATCCAGAAATCGCGCCGCGCATGTTCAGCTTCAACTCACCATATGGCGCGTGTGCAACCTGTGATGGTCTGGGTACAAAAATGGAAATCGACCCTGATAAGGTCATCCCAAATCAGAAGTTGTCCCTTAATCAAGGCGCCATAGCACACTACGGCATGCACAGCAACTGGCGTCGCTCCAAACTCACGGGACTCGCTGAGGAGATGAAATTCAGCCTTGATATACCATTTTGCAAACTGGGGGTAAAAGCGAGAAGCGCGATTCTTTATGGCGATAACATACAAATAACAGTAAAATACGTGCGCACTGATGGTACAGGTCGTGGTGAATTCGAGGAATATTTTGAGGGTGTAGTGCCAGAACTAATGCGCCGTTATCACGAAACCACATCTGTGGCAATCCGTCAATACATCGAAGATTTCATGACCATTACCAAGTGTCCTTTATGCCACGGCGCGCGTTTAAGACCAGAAAGTCTGGCGATTAAAATTGGCCACAAGAATATCGCTCAGGTCACTGAGTTATCAATAAAAAGTAGCTATGAATATTTCCAGAACCTGAAATTGTCATTGACCGAACAAAAAATCGCCAGTGAAATCATAAAGGAAATCAAACGACGTTTGAGTTTCCTTATTTCGGTCGGTCTTGACTATCTCACCTTAGACCGGCCTACAGAAAGTTTGGCTGGTGGGGAAGAGCAGCGTGTGCGCCTTGCCACCCAGATCGGCTCAGGGCTCGTTGGCGTGCTCTATATACTCGATGAACCTTCAATTGGACTCCATCAACGAGACAATATAAGGTTGCTCAATACATTAAAAGCACTGCGCGACCTCGGCAACACTGTAATCGTTGTTGAACATGATGCAGAAACAATCCTCAGTGCTGATCATATTATTGACCTGGGTCCTGGAGCTGGCGAACAGGGCGGTCACGTAGTTGCTACCGGTACACCAGACCAGGTTTCCCGAACCAGAAAATCGATAACTGGTAAGTATCTCTCGGGTAAGAGAAAAATTCAATTACCTGAGCAGCGTAGACCAAGGTCAATGCGTAGCCTTATCATAAAGGGCGCTCAGGCAAATAACTTAAAATCAATCGATGCTGAAATCCCTTTGGGTTTATTTGTTGTCATAACCGGGGTCTCTGGTTCTGGTAAATCAACGCTCATTATCGACACCCTATATCGCGCCCTGGCACAAAGGTTCTACTATAGCAAGTATCCAGCCGGACAACACAAAGAAATCAAAGGTTTGGAATATATCGATAAAGTCGTAAACATAGACCAGTCACCAATCGGTCGAACACCACGCTCAAACCCAGCAACCTATACGAGCGCGTGGACACCGATACGCGAATTGTTTGCGCAATTACCCGCATCAAAGGTGCGCGGCTACAAACCTGGAAGGTTTTCCTTCAATGTACCTGGTGGCAGATGTGAACAATGTGAGGGTGATGGCGTACTGCGTATTGAAATGCATTTCTTGCCTGATGTTCACATTACCTGTGATGCCTGTTATGGTAAACGTTTTAATCGAGAAACTTTAGATATAAAATATAAGGGGAAAAATATCAGTAATGTCCTGGATATGTCGGTAAATGAGGCGCTTGAGTTCTTTCAAAATATCCCTAGAATCAAAAGAAAACTTAAACTCCTGCACGATGTAGGTTTGGGATATATCAAGCTTGGACAATCTGCAACGACGTTATCAGGTGGCGAAGCGCAGCGTATAAAATTGTCAAAAGAGTTGAGCAAAATCGCCACTGGCAAAACCCTATATCTCCTTGATGAACCTACAACCGGACTCCATTTTGAAGATGTCAAACTCCTTTTGAGCGTTTTGAACCGCTTGGTTGACAAAGGCAATACGGTAATCGTTATTGAGCATAACTTAGAGGTCATAAAGTGCGCCGACTGGATTATTGACCTCGGCCCTGAGGGCGGTGATCATGGCGGCGAGATCGTATGTCAAGGAACCCCTGAATATATAGCTTCTGTAAAAAAATCATATACTGGCAAATTCCTAAAAAGAATGGTGCCCGTCGTATTTTGAAGTTTTGAGGTTACGAGGTTCAGAAGATCTGAACTTCTTAACTTCATAAGTTCATCTTTTCCCAATTAACTAAAGGCCTGCCTGTGCGTTCGCACGCAGACAGGCTCTACTCCTAGTTCTCGGTCATCCTGTTGATTCCATAAATAAGCACAATTTTTGTGCATTAATCACGGATTTTATGCATTAGAATACTTTATACCCCGAAATTACATTGATTTCTCTGGCACGTTTCTTGCATTTAGAAAGTGTAATTGTGCTTTGTGCACATTTTAAGATTTTTCAAAAAATGAGCCGCGTGATCACGCCGCTATCTTGAAAAATCTTGCGATGTTATAATTTTAGGTATTTACCCCGTTTAGATTGTAAACATCTAACAGGGCTTAGGCATTTGATTTATTCTTAGGAGGTAATATGCAAAGCATAGGTCTAATCTTCATGGTTTGCCAGCTGACTTATCTGGGCAATTTTAACATGAGTGCCAATTATATACGTATCAGCCATAAACAAAGAGAAGATGAAACGCTGTTACATGACAGGACTACTGTCAGTCTTTTTGGTGGTCCGATTGTTAAATTCACTGAGATCAATGATGATTTTGCGGTTCTTGTCGGTGGTCGCGGTGGACTGATCATAAATCACGCCTTTGTTATTGGGGCTGGTGGTTATGGTCTGGTAAATGACATCATGGTTGATAACATACCGCCCCGCCAAGACTATTTCCTGGAATTTGGCTATGGTGGACTGGTCTTAGAATACATATTGCGGCCAAGAAAACTCCTTCATCTCAGTGTACACACGCTCATTGGTGGCGGTAGTCTCTGTTATCGCGATAACTGGTATGAACCCTGGGATGATGATGCCTTCTTTGTTGCTGAACCAGGTTTGGATTTGATGTTGAATGTAACAAAGTGTTTTCGGATCGGGATCGGAGGTTCTTATCGCTATATTGCCGGCGTCGGTTTAGACGGACTCACAAATAAGGATGTGAGCGGAGCAACTGCTGGATTAACATTTAAATTCGGTAGGTTCTAAGCGCTAATGGCCTGGCTGATTTTTTAATTATTTAATATAGACTATTCGTTCTGTTATACTGCTGTCCCCGCATTTAAGACGGATAAAGTAAACACCTGCGGGCAGTATGTTGCCTCTGTTATTAGTAGCATCCCAAGAAATTTGGTTGAATGGTTTAATAGTCAAGTTTTTAACTATGTAACCACATGCAGTATAGATGTCTAATTGGATAGGAAGAGGTTCTGTCAAAGCATCTACAGTCTGGTATCGGATAGTTATCTTTTCTGAAAATGGACTCGGTCTGCATTCTAATGATAGTTTATTAAAACTCCTTAAAACAAATGCCTCCGAAATGCCTGTCTGCTCAATGATAACTTTATGCCGACTTCCATCAGCCGCAAGAAGAGTGTCACTTGCATCATATGCATCAATCCTAACTCTTAAACTATCACAAGAAGTATTAGGCACAAGCCAGGGAAAGTTACCGGTATTTGGAGTTGATACAGTGATTGTATCCCAGGTTTGGCAATTATCCAGACTGTAATAAAGTCCGATGTGGTCTATACCATCGCCAGTATATTCCCAGGTAATGTGCCATATCTCATTTCCCTGGAGATGTTCGCCACCAACGGGTGATGTAAGAAAAATATTATTTGAATCATAACCATTGGGTACTAATGTAATTACCCATACATTTCCAGATAATGGCGCATAAAACCAATAAACCAGAGAATCAAAAGGGCTGTGTCCAGCAATAAGACTATCCTGTGTATAGCCAAAGGCAGTGCCAGATAGGTAAGGACCGCTACCATTAATGTTCAACCACAGGCAAGGCCTTCCCGCATCAATTTCATTTGTAATCCATGGCCAAATATAATTGTTCCCAGGACCTCCTTGCGGACTACATTCAGAACTGAAATTATAGCCATTTATAGTATTGGCGACTGTAACTTGACCCGGGGCAATATTGGAAATATAAGTCCCACCAGTCATTGTATCAGTCCCCATTGCAATTGCTAATTCCTGCTGGACATTGGGCACATCCTCAATAATTGAGTCTAACATTATGTCGTAGCGGTCATAATAGTAATCAATTAACCTACCATAGCCTCGTGAATCCCAATATCCAAAAAGCATTGCTGAAATAGTGGGCATACTGCCATAACTATAATAATAAAAGGGCACACTATCTATCATTATCGTGTCTCGAGGGCTTCCCTGAAAATCAAATGGTAAAAATAGAGTAAAGATTAAAAATAGTGCCATTATCTTATAATATGAAAATTAGAGGTATTGTCAAGTAAAATCTTTATTTGGGGGATTGACATTCTTAATTTTTTGTTTATAATGTAGATAGGGTAGCAGATGAAATTTGCCCTTCTATTTCTATTATTTTTTCTAATAATCCCTGGATATTCGCGACAAGAGGATTCCTTAATATATTGGGAACCAGAAACGTTGCTTGTGCCCGGACCATCAGAAAACTTTTCTCCGGAATTAACTGCACAAGGTCATTCACTCTATTTAGTTTGGGAGGTATTGGATAGTGTTGTGAAATTTATGAAGACCGATGATGAGGGGAACACTTGGACAGAACCAATGATTATCAGTGATACCCTTGCCGGGCACAGGCCTCATATCAAAGTTTGGGACAATAATATTCATTGTGTCTGGTATACATATACCCATTCAGGCGGTCTTGACAGTACTTGTTATCGCAAGAGTACTGACCAAGGGGCAACCTGGGATTCTATTAAGTTTCTTGGCGGAACCTATCATCTTACCGGAATTGAGGTTTTTGCGGATACGATATTTGTTTTAAGATTTATTACGGATACAATTCCTTATGTTACCTATATTATTCGCAGCACTGATGGAGGTAATACCTGGTCGCCACCAAGTTATGTTGTCGAGGTTGGTTTTGGCTGGGAAAACCCTATTGTCTATAATCAGGGCGTGCTCCATGTGGTGGTGATGACTAATCTATGGCAACCAGATGGTATCTTTTATGTGCGTAGCACCGACCTTGGTGAGACCTGGTCAGACACCTTGCGACTTTCTGGCCTGAACTGTTATCTTCCCAAACAGCCAAAGATTGTCAAGAATGACCAGGGTGTATTGTTTGTTGCCTGGCCTGATAGTCGCGGTGCTGGCTGGGGAGATAATATATACTTAAGCAAGAGCACTGATAATGGCATTACCTGGTCTCCAGAGATTCTGGTTAGTAATACAGGTAATGTCTCCCATGATCATTGCTTTTGCACCAATAATCAGAACCTCTATTTTGTCTGGCCCAGAAGTTATCAGGCACTGGATTTTAGGATGAGCATGGACCAGGGTGAAACATGGCAAAATGTTGAGACACTTTGCTCTAATGATCTCCAAGGTCCAACAATTGCATCTACATTTGATAAAGTTCATGTTATCTGGCATGATATGAGGATTCCAAATTATCATTGCTTCTATTATCGCCGTGGTATCAGATCTACTGGTATACAGGAACAAAACCCAAGAGAAACAAAATATTATTTTAGTGTTGAACCAACTGTTTGTCAGGATAAGATTGTTCTAACCTACAACTTTTCAGAAGAATTGGTCAATAAAGCAAAGATACTATTCGTTGATGCCTCAGGAAGCGTGATAGAAAAACTTTCTTGCGGAAAGGGTAAAAATAGGATAGTGTATGATACTTGCAAAATTTCTCCTGGGGTTTATTTTTTGGTTTTTCAGGCAGGTGAAAAGATGCAGGTAAAGAAAATCATTATTGTGAAATAAACCCTGTAGGACTTCGCCACAAATGGCGAGGAGTTCCAATGGGGTAAAGGAGGATAAAATGAACAAATATTTGAAGATAATCATTCTAACAATGCTATTAATTGTTGTTAGAGGAAATAGTGAAGGCTGGCACTTAGATGTGGTGCCCTATTTTATTGGGCCGGTCAATGACATTGGTATAGGTTATGACCCTGACCAAAGTTATCAGCCAGTCATTTATCTGACTCAGGGCTGGCAGTATTTATCGCCCTCAAGTCTACAGACGAGGGCGTTACCTGGACCGAAATGCCGCACGGCTATTCAGGTATACCAGACGACCGCTGTGTAGTTGTTCATCCAACGAATCCACTAATTATGTATAAAGGTGTGCCTGGTAATGCATCAGAGGGAAGGGGTATTATTAGGAGTCAAGATGGTGGTTATAACTGGACACCAGTATTTTCGATATGTACAATTGACCCTACTCGTATGGCTATCTTTCCAGAATATCCTGAGCGGGTTATTTTTGGCAATGGTAAAGGTCAATTTGAAATTGGTGGTGGTTGTTTATATAGAACCACTGATGAAGGTACATCATGGGATGATGTAACACCAGCACAGACTGGTGGCTACCTCTTTTCAGTCACGGATTTTTACATCCATCCAGTGAATGAAAATAGAATCTATGTCTCAGCTGATTCATCTAATGATGACCCAGTAAACCCTTTATATATGGGCGTGTGGGAAAGTACCAACTATGGCAGTAATTGGGAGCAGATTGGTAGACCAGGTGAATATGGACAGCCTTATGTAATGGAATATCCAGTAGTCAATTGTGTTGCAGTGGGGGCGAACAATTACGTCTATGCGGGATTTGGACCTACGGAGGCAGTTTCTTTCGGAGGAATTCAAAGGAGTATGAATGGCGGTGTAAATTGGACGACAGTTCATACAATTGAGGATTATCCGGTGAGTGACCTTCTCGTTGACCCTGATAATGACAACATTGTCTACGTTGCAATAAGTAAAATACTTGATAAAAGTGATTATTTCAATGGTCAGGGAATCTTGCGAAGCACTGATTATGGTATTACTTGGCAACCTTATAATGAAGGTCTGGGTGACAAATATGTTTATCAATTGAGGGTAAACCGATATAATCACAACCATCTTTATACTGGGACATTCCAGAGTTTCTACTATCGTGATAAATCCATTACTCCATCTGAATGGCAAAGAAGAAATGCGGGAATCAATGTTGAGGCGGTAACGAAAATTCTGCCCAGCACTTCGTATAGAGTTTATGCTTTGATTATACGTGGTTTAATAAAAAAAGGAGAAATTGAAGCGCCCTATAAATGGGATTTAGTTTCCACCATAGGACCTGATGAACATTATTTTTTAGAAACTCGAGCAGGTGCACTGTATCCTCCAGATCAAAATAATATTTTAGTAGGATATAACGGTTTAATACATCTGCCAGAACAGAATCCACAGGCTTTTATCATACGAAGCACTAATAGTGGAGAAACATGGTCCTTATCCTGGCAACACGAACCTCAGCATATAACACGTGTTAATTGCATCTCTCATTCTCCAGATTTACCTGAAATAACATACGCTGGTTTATACGGATCCAGATACTTTATGTTAAAAAGCATTAATGCAGGTGTCAATTGGACTGAATTGGAACCCCCTCACGGCACTCTGGCTTTTGATGTCATGTGTATTGCCCAAGAGGACCATGATAATTTATTCACCGGTGATTATAGTTTATACCAATATGGCGTTTATCGTAGCATTGATGCTGGCGAAAACTGGGAATCATTCAATGAAGGGTTTTCCCCTGTTCCACAGATTTCTTGCTTGGTAATTGATTCTTCAGTATCACCTTCATTGATTCATTGCGGCACATTGGAACAGGGTTTCTTTCGTAGAAAAATTGATGAAGGATCGGTTTGGGAAGCTTATAATAATGGATTGGCGTACTTGAATATAAGAGATGTCGAAATAGATAAAGAAGAACCAACACTAATTTATTCAGTAGCTAATGAATACACTGGCCTAAGCCATACTTATCTGACTGTTGACCGAGGCGCGATGTGGATAAACATAGATCAAGGTTTACCTTCGATTGAAATATGGGATATTGCCTTACACCAAAATTATTATTTATATGCAGCTACTCCATTGAATGGAATCTATCGGTATCAAATTGATTTCAACAAATCACTGGTGAGCAGTTCTGATGAGGCAACATTTAGCAATGCATCTCACAAAATGATTAGAGGTGGTATAGATGATTTTTGGATCACTTATGAATCAGGCGGAGTTATTTATGCTGTGCACTCGGGTGATGGTGGTCAAACGTGGTCAAAGAAGATGGAGATAGGCTACGGTTGTAATCCTGCGATAAGTACAAACCCTAATGCAGAGACACCCGAACCTGCAATTGTCTGGCGATCGCAAAATCATAATACATTGTATTTTGCAAGACATATTTCAGGCAGTAATTGGACTTCACCGATAGTACTTCAGACTTCGGTAAATGGGTTTGGTCCGCCTTCATTTGTGATTGGCACGGATAATTTCGGACGAGTCGTGTACTCAGAGTTCGATGGTCAGAGCGACAAGATTTATTTATATAAATTTCATATATATTTTCCATTCCCTGGTATTCCTGCACTCATTGATGAAGGAATCGATCCCAGCATCGATTTTATGTTACCTGATGGAATCAACCCTGAAATTCACGTCGCCTGGGTTAAAAGTAATGGTGTCTGGTATAGTTCAAAGTTTATTTCTGGTACATCATGGCTTAATAAACAGCGTATAATACCATTTGGTGTTCAACCGCGTATTGAGGTTTGTGGCGCTAACGTTTACGTTGTATGTAAAAGGCACAAGACAATTTCTCATCGTTGGGCAAGTTATGCTAATGGAAATCCTACCTGGTCGGGTATATCAGTTCCTAATTTCAGTCAAACTGCAACACATTCTGTATATCCTGTACTTACCGGTGGTTGGTCTTGTGCATGGACTGAACAGGAATCAGACAGCGATATCTATTTTTCCTATTATGATCCTGCGCTTGGTTGGGTAGATCCTATGAATATTAGTAATACTACTGAATCTTCTGCACACGCACACATTGTTCATAAGCAGACAGTTAATCAAACTACAATCTACTTCATCTGGGTTGAAAAGGACAACGCTCCATATCATATTGAGTTTGTGAGTGAGATCTTTGGTGACCGTGATAAAGGTGAAGACTATGATCTACCTTTTTATATAGCTGATGGCGGTAAGGAAAATGCATCACCGTTTAACCTGCATCGAGAAGGCTATCTACAATATGGACCTGAACCGTACAAAAGAATAGACTATGATGCTGAATATCTTGAATACCAGTTTGCGAATCTTAATCCAGACCGAGAATATGGCGCAGGTGTTTATCTGTATCAGCATGGTTCATCGAGTCTTGCGATTTCAGCTGAGGTGGATGGCTATCAGATTGGTGCATTGAACTTGCCACCGGATACGCTGATTATCTTAAGACATATGCTGCCTACAATGCTCTATGAGGACAGCACGATCAATGTCAAAATCTTCGGCAACGATGCAGTGAGTGCGGCATTGGTGATCTATGAATATGAGAATGATTCAACCGGTGGCGGCGGCCCACAATCTCTTGGGGATTTACCACTTAATTTTGACAGTCCAATAATGAGTGTCTTTCCAAATCCAGTACAGAAAGAAATTAATATTCAGTATACCCTGTTCAGGGAAACTGAAGTCAATCTGTCGATCTTTGACGTGGCTGGTCGATCAGTTAGAAATGTTATTAGCAAGAATCAGATATCTGGTACTTATCATAAGAGCCTCAGTATAGCTAATTTGCCACAAGGTGTGTACTTCATCAAGCTGGATACCAGTGATGATACCATCGTACAAAAAGTGATTTTCATAAAATAACTCTGTTAAGGGGGTGGTTATTTGCCACCCCCTTCTGGTTTGAGTTTCATTAAGAATTTCTGTAACACCACACAGTGTAAAGTTTTAGATTCAACTTCAAAACCAAGTAATTTCAGTGATATAACCAGAGCGAATTGATTTTCCTGGTCAATAAATAATAGATTTTGTCCATCTCTGTCATCAGTCTTTTATCACTGTAATCAAGGGGACGTTTTCAACAGAAAACGTCCCCTTGACTTTCAGCTTTTTTTTCATAGAATTTAATTATGCGTCTTGTTACCAACGAAGAGATGAAAAAAATAGACAAGTGGTCAATCAAGACCCTTGGTATACCTGGTTGTGTGCTAATGGAAAATGCTGGCCGCGGTTGCGTAAATGTCCTTGAAGAGTATTTTGACCTTGAAAATATCGCGGTATTAGTCGTCTGCGGTAAGGGCAATAACGGTGGTGATGGTTTTGTCATTGCCCGACATTTGCAAAACCGGGGGTCGTTTGTCCAAATAATCCTTATTGGTCGTGGCAAAAGTCTAAAAGGCGATGCATTGCTAAATTATAAACTTGCCCGGCATGCAAAGATCGAACTCCACGAAACAGTTGATATGACAAGGATCAAAAGAATTTTAAATTCATTCAACCCGGATATTATTGTTGATGCTATTTTTGGTACTGGGTTTGAAGGGCCGACAAAAGGGATGTATACTCGTTTGATCAATATGATTAATAATACTGAAAAGTTTGTGCTCTCGGTTGATATCCCTTCAGGCATTCATTGTAATGACGGTCAATTTAACAAGACCTGCATTATTGCCGACGCAACAGCAACGATGTGCTTGCCGAAACGCGGCAATTATTTGTACCCGGGCAGGGAATTGTGCGGTGATTTATACATTGTTGATATCGGCGTACCGTACAAGTTGATCAATGACGGGTTTCCCCAAGTAATTGAATTTGATGACATATATCACTTGATGCCACCCAGACCACCAGATGGCAATAAGGGAACTTTTGGCAATATTTTGATCATTGCTGGAGCCCGGGGTTTTTCAGGTGCCGCGGCAATGGCCGCGATATCTGCTTTAAAGGTCGGTGCTGGCCTTGTACGCCTGGCTGCACCAAAAAGCATAATGGATGGACTGGCAGCAAAACATTTAGAAGTCGTCAAGGTGCCACTGTCTGAAACCAAGGACCAAACAATCAGTCCAGACGCGGTAAATGATCTATTACCTCATCTTGCGAAAACAGATGTTGTGGTTATTGGTCCGGGTATCACCACCAACCCAGAAACCGCGGAATTTCTGTTCAGTTTCCTGCCCAAAATCACGGTACCACTTGTCATTGATGCCGATGCTATAAATATCATCTCTGGGAATGTCGGATTCTTGAAAAAATTGAATGCACCGTTTATCCTTACGCCCCATCCAGGAGAACTTTCCCGGCTGACCAAACTCACGCCCCAAGAAATAAACTTAAAACGTATTGATCTGGCGCCATTATTAGCCAAAAAATTCTCTGGTGTCCTGGTTCTCAAAGGTGCACCCACAATCATCGCATCATTTGATAAAGAAACCTATATAAATCCGACTGGTAATTCTGGTCTTGCTTCAGCTGGTTCAGGAGATGTATTGGTCGGGATGATTAGCGGATTTCTCGCCCAGAATCTGTCGTTAACCAAAGCTTCAGCCCTTGGCGTCTTCTTGCATGGATTATGTGCTGATCTGGCAATGGAGAAGAACAATGAATACTCATTGACTGCTGAGGATCTAATAGAACATATCCCTGCTTCTATCAACTACATAATAGGGAGAGAATTTGTAGAAGATAAAAGTAATGATTAGTCTACAACTTTGTTCTATATTATTAGCCATAAATACCACACCTCAAAATATTTTCTTTGACCGCTATACTCTTATTCCACCCCTTGGCAATGTGAAATCTATCTGCGCAACACCCTTGAATGTCTTTGCAATAAGTGACAATTATCTTTTGATTTTTGATAAGCTGAGTTTAAACCTTGAGAAATCCATACATTTTGACGAGGACATTGAACTCGTAGGTTATGACGGGCAGTCCAATGATCTTTGGATCACCAGCCCTTCAAGCATCATTAGATTTACCATCGCTA
This sequence comes from bacterium, assembly GCA_049647125.1. Classification (GTDB taxonomy): domain Bacteria; phylum Hydrothermota; class Tepidihabitantia; order SM23-42; family SM23-42; genus JAUVZL01. The sequence goes on along the minus strand of JBARXC010000211.1, from coordinate 15,750 downwards.
CATACAGTATCCGGGGATACCCGATTGCCGACGATATAAACCGCCTCGGCATTGGTTTTGATTATGTCTATTTAGATGGCATCAAAAACTATTCATTGAATAAACGAACTGGCGAATTGAAATATATAGCATCATTTCCTGGTAATATAACCTGGTTCAAGAGAACTACTGACAAAGATATCAAAGCCTATAGTTTTCTCATGCCTTACTATTATTTTGATGATATCAAAGAGACCCAAGCACCATTCACTCGATTTCACATAAGCGCGGTCTTTGACGACGGCATGGACCTCTACGTAGGCACGAATGGCTATGGACTACTGAAATACAATAAGGTTTCCTGGCTAAAGGAACGTGTTGTCTATGGACCGCTCGATAATCGAATAAGGAAAGCAAAAAGAGTCGGCGATAAAATAGCCTTCATCTCAAACCTCGGCATATCATACCTCAAAGACATCTCTAAAGCCTGGCAGTACCAGCGCTTCATACATCAAATTACTGATGTTTTATTTGGGGACAATAATTTTATTGTCACTTTTGAAAACCGCATTTCCCAGACTGATGGAGGTGTGCTTATCACTGTCAGCAACATGGATAACAATATCCTCTGTCTTAGCAGTGATGATACATTAACCTATATTGGCACATCGTCTGGCCTATACAAAATGTACAAGGGTACATCTACTGCTTTGCCTTTTGGTCCTGATAAATTCGCGGTGCATTCGGTTTATCCAATGAACGATGAAATATTTGTTGGTGGTGAAACTGGCTTCTTTAAATATGACAAGACAAACGATGAATGGACAAGGGAATTGGGGTTTGGTATAAAGCATGTCGTAGAACTACAGAATACACTATACCTGCTTGCCACGAACAACCAAATAATACAATACAAAAAAATAAAGCAGCATCCAGGCACTGACACGACCTGGGTTCTCTTGCCATATTTTAACATCTACGATATTGCATCAGACAAGGAGGTCATCTACTGCGCCTCTTATGCTGGCATCTACTATTTTGAACCGGAAACTGATGCATATCGGGTGGTCTATAACCTGCCGCGCATTAAGTTTGATTACGTCTTCGTACTTGATGACAACATCATCGCCGTATCCTCTAAAAATGTCTATTCTTTACCCACAAAGTATCGAGATTAGCCCTCGTCACATTCTCCAAATGTGGAAATAAACTCCTATTATGTCTGAAAAAAAACTCTCTTTTATTGAACACCTCGAAGAATTCAGGAAAAGGATAATACATTCGATTATCTGCATTGTCGTATTTTCAATAATCGGTTTTTTCTTTGCCAAGAACCTACTGAACACAATCATTAGCCAAACACGACTTGAGTCGACTTATTTCTTTACGCCGCTCGAAGCCTTTACCACGCAGATTAAAATAGCGATCTTCATCGGCATATTCATATCTTTCCCCTTTATCCTTTATCAAAGCTGGGCATTTATTGGACCAGGCTTGACCAGGACCGAAAGGAAAATCTCCTTTTCCTACATGTTTTTCGGTATCCTATTATTTCTTACTGGAAATCTATTTGGTTATTTCGTGCTCATACCGTTAGGACTAAAGTTCCTCTTAGGTTTTGGCACCGAGTATGTCCAACCACTCATGAATGTCAGTAAGTACATCGGTTTCATATTCTGGTGTCTTTTGGGGTCAGGCATACTTTTTCAGTTACCACTCATGCTTTTTTTCTTAATTAGACTGGGCGTAGTTGACGTAGAAACAGTCAGAAAACACCGACCCGAAGCAATCGTTATTATCCTTATATTATGTGCCATCATAACGCCTACTGGTGATTTCTTCACGCTCTTGCTTATTTCAGTCCCTTTGCTAATGTTGTTTGAATTAAGTGTGTTCATTGCTGGAATCACTCAAAAGAAATCAAAGAAACACAGGCTAACCGAGAATCAGAATTTCCCGGTTTCTTAAGTTCATTTTTCCCTATTAAACCATAACCTATAATAGAACGTCATATTAATCAAGAGGAATGACAACGAAAAATATATAGCGGGGGCGCAATGCCCCCTCTTCCCCCAATTGCTCCTTGACTTTCGATTATTTTATTATATAATTCCGTTGTTTTACAATATAATGGGGCCGTAGCCCAGTTGGGAGAGCGCTTGACTGGCAGTCAAGAGGTCACGGGTTCAAATCCCGTCGGCTCCATATCTAAGGAAATGGAGGTATAATGGACACGATATTAAGAGCAAAATATTTGGTTTTTGTATTACTAGGTTTAATTATCATCAGTTGCGCACCTATTCAGACAACAACCAAACCGGATACTCAAGAACCCATTGTTCAATCCACCGAAGAAAATCCTGAAGCTTTGTATGCCTTTGGTCTGGAATATTACAAACAGGGCAATTTTGATGCAGCAATCGAAAAATTCGAAGCCGCGATAAAGATAAAATCCGATTACTATGCAGCATATATCGCTCTTGCCAAGTCACACCGTAAAAAGCGTGACATTATCAATGCTGAAGCAACCTATAACCAAGTGAAAAAAGTTGATCCAATGGACCCGCGGGCATATGAAGGGCTTGGTGCATTGTATGCAGAAACCAAGCAATACGGTAAGGCTATCGTCGAATATCAAAGCGGCTTGATGATTGATTCCACAAATGTGAATTTGCTGAACGGTCTCGGTTACATTTACACAAAGACCAAGGAATACGATAAAGCCCTTGCCTATTACAATAAGAGCGAAAAATATGAACCCGATAACCTCTCAACTCAGCTAGCGATTGCCAAGGTCTATATTGAAATGGATAAACCAAATCAGGCAGTCGAATATCTTGAAAATATCGTTAAATTGAAACCAAAGAATCTGGAAGTAAGAGAAAATCTTGCCGAGACGCTCACCGACCTAAAACGCTATAGCGAAGCTGCCCAGCAGTATGAATATTTAGTTGAGAAAGAACCAGACAATTACCTGTATCGTCTCAAATTGGGTTTGGTTTATCAACGTCAGAAAAAATACACGAGTGCGGATACTGAATTCAAAGAAGCACAAAAGTTAGAACCTGATAAAGCCTTACCTCTGTTTTATCTTGCCGACCTTAACATTTCCCGGGGTAAATATGGTGCAGCAGAAAGCTACATAAAACAAGCACAAAAAATTGAACCAAATAACCTGTATGCCAATGTCTTGCTTGGCGATATCTATGAAAGAAGAGGGTATGCCTCCAAAGCAACCTGGGATTCCAATAAAGCTAAGAAACACTGTTCAAAATTAAACACCGCACTGAGCAATTTACGCAGTGCGGTTGCTTATTATTCCAAAGCCCGTGCCGACAGCAAATACAGCACCTATGCCAGTACCGAAATCACGCGCTGTAATAAATGGATAAAGGGGCTTGAAGAGGACAAATGGTTCTACTGTAAATAATTGTGGAGGAAAATATGAAAAACAAAGGCATTTCTGGGTTCGGCGTCATCATAATAATAATTATTTTGCTGATAATTGGATATGGCGCCTATCAAATTGCCCGGGTCCATCTGACTCGCAGCACAATCGCGGAAAAAGTTGAACATGCTGCAAGGACTGGTTATGCTATGCAGGACCAGGAAATAATCAACCAGCTTACAAGAGAAGCAAAGGACGCCAATATTGAGTTAAACCCGGAATCAGTTATCGTCGACCGAACGATAACTGATTCATTGAGAATTTATGTTGCTTATGACGATTCCTCGAGTATCTTCGGGCTATTTACATACAATAAACATTTTGTTGTTGACAAAATTGAACTAATTGAGCTCAAATTCTAATGCTTCGAACACCGGTCCTGTTGTTAAACCAGAACTATGAACCATTAACGATCCTACGAGTAAAAAGGGCGATTGCATTAATGATTCTAGGTAAAGTAGACCTTATTGAGAAGGTAACTGGGATACTAATCCACACAATCAGTATTACGTATCAGGTTCCATCAGTAATCAGGTTGAAATACTATGTCCGCATCAAACGCAAAGAAATATCATTAACCAAGAAGAATATAATCAAACGCGATAACCATCAGTGTCAATATTGCGGTAAGAAAACCGGTATCATGACGACGGATCATATAGTACCCAAAGCCCTTGGTGGAAATGAAACATGGGAGAACCTTGTATGCGCGTGTCTGGAGTGTAACAATAGAAAAGGAAATCGGCTACCAAAGGATGCCAATATGAAATTGACCAAAAGATCAAAGAAACCCAATTATTTTACGTTCGTGTTGAATGAATTTGGCCCGCCCAAGACCAAATGGCGACCCTTTCTGTTTCAATCATAGTACCGCGCAACATTGTTAGACGCTCTTAGCCTCCTGTTCCTTTTATCACTGTCGAATATGCAACAAGATATTGCGCTTGAAATTTATGGTAATCGATTTTTTTCTTCGCAGTATTTACTTAAAGATAAGAATAAAACAAAAAACAAGGCTGACGTGGAAAGATTGACAAAAACTATTATCCGTAAATATACGGAAGCGGGTTTTGCTTTCTGTCGCATCTTTCCGTCGGTCATTTACACTGATAGTGTCATTGAAAAAGTAGTCCTTATGATAGAAGAAGGTAAACGAATAACGGTTGCTGATTATCTTTTTGATGTCCAGGATCACACTGACCTTGGTTCTGTACGCAAAGTTGCCGGTTTTAAGGCGGGAACCTATTTTTCCAGTAAGTCTCTAGCCCGCACCAAAAAGAACCTGCTCGAAACTGAGGCTTTCAATTCAGTTCAGGAGAATATCGTATTGAGAGATGGCGGCTATTATGTTTTACTCAAACTTGAGGAAAAACCAGGTGATAATTTAATTGCCTATGGTGCACTGAGCGAAGACAAGTATGATTTCAGCATTATTTACAGTACCATAAATCTACTCGGTACCTTGCGCCGGTTGAGTTTTCAATATGATTATCAAACCCTCTTCGCCCTGGATTTCACTGAACCGATCTTAATCTATCCGATCGCCTTGAACGGCAATTTTTCGCTCTGGACGTATGACAGTGTTCGACTCGTCAAATTCGCTGGTAAAATAACCGCACCGATTGGTGAATACTTCGGCGTTTCTTTGATATCCGGGGTTGAGTCCTTTTCCTATTTTGGCGATGATCACCCAAGCCAACAATATTCTGATAACTTCGTGGGCATTGGTTTAGACTTTGATTATGAATCATTGGTTTGGTCGTGTTCTCAACAGATTAATTATGAATACCTCTTTCGCCAAAACGATCGGTGGCGGTTTCAATATGATGGTGAATTCCAAATGATGAAGTTTTATGTGAAACCCCACGGCTATTATGTTGAGACTGATTCGTTCGAATATTTTGACTACTACCGTATCGGCGGTTCACAGGATTTGCGCGGCTATCTTGAAGAAGAATTCGACGATGAGAGTGGTGCCTGGGTTAACCTGGAGTACAAGAGATTGTTTATCTACCCCTTATTTGATATTGGTTGGGTTCAAGATGAGATAAAATACTCCTATGGCTTTGGCATGGCAATGGCATCTAATGTATTGGATGGGGCGCTTATCTTTGCGTGGCCAAAACAAGGTAAGTGGCTTGATGGCAAAATTCATCTTATGTTAGAGACAGGTTTTTAGTATAATGACAAATATCCAATGAATATCAAATGCTTAAATTCAAAAAGAATTGTCATTGGAATTTTGAATCAAGAATCATGAGTTCTTTAGGTATTTACCCCGTTTAGATAGTAAACATCTAACGGGGTTTAGGCATTTGTCTTATGTAGGAGGTTTTAATGTTATTATTTATTTTACTCACTTATGTAATCCCGGTTGACTCACCGATAATGGACAATATCGAATACTTACAGATCAGAGGTCTTATTGATATCCCTTTGATAAGACCCTATGAAGTAGAGTGGGTCATTCCGCAGATAGATGAACTCCTCATCAATGATGTCAAACTCAATCCATTGGATAGAAAAATCATATCACTTTTCAACCCGCTTTTGACGAAAAATCAGGATTTCTCATATCTAATTCACCTTAATGGCACCTATCAATTAGAACCAGAGTATGGCTGCGCTTTTCTCGATCTACGATTAGGTGGGCAAATGGCTAAGCATATTGGCTTTTCCCAAGCATTGAGGTTTCAGCGTGCCTCAGATATCGATACCGCCGGGCCAAAACCATGGCATGACTTTCAGGTTTATCTAACTGAAGGACTGATGAAGATGAAAGTTGGCATGATACATTTTGATATTGGCCGTAGAAATTACCTGCTTGGCTTTGGTGACGATAATGACCTCCTTTTCTCCCTTGATTCTCAAGGATATGACAGCTATTTGTTATTCATACCTTCTCGCTACTTTGAATTCTACAATATCTTTTCGATCCTCGACATTTCCCAAAGTCGTTATATATCAATTCACCGTATTGGAGTAAACCTGAGAAAATTCTTAAAATTAGGGTTTAGCGAAGCCCTGCTTTTTGGACAATCGCTCGAACCCCTATATCTGAATCCTTTCCTGCCCTATTATCTATCACAATGGGGGTTGGACCGTAATGATAATATCATGTGGTGCTTTGATATCCAGTTACGACTGCTTGAGTCTATTATCTATGGTGAATTACTGATCGATGATTATATGTATGAAGATGACGAATACCCTGACAAACTTGCTTACAAAGTAGGTTTTAAATCAGTACTATTTAATAATTTTTTAGTGAAGATGAATTACACCTTTGTTGACAAATGGGTGTATACACACCGGATACAGGACAATATTTATGTACGCGGTACCCATCCCCTGGGTTTTCCTTTGGGTAACGATGTTGATAGAGTATCCTGTCTAGTAAAATTAATAAATCGATTTGGTCTATATCCTAAACTAGAGCTTGAATATGTGAGAAAAGGACAAGGGAACATTTTTTTGCCTTATGAGCAAGAAGGCGGAAACTGGAATCCACCCTTTCCATCGGGCATAGTTGAAAAAAAACTGAGAATCGATTTCGGACTTGATTATACACTCCGTTATGATTTCTATTTCAGAACCAAGGTTGGTAAATGCTTTTGGCGCAATCACGGGCATTTGTCAGGCAATGACCTGGACGATACAGTTCTTGATTTCAGCTTGTGGGCGATACTGTAGTCATAGTACGGTAAACTTCTCGACTCTTCCCCCGATGCGGGAATCGCTCGAAGGTTAATGTCATTATTGTTCGAGCAAGTTCCACAAGGAACGCGTCGAGAATCCACATTACGGAACTTCTCGACTTCTTATCCGAAATTCCAAATTCAAATGTACAAAACAACTTGGAATTTTGAAAATTCGAGATTAGAATTTGTTTGGAATTTGGAGCTTGGCTCTTGGAGCTTTTCTCTTCAGTGCCTGAAGTGTCTCATATGTGTAAAGACCATCGCCATATCGTGTTCATTACACGCATCAATCACTTCCTGGTCACGTTTTGAGCCACCCGGTTGGATTACTGCGGTCACGCCACCTTTTGCCGCGGTATCAACGCCGTCGCGAAAAGGAAAGAAAGCATCTGAACCCATAACAATACCGGCACTTCTATCCACTGACTGCTGCGCCGCGATCACTACGGCACCGACCCTTGAAGTCTGACCAGCACCAATACCCACAGTCCTTCCCTTTATCGCAAAAACCACCGAGTTTGACTTGGTCCATTTGACTACTTTCCAGGCAAATTTCAAGGCTTCGGTTTCATAGTCATCAGGCGCTCTCTTGGTGACTACTTCCCAATCTTTGACATCACCCTTATCACGTTCCTGGACCAGGATACCACCAAATACCGGACGATAGACAATCGGCAACATGAGCTCAGGCAATAATTCTACAATTCTTAGGTTTTTTTTGATCTTCAAGATTTCGAGCGCACCTTTTTCAAAACCCGGGGCAATAATAACCTCAAAGAAGTGCTTTTTAATCAGCTCGGCAGTTGCTCCAGTGACTTCCTGGTTAAACCCCACTAAACCGCCAAAAGCAGACATTGAATCGGCCATATAGGCGCGCTCAAATGCCTCTTCCTGACTTTCACCTATTGCGACACCACATGGTGTCTGGTGCTTGATAATGGCACAGGCTATCTCATCAATAAATTCATTTGCTGCACCAAACGCAACTTCGGCATCGAGAATATTATTATAGGAAATCTGTTTACCACCGTGGATTATGAAACCCTCTTGTTGTAGTTTATTGAGATAGAAGGCTGCTTTTTGATGCGGGTTTTCTCCATAGCGCATGGGGATAAACCGTTCTGCGCCAACTGAGAAATATCTTTGCCGGTCAATATCCTCACCAAAATACTCAGCAATAACAACATCATACCACGCAATATACCCGAATGCTTGTTTTGCTAAGTTCAGCCGAAAGTCCTCAGTAAAGCCATCATTTTTCAGTACCTCGATAATCTCGTTGTACTGTGCTGGATCATATGCAACCCCAACCTTCTTGTAATTCTTTGCTCCTGCTCTTAATAAAGTCACACCACCGATGTCAATGAACTCGATCATTTCATCCAAAGACTTCCCTTTTTGTTCAAAAAAGGGATAAAGGTTACAAACCACAAGACCAATCTCCCCGGTCTCGAGGATTTCTTTTGCAATCTTTTGACTGAGCGTTTTAACACGTTCGCTTTCTGAACCACCTGTATAATCACTGATTCTAACTGCTTCAATACCATTATCTTTCAGTAGTCTACAAGTACCGCCAGTGGCGATTATTTGAAAGCCAAGATCTGCTAAAGACTTGGCAAAATCAACAACGCCCTCTTTCTCAGCTACTGATATAAGGGCTTTTCTAGTAATTGTTTGTGCCATGATTAAGCTCCATATTTCTTTATTTTCAATGCATTTGCTAATAATAAAGGCATTAAATCAAGTGACCTCATCCTCCCCAAGCTGCCAGTTATGCAATTTCTTTCAGTGAAACTCTTCTTTTCAGGGAAGACATATTTTGAACATATTAACAAGGGGTTTGGATGCCATGAATGCGAGTGAAGCAAAGTAGGTGTGGAATGATCTGCGGTTATACAAAGAACCTCAGGTTTTAATTTCAGGATTTCAGGCAGTTTTTTGTCAAATGCTTCAATGTATTTAACCTTCATTGCCTGATCACCATCTTCACCAGCTTTGTCAGTTCCTTTAATATGGAAAAAGAAAAAGTCAAATTTCAAGTAATTTTCTTTCAGGGTTTTTATTTGGTCAACGATTGCCTCTCCGGTTTTCAAAACGCTCATACCGACTAACCGGGCAAGACCCCGATACATTGGATATGTTGCAATCGCTGCCGGGTTAATACCGAATCGTTTTGCCATAGACTCCAGTTTCGGGTTCCGCGCATACCCCCTGAGCAGAACATAATTCGCCCTTTCTTCATCTTTGAGTACCAAAGCAGCGTTTTTTATGAAAGTATTAATGATCTCGGCAGATTTTTCAGCAGCTTTGGTTTTTGCCTTAGCAAATACTGGAGCCTGGTTGTCCTTTTGCGGATCAGCATCAGTGAGAGCATCAGAAAGCTCTGCATCCTGGAATTTCACCACAAATCTATGCTCTTTAGCTGGCTTAATCATAAGCGATATACCTTCAATTGTTTTAATCGCGGCCTGCAATTTATTGCATAACCTGGTACATTCTTCAGTTGAAATTCGACCAGCCCGGCGATCCGTTATAACCTTATCCTTTATCGTTGCGAAATTCCCCCGTATTGCCAAATCCTTTTCCTCAACATCCAGACCAATACCCAGAGCCTCAAGCACACCGCGACCGATTTGGTGCTCTTCAGGATCATAACCAAACATGGCAAGGTGTGAAGGACCGCTGCCCGGTGTAATACCAGAAGCAATAGGGGTTGTTAATCCAAAACCGCTTTTATTTGCCAGCTTATTCAAGTTAGGGGTTTTCGCTATCTCTAAAGCTGTCTTCTCCGGGTTTGGCAAATCGCCCAAGCCATCAAGGACAATAAGAATTATCCTGTTTTCATTTTTGCTCAATAGGTCTTGCAGAATTTTCGACATACCACTCCTTTTTACTAAGATATTACTATATCCGGAAAAAACAGAAAGTCAAGATTAAGTATAAAAATCAAAAACTCCTAAATGCCTAAAATACCTAAACCAATAAATGATTGGTTTCAATGACCTAATGACTCGGTGACTTCATCACTCTGTTATTTTTCCATCTTCCATCTTTATCGGTTGACTATTGCCTAAACCCTGAATATAATAAATACAAGGAAAGAAAGGAGCAGAAAATGAAAAAATCCCTTGGCCTAGTTATAATCATAGCAATATTTGCGGTGAGCATTTACTTGATATTGAAAATACCAAAACCAGAAAAGCTGGCTGTGGATCAGAACCCAAGGTCCGCAGAATTGAACACTACAGAAGAATGGCTTGGCATATTCCTTCAGGGACAACGCATCGGCTATTCTTTTACAAAAATAACAAATACTGATACTGGTATCCTTGTTGAAAATCGCAGCCGTATGAGCCTGATGATGATGAATGCACAAAGGACCGTTGATACGCATATTTACAGCCATACTGACCAAGAATATGTCTTAAAGGAATTCAAATTGCATCTTTTAACCCTCGGTCATGAGTCAAGGGTTGAAGGCGTAGTACAAGGAAAGAAACTCCTCTTAACCGCTTATTCACAGGGCATCCCACACACCCAGACAATCAACCTCGAAGAAAAACCATATCTGCCAAGTGCCATTGAAGAGGTGATAAAAAATAGAAAGATGAAACCCGGCGACGAAATCACCATCCCATATTTTGATCCAACTACCCAGTCCTCAGCCCAAGCCTGTATCAAAATGTTCAACAAAGAAAAAGTAAGTGTTTTTGGTAAAGAATATTTGGGGACAAAAGTGGAAATCACTATTATGGAGTTAAGTGAAATAGCATGGTTTGACGACGATTTCAAATTAATCAAACGAGCATCGCCGGCAATGGGTATGGAAATGATCCCTTTGTCAAAAGAAGAAGCGCTCGCCGACATAAAGCCAGCTGAAGCATTTGATCTTCTTTCTTTCTTCTCAGTGAAACCAGACAAAGCACTTGGCGACGCTGGAAAGTTGTCTTTTCTCAAACTCAAGCTCATGGATATTACACCAACTGACCTTGACCTCGATGATGACTTTCAGAAATTGGTGGGTCAAGAACCCATTATTTTGGAATTATATGTACCTGAGCTCGCTGAATTACCTGATTTTGACATACCTATAAAAGAACACGACGAATTTCTCAAGCCGTCAGTTTACATTCAATGCGAAAATGCAGAGATAACTGCCAAGGCAAAAGAAATAGTTGGTACAGAAAAGGACGCTAAAAAAGTCGTTGCTAAGCTCGTGACTGGCGTGTACGACATGCTCGAAAAGAACCCGACTGCATCGTTACCTTCAGCGATCGATGTGCTGAGAACCAAAGAGGGTGACTGCAATGAGCACTCAGTGCTTTTTGCCGCTTTGGCGCGCGCTTCGGGTATTCCAACTAAGATCTATGTGGGTCTGGTTAGTCTCCGGGCTTCGGCATATTTTTATCACGCATGGTGCGCGGTCTGGATTGGGAAATGGGTTCCGGTTGATCCAACATTTAATCAATTTCCCGCGGACATCGGCCATCTGAAATTGAAAGAGGGAGAAGTCTCTGAATGGGCGAAAGTCCTGAAAGTCGTTGGTAAGTTGCAGATCCGGATCCTTGATTCAAAACTAAAATAATCACCATCAAGAAAACTTATGAAAACCCTCGTTATAAAAGAACTGCGCAAACACTTCGGTAAGACCTGGGCGCTCAAGAACCTAAACATTGAATTAGACCCCGGTGAGATCTTTGTACTTTTAGGACCTAATGGTGCTGGTAAAACAACGACGCTCAAACTTATTGCTGGTCTTTGCCACCCTACGCACGGTGATATTTATATCAAAGGTATTGATTTAAACAAAGAACCCTTGAAAGCAAAGCGGTTGACTGGCTATATCCCAGACGAACCTTTCATTTATAATAAATTAACCGGTCGTGAATTCATCAATTTCATCGCTGGTATTTATGACATCAATAAGGACCAATACGAAAGCCGAATGGACGCGCTTTTGGGGAAACTTGATATCGGTGAATGGATAGATGATTTCTCTGAAACCTATTCCCACGGCATGAAGCAAAAAGTAATAATGTGTCAACTGTTTCTCCATAACCCTGACTTGATATTGATCGACGAACCGCTCGTTGGGCTGGATCCAAAATCCAGTAAATCAGTTCGCGAAATCTTTTTGGAACTAAAGGCACAGAGTAAAACCCTGTTTATCTGCACTCACACGCTGTCATTTGCCAAAGAAATAGCGAGTAAGATCGGTATTATAAATAAGGGCGAATTGAAATTTATCGGCGCACTCAGTGAACTCTCGAAGATTTCCGGGGAAAAAGATATCGAGGAAATATATCTTAAGCTCTCTGAAGAACCTCCTTTAGAACAAGAGGCATAGGTAAGCACCCAAACAATGAAAGATTTTCGCATCATCTTTATCACCCGCATTAGGATAATTGCCAAATCAATCCTTTCAATGCATGCCCTTGAATTATTATCGTTCGTGTTTGTGATCGGCTGTTTTCTTTTCGGCTCTTATTATGTGTTCTTTCGTATCTTCAAGTATCTGGTGACCGTTGAGGCAATTGGTTTTGCGCTCATGGACCGGATCATTGAAATGGCATTTTTTATCTTCTTCACCATGCTCTTATTCAGCAACGTCATAACTTCATTCTCAACTTTCTATAATAATAAAGAACTGAATTTCCTGTTTTCTTTACCGATCCAGCCGACCTCAATATACCTTAGCAAACTCTTTGAAAACTGCATTTATGCATCGTGGGCAACAATGGTCCTTGCCCTACCTTTAATCACTGCTTATGGAATAACAACCCATGCACCGGTTTTCTACTACCCCATGTCAATTGTGAGTATCTTGATCTATTTGATTATCCCAGGTACGGTGGCGTCTTTATTAGTCTTTGCCATTTTTCGCCTTTTCCCTAAGTTGAGTTCAAAGGACGTAATAATCCTATCGGTTATCCTCATCATCGGGTTGACCTACTTATACGTAAAAACCAATAACCCCGCACTCCTCAAGGTCTTTGAGACGGACAACGAACAAGAACTTTTAAGGTTTGCCACCAACTTGACAACCGTGGGCGGCACTTATGTCCCATCAACCTGGCTGAGCAATATATTAAAAGGCTTGAGCGGTCGTGCAAATCTTGGTTTTTTCTACTTTACATTACTTCTGTTCATGAGTCTCAGCATGACAATTATCGCTTTTTTTGCGGCAAAAATTCTCTATACAAAATCGTGGATATTTATCAATGAACACGGGACAAAAAGAAAACGAAGGAAATCACTCCTCCATACATATAAATATAATCAGTCACGGACATTATTCTTTAAAGACTTGCTCGTTTTTATTCGTGAGCCTATTCAATGGGTACAGTTGTCGGTCTTCATAATATTATTGGTCGTATATATAATTTCTCTAAAAAGAACCCCTTTATACTTCACTTTTCCCCTATGGCGCACTATTGTGTCGTTCCTCAATTTCACGTTTGTTACTTTTGTGCTCGCAACCCTGGGCGTAAGGTTCATATTCCCAGCCATAAGTCTTGAACGTACTGGCATATGGTTTATCTGTTCTTCGTCCCTTTCCTTAAGCAAGGTCATGAAGATCAAGTACTGTACAAACGTCATAATTGCGGTAGTGATCCTGGAGAGTCTCCTGATTCTCTCAAACTTATTCATCAAAACTGATCCACAGATGTATGTGTTGATGCCCGTAATCGCATTGTTCGTTGCCGCATCTTTAGTTTCAATAAACCTCGGCTTAGGTGCGCGATTCCCCCAATTTGACGAAACCAATCCATCAAGAATCGCGGCGGGCAGCGGTGGGATTGTTGCCGCCCTGGCAAGCATCGGGTATGTAGGAATCTCAATAATAATTCTCGCCACGCCAGCGTATCACTACATAATAAGTAAATACTATAGTCGACCCGTCAACCACCTCATGATATTGATACCCCTGATAGTTTTTCTCGTCCTCAACACAATCACAATTATCTTTCCCTTGCGCATGGGTCTCAAATCCCTTGAGCAAAGGGATTTTTAGCAGTGTTCAATCAGGATATTTCTTCTTAATAAAATCTATAACATCTTCAACTTGATCCTTAGGGGTTGATGCACCAGCTGTCACGCCAACGCTCTTAACACGCTCAAACCAATCAGTCAAAATGTCATCAACCGATTCAATGTGATAGGACGGTTTTACTTTCTTGCACATTTGATACAACCGCGTTGTATTGGCGCTGTTCTTACCGCCAACAACAAGCATTATATCGGCTTTCTCGGCAATACGCATAGCCTCTTTAGTACGCAGTATCGTTGCCTTGCATATCGTGTTGTAAATTTTCATCTCTAATACACCTGGTATGAGATTGGCAATCGCCTCGTTCAAATGGACCAAATCAAGCGTTGTCTGGGGAACCACGCCGATCTTGTGCTTTTTGAGCTTCAAATCCTTTGAGTACATCACTGCTCTGTTACCTGCATAGCCCAGGAGACCCTTTACTTCGGGATGGTCTTTTTCACCAATGATTACAACATAATAACCTTCAGTGATGAGTTTTTCTACATAGCGTTGAGCACGCCGCACCCTTGGACATGTTGCATCAATGATCTCAAACTTCTTTTTCTTCAATTTTTTAAGCAGCACTGGCGGTATCCCGTGTGAACGGATTATTACCTTTTTATTTTTGATGTCCCTGATTTTATCGACAGTAATTATACCTTTTTTGTTTAGGCTCTCGACGGCCAACCGATTATGGATCAACGGACCAAGTGAATAGACGCATTTGCCTTTCTTCACAGCTTTAAGCGCCATCTCAATCGCCCTTTTTACACCAAAACAAACACCGCCGTAACGTGCACGATAAATTATCATCTTAGTTTCAATACCTCCTCTTTTAATCGCCGGGCAAACCTGTCCATATGTTCACGGCTCTTTTCATAACCTGCAGGAGAAACGGGTTTGCCAAAACTAATTTTCAATCTATTTAACCGCAGTATAATTCGTAAAAACCGTTTGTTTGAATTGGCTATGTATGCAGGGATAACAGGAATACCCAACTTGATTGCAAGATAACTGACACCGGGGTTAAACGGCAGCATATGTCCTTTACTTGACCTGGTGCCTTCAGGAAAAATCACCACTACCTCACCTCTTTTCAGCAATTTTATCGCGGTCATCAAACCCTGAACACCGCTAATAGGTATGGCATTATATGCCTTTATCAACCAGGCAAAAGCTTTTGAGGTTTGAAATAGATCGATTTTAGCCAGGAAATAGATTTCCCTTGCTGCACAAATACCGACGATTGGTGGGTCAAGAAAAGATACATGGTTACAGGCGATTATATAAGCACCCTTTTTAGGTACCTTGCCCCTTATCTTTATGCCGGTCAGTACTTTGAACAAAGGAAATACCCAAATCCAGGAAAGAAACCACACTTTGGACATGGGATAATTATACTATAAATACTCGATATTGCAAGAGTTTTCTCCTGATCATATATTCAGTCAATGCGCAGCAATGGTAGTATACTTTATTGTGTGGAAATTACTCTTGAAAGAAATGGAACATGGTGTATCCTTCTATAATGGTTTTCAAAAAGAAAGGAGGATACACCATGAATCCATTAGATTACTCTAAGAGTAAGT
>JBARXC010000210.1:0-31600 GCA_049647125.1 bacterium | reverse complement strand
TTGCTCTATTATTCATTTCGTAAAAATAAACTCCAGCCGGGATTTCTTTTTGCCACACAGTCAGTTTTTTATTTGTTAATTATAACACGTTGTACAATGATGTCA
The DNA here is from genome assembly GCA_049647125.1 of bacterium. GTDB lineage: Bacteria > Hydrothermota > Tepidihabitantia > SM23-42 > SM23-42 > JAUVZL01. The sequence continues at coordinate 31,495 of JBARXC010000210.1, read as the reverse complement.
AGATAGAATGTGATTGACATAGAGCATATTCTGTTTAGACTTGTAGTAAAGGAAGTCCCTTGATAAGCTCGGGACACTGAACCCCGCACCTATGTATAGGTGCATGGTCGTGGAGGTAAATATGACAGATAAAGACAAAACCCTTAAATTTGTGCTTATCTGGATTGCGGTTATGTTGACGATACTCGCGGTCGATAAGATACTGCATATTCCAGTGGCTTATGCACAGGAAGGCAGTGCGCAATCCTCTAATATAGTACTGAAGCAACCGATCGAAGTTGTGATAAAAAGCCCTGTGCAAATAGACATTGCAGAGTGGAGTGCATATCCATCCCAGGGGATCAAGGTTAAAATAGATGACCCCTGGCCTGCAAGAATAGAAATCAAAGATGAAGTTCGGGTAAAAGGGGAGTTGAGACTGAAGGATTAGATAAAGGCGCAGGCGTTTAATTCTGGACAATAATAGCGGTGAGAGAGTAAGGAATTAATCTGGAGTCACTTTGTATTATAGGGTGAAAGGAGGATGAGATGAAAAGATTAATAATTTTGTTTATTGTCACAAGTCTTTTCTTGTTGATTCAGATGAAACCATTGGATGGTGCGCTTCCACTGGAAAAAGGGGATGAATCCCTCTCGCCATATTTCCTTGTTAAAGGCGACCCGGCAATCGAGAGTTTTCCTTTATTAAAAACAGAAGCTGATGTCAATATTGCGGGGATTACTGCGGAAATAGAACTGACCCAGGTGTATAAGAATGACGGCAAGAAGACAATCGAGGCACTTTATGTGTTTCCTCTGGGCGTGAAGTCAGCGATACACGCCATGACCATGAAGATCGGTGATCGGATTATTGAAGCAGATATCGAGGAGACGGCTAAGGCGCAAAAGATTTATCAGCAGGCAAAAGAAGATGGCAAGGTCGCTTCGCTCCTTGAACAAAAGCGACCGAACGTTTTTCAGATGAAAGTTGCCAATATCATGCCCGGTGATGTCATCGAGGTCGTGGTGAAGTATACTGAGATTCTTGTGCCCGAGGCCGGTGTCTATGAATTTGTTTTCCCGACGGTGGTGGGTCCGCGCTTTACCGGCGAATCGGATAAGAAAGTATTAAAGGGCACGGATAACTGGGTTGTAACACCATATCTTCACGAGGGGAAAGAGCCGCCTTATGCATTTGATATAAAGGTAAATCTCAGAACCGGGCTACCCCTGTCCAAGGTATGGGTCACCTCGCACAAGGTTGACATTAAGAAAGCAGGCAAGGATCGGGCTCAGGTTCTCCTTGCCAAAAAAGAAAAGTCTTCTGGAAATCGTGACTATATTCTAAAGTACACTTTACAGGGCAAGGCGATACACAGCGGACTTCTTTTGTATCCGGACAAGGAGGAAAACTATTTCTTGCTCATGGTTGAACCACCGGAAAACGTGAAAATAAGCATGATCCCGCCGCGTGAATACGTTTTCATTATTGATGTGTCGGGGTCCATGAATGGCTTTCCTTTAGAAGTTTCAAAGGCTTTGATCCAGAATATTGTCAAGAATTTGAGAAAGAAGGATTACTTCAATATACTTTTCTTTGCCGGCGGTTCGCAGGTGCTATCCGAACATCCATTACCAGCTACAAAAGAGAACAAAAAGAAAGCGATAGATATGGTTATGTCCCAAACCGGTGGGGGCGGGACTAGGATACTGGATGCCTTTAAACGAGCACTGGTTCTGGAAAAGAAAAAGGGACTGTCACGGATTATTGTCACAGCTACTGATGGTTATGTGAGCGTAGAAAAAGAAGTTTTTGATCTGGTGCGGGAGAACCTTGACCAGGCGAACTTTTTTGCATTTGGTATTGGCTCAGGGGTCAACCGCTATATTATCGAAGGGATTGCCCGGGTTGGAATGGGCGAGCCGTTTGTCGTGACAAATCAGGAAGAGGCAGAGCAGACAGCAGAGAAGTTTATGAGTTATATTGAACATCCACTGCTCACAAATATCGAGGTTGAGTTCCAGGGCTTTAGTGCATATGATGTGGAGCCGCTTTCCTTGCCAGACCTTTTTGCCCAGCGGCCACTTATTCTGTACGGAAAATACAAGAGCCCATCCGGGAAAATCATTGTTACTGGAAGGACACCGTCAGGCACCTACAGGAAAGAAATCAAAGTGACTTCGTCTTTGGAAGATGAGCATAATAGTGCTCTTCAATACTTATGGGCAAGAGAAAAGATTGCGCGCCTCTCTGATTATGGTAGGGTAGGTGAAGATGTACGAGAAGAAATTACAGATCTGGGCTTGAAATACCATCTTATGACTCAATATACGTCATTTGTTGCAGTGGACAAGATCATCAGAAAAACCGGTGAAGTTGTTACTGTGAAGCAGCCGTTGCCACTTCCTCAGGGTGTAAGTGATTATGCTGTGGGTGGGATTGCAGGTGGTCGAGCGTCAAGCGGCTACAAAACCGCACCGAGTGCGCCGATCATGAAAGAAGTGCGCAAGGATGAATCCGGTGAATATGATTATAAACATACACCTCAAGTCTACGTTACTGGTGGTGTCATTCCGGCTGGCTTAACCCTGGATAATGTTGAAGATGCGATAATCAATCAAATAAAAGAGGAACTTGAAAAGACATTTAAGGGATGGGAACTTAAGAGTGTAACTATTTCTCTCACTATTAATAAAGGCAAAGTGACACAGGCCAAGGTGAAGCAATACGACGCCAAGAAGTTGAAGTCATTGGTTCTGCAGAATATATTGAAGAAACTTCAGCTGCCTTCTGGATTTACCGGTACCGTGGAAATAACTCTTGAGTATACATAGGATCAAAACTGTGGTTAGTTAGTGAAATCTGAGCACCTCAGGATAGTATCCCGAGGTGCTCGGTTGATTCAAGAAAAGAATTGACAAAAGAGATTATAATGATACAATATAAAGGTGGAACTGGTTCACTCATAGATAAAAGGGGGTTAAATTATGCCTGGGAGTGTGAAGTTTGAATATAACGCTCAGAAAAATATTATTTTTACTGAAGATAATTGGGAAATCAAGACGCGCGAAGATGTCGACGCGTTTTTTGCAGAATACGAGAAATTCTTTAAGGGTATTGACAAGAAGGTTTTTGTAATTTCCCACATCGACGGTCTTCTGGTTCACGCCAGTGTTGCCGAATATTATGGTGAAGCTGCGCGGACAGCCATTGGCAATTACGTACTCGGTTTTGCCCGCTGGGGCACTAATGACTGGGCGCGTATGACCGTGCGCACTACTTCTCTCAAAGCCAAGTTGACGGTAAATATCTACGATACACGTGAAGAAGCAATACAGGCTATTGAAAAAATGATAAAAGCCAAGCCAGAAGAAGAATAATTGTGAGGCTTATTACATAGAGTGTATGGAAAGACCGCGGTTGGTCTTAATACATTTAATCCCCATGCAGAATTAATCAGTACAAAACAAAGGAGGCATAATGCGCAAGTTGGTTTTATTAGCTTTGATTGTTAGTATCATCACATTTACATCCTGTGGTGGTACAAAGCCAAGTGTAAAATTGGACAAGACGACTTTTGCGTGTGGTGAAGAGATTGCGGTTACGTTCACTGCACCGAGTTATCCAGAGAACGCCTGGGTTGGAATCATTCCATCTGACGTTCCGCACGGCGATGAAAGTCAGAATGACGAGCACGATGTTGCCTATGTTTACCTCGAGAAACAAATATCCGGTGTATTGAATTTCTTCGCGCCGGGGAAACCAGGTACCTATGATTTTCGCATGCACGATACAGATGACAATGGTAAAGAAGTTGCCAGTATATCGTTTGAAGCCAAGGTCGTGACTGAAGGAGCAGAGCTTAAACTGGATAAAACTATTTATGCACCGGGTGAGGAGATAAGGTTAGCTCTTACTGCCCCGGCGGCATTTGGTCCAAAGGCGTGGGTTGGCATCATTCCGTCAGATGTACCGCATGGCAGCGAAGATGAAAATGACCGACACGATGTGGCATACAAGTATCTCGATAAGAAAACCCAGGGTTTGCTCGTGTTCGAAGCTCCGGAAAAAGCAGGAGCATATGATTTCCGCATGCATGACACAGATGACAATGGCAATGAAATAACCCATATTGAGTTCACTGTAGAATAGCATGACCTGTTGAGCATCTTGGGCTTGCCCCAAGGTGCTCAACTTCTCGATGGAGATAACAATGAAGAGGATGAGGAAGCCAATTGACTTACGTAGTGACACGGTTACCTTACCGACCGATGAAATGCGGCAGGCAATGTTCAACGCGGTATTAGGTGATGACGTGTTTGGCGAGGATCCGACCATAAACAAATTTCAGGATATGGCTGCCGAACTTGTTGGTAAAGAGGCTGCGCTTTTAGTCGCCAGTGGAACAATGGCGAATCTCGTGTGTATGCTCACTCACTGCGCACGCGGTGAGGAAGCGATTCTTGGTGACAAGGCACACATTTTTCTCAATGAAGCAGGAGGGATTTCTGCGGTGGGCGCTATACATCCCCACCTTATTCCCAATCAACCTGATGGTACTTTGCAACTTGATGACATCAAGGCAGCGATTCGGGGAGTTAATGCGCACTGGCCGCGCACCCGGCTGATATGTTTGGAAAATACTCATAACCGTTGCTATGGCGCTGCTTTGACACCAGAGTATATTGATTCAGTGGGTGCAATCGCTAAAGAGCATCGGCTGTCATTATATCTTGATGGCGCCCGGATTTTTAATGCTGTGGTTGCCCTGGGTAGAGATGTGAAAGAATTCACGCGCAATGTGGATTCAATATCATTCTGTTTATCAAAAGGGCTTTCTGCACCAATAGGTTCTGTTATCTGCGGCACGCGTGAATTTATTTCTGAAGCACACAGATACCGCAAACTTCTGGGCGGCGGAATGCGTCAGGCAGGTATTATCGCAGGGCCCGGGATTGTCGCGCTTGAGCGGATGGTCGAGCGCCTGGCTGAAGACCATGTAAATGCTAAGAAGCTTGCTCGGGGTATTAGCCAGATCCCAGGGTTATCTATTGATCTGGCACGGGTTCAAACCAATATCCTCTATTTTGACCTGAAGAGCGATAAAATGACGCCGGATGATTTGCTGCAACAGCTTGACGCAAGAGGTGTGAAGATACTGCAAACTGAGAATCGGCGGTTTCGAATAGTTACGCACTATGGTATTCGTTCCGAGCACATTGATGCGGTAATTGTTGCTTTCCAAGATATAATGTAAGGATGTGTCAAGGCGAGCTTGACAGCATCATAAAAATCAAGTAAAGTAAAAATATCTCATGAAGGATTCAGCAGTGCTTGTAATCGATGCAATGATTAATTTTGTTCTTGGTTTTCTGCTCGTGGTTTTTCCGACTGATATTGTGGAGCTTTTGGGTTTACCAATGGTCAATCATGCCTTTTATCCAACGATGCTCGGCGCGGTGCTCATCGGTATCTCTATTGCCCTGCTTCTTGAATGCAACCGCCATGCTTCAGGTATGATCGGTTTGGGCTTAGGCGGTGCAATTGCCATAAATATATGCGCGGCGTTTGTCTTGGCATTTTGGCTGCTAAATGGCAAGCTGCGCGTTTCACTGTTTGGTCAGATCATACTATGGATAATAACAGTTATCCTCGTGGTGATAAGTAGTTTTGAGATTTTTGTGTACTGCAAAACAAAAAAGTGAGGTAGGTATGAAACTTGGTGTTTTTGTTCTATTATTCTATGCCGGCATTTGTCTGGCAGTTATTCCGCTGCCTGGTTCGCCGTCTTGGACCTCAAGTGACACTGATTATTCAACCGGTGGTGCATTTTATGATATCACAACGGATGGTTGGATAGACCTTGCAGCAGGTGGCTGGTGGGAACCAGTGGTCGTTTTTGAAAACATTAATGGCACAATCAACACGACGCCGGTTTGGTCGTGGAACGGTGGTTCTGGCCTGGTATGCGAGACTGTGATGTGGGGCGATGTGCGTAATCATGCTCTAACCGCAGTGAATGAACAAAAGAGCGGTGACGGTACGCGTAAGCTGTTTTATCTTGACCACCATCCTATTATTTGGAGTTATTGAGCTATGAATATTGTTTTTAATCTTCAAGCATGGATTTCTAAGACGAGTCCATTGGCATTTTGTATTGTGATATTGGTTTTCTTGATTGTTGACTGCGGACGTGCGGTAGAAAATAGTAATGAAAGACCTCGGGTTATAACCATACACCGTGAGGAAATACCCGAGGAGTCCGAAGCTTTACAGTTTACTGATGATAATTTTAAAGAGCACATGAATAAGCTTAAAAAGAAAGTGTCGACCGGGTTCACCATCATCATTCAAAAACCCTTTGTGGTCATTGGCGACGAGCCGGCAGCGATAGTCGAGCAGCGCGCTGAGAAAACCATCAAGTGGGCAGTTGATATGCTCAAGAAAGACTATTTCAGTAAAGATCCTGACAATATCATTGATATCTGGTTATTTAAGGACGAAGAGAGTTATTACAAACATGCCAAAGAACTCTTTAATGACGAGCCGACAACGCCGTTCGGGTATTTCTCTGAAGTGGAAAATGCCCTGGTTATGAACATAAGCACAGGCGGAGGTACTCTGGTGCACGAGATTGTTCATCCCTTTGTGCATGCGAATTTTTCCGAGTGTCCGCCATGGTTTGATGAAGGCTTGGCATCTTTATATGAGCAATGCCGGGAAAAAGACGGCCATATTTGTGGTTTGACCAACTGGCGGCTCGAGGGTTTGCAGGATGCAATTGAGGAGGACCGCGTACCGTCCTTTAAAGCCCTGACCGATATGGACGCGCATAACTTTTACACCGAGGATAAGGGTACAAATTATGGCCAAGCGCGCTATCTGTGCTACTATCTTCAGAAAAAAGGATTGCTCGTTAAATTCTATCGAGAGTTTCATGAAAATCGAAAGCAAGACCCCACTGGTTTTCAAACCCTGAAGCGAATTCTCAATGAACAAGACATGGAAGTATTCAAAGAGAAGTGGGAGGCATTTGTGCTCAAGTTGACATTCCCGTGATTTATTCACGGTTTGTTGGAGATCTATTTTAATAGCCAGATTCCAGGCAGAGTTTTGGAAACACACAGGGCTTGACAATTTTGTAATCGCATATATAATATAGTGTATTTTTTATTAGTTTGCTCTATATGTAGTGTAACAAGCCGTACCATGTATGATTTACCGAAAACGGGAATTTTAAAAAAGGGGGTTTATGAAATGAGCGGGATCGTTGCCTTTTATTCAAAGAAAGACTGCAAGGAAGGTCTTTTTTACGCCACAGATTATCACTCGCACCTTGGAACTTCATACGGCGGGATCGCAATTTATGATGGCAAAAAACTCCAGAAAAAGATCCATACTATCTCCAAAGCCCAATTCAAGTCGCGTTTTATTGAAGATATTGATTTCATAAATATGAAGGGGAATATAGGGCTCGGTGTTATTAGTGATCGAGACACTCAACCTTTGATAATGAGGCTGAAATTTGGCGAATACGCTATCTGCGCTGTTGGCTACATCGACAACCAGAACAAGCTTGCCAAACAATTAATTGACGAAGGCGTAGTTTTTTCTGAAATGCCGAATGGAAGAGTCAACCAGATAGAGTTAGCTGCAAAGCTGATTAACAAAGGGAAAACTCTTATTGATGGTATTGATTACCTGCATGACAAGATTGACGGTTCTTTGTCATTATTGCTGCTCGGCAAAGAAGGCATTTATGCAGCGCGTGACAGATATGGACGGAGTCCCCTGGTTTTGGGTGAACACAAAGGCGACAAGATAGTTGTTTCAGAAACCTGTTCCTATAAAAACCTCGGATTCAAGACCAAAAAGTTCTTGGGTCCTGGTGAAATCGTCTTGATTAGTGATGGTAAAGTAAAACAGTTGAAGAAACCGGGTAGAATCATGCAGCTGTGTACGTTTCTTTATGTGTATGCCGGGTTCCCCGCGTCAGAATACGAGGGTAAAAATGTTGAGGAATTCAGAGAGTATTCAGGAAGGATTATCGCACGCAAGGACAAGATGAGAGTTGACCTGGTTGCTGGTGTTGCTGATTCGGGGACTGCTTATGCTCATGGCTATTCCTTTGAATCAGGCGTGCCCGTGCGCAGTCCTTTGCTGAAATACACGCCGGGATGGGCGAGAAGTTATGTGCCGCCATCACAGGAAACAAGAAACACGGTGGCGCGTATGAAGCAGATTACTGCTGATGCTTTGATTAAAGATCAGTCTATGGTAATAACTGAAGATTCTATTGTGCGCGGCACCCAGCTGAAAAACTTCTTGCTCGTCAAGTTGTGGGATGCAGGGGCAAAAGAGATCCACGTGAGACCTGCCTGTCCAGCACTCATGTATCCGTGCAAATACCTTTATTCGACAAGGCAGCTGGATGAGTTGTTTGCTCGAAGAATCCTAAAACGTATGTTTGGCAAGCACATAAAAAATATTGAACCGTATCTTGATCCTGACTCAAAACCGTATAAGAAAATGCTCAAGCTCATGGAGAAAAATCTAAACGTGACATCACTACGGTATCAGAGATTAGAAGATATGCTTTCAGCGACTGGTTTGCCCGCAAAGCGGTTGTGCACCTATTGCTGGACTGGTAAGGAAATAGGGGAGCAGTGAATATTGTCCCTTGACAGATTGTGCGATTTAGATAAAATAAAATCAGGCTATACCGTAAGTTGGAGGATGTGCACTTTACATATCCTTTTTCAACAAAATGAGTAAAGCTTGAAAGGAGAAACAAATGCCAACCTACGGAAATGTGAAGTGGTTTGATGGTAAGAAGGGATACGGGTTCATTGAGAAAGAAGACGGGTCAGGTGATGTTTTTGCCCATTATGCAGATATTGCAGGTGATGGGTACCGGACCCTTAGAGAAGGCGAGAGAGTTAAGTTCGAAATTACCGATTCCCCAAAAGGGGAAAAAGCCACGCAGATAGAGCGTGTTGAGCGCGAGTAGAATAGACAAATCAAAAAGCCCCCCGTACGGGGGGTTTTTTGATTATATGGCAGATTAAGGTTAGCGGATTCTTAAAATAAATCCTGTATCATTGATGTAGATATCGACAGTGTCTTTATTCGGGTACTGGAATGCCCCGATACCATAAGCGGTATCGATAAAAGGGATTTTACCACCGTGTTTCAATAGAAATTTCCACAGTTTTTCTTCGGGGTGGATTTGGTAGACTGACATAGTTTGCTTTTCAGGATCTGTCCAGCGTCCGGTAAACCTCGTCACGCGATAATAAGCACCAGCGCCCAACCAACGCAAAGCAAGACTCCATCTTAGGAAATAGCCTTCGATCATCCATTGTTCGCCGGAAATATTGAACCAGTGATAGCGATTATTTACTCCGTCATAATAGGTTATTTTAATTGTATCAGTTTTCTCTTCAGCATATACCCAACCGATTTTTTGCTCGTCTGTATATCTTGAGAAAGTTTGGAGAAACAATGATAGGTATATAAAAGAAGTCGCGAAACCAAATATTATGAGAAAAATAATAAATGATGAAAAGAACTTCTTGAGTTTTGTTTTCTTTTTTACTATATTGACAAACGCGGTGATAACAACAACAAGAGATACAACCAGGAGCGCTGTACCGATAAGACCAACTATGAGAGTAAATTTATCCATTCACTTTTTGACATGCGTCGATGTTTCGCTATAACTCTTCTTCGTTCACATAAGGTACGAAGAGGTCGCTCGTCGCGCCGCAGACTGGACAGACCCATTCATCTGGTAGATCTTCAAAAGCTGTGCCAGTCCGGATGCCGTTATCAGGGTCACCGAGTTGCGGTTCATACACATAATTGCAGACGGTGCACTGCCACATGTTCATTGTAAACCTCCTTCATTAGCGTAAGATTCTAATAAAAATATGAGAACTGTCAATAGGCGAGAAGCACCTCTCATATTTAGCTTGACAAGTCGATAATTATACCTAGACTATCTTTAATTAGAATATGTTTGTTTACCTGAAAGCATTGTTCAAATCCCTCGTTTGCATGTTCAGACGCTGGCCGCGCCATGTGGAAAAGAGGATGGCGCCAGTTGCCGAATTCCTGAAGCAAAATAAGTATAAAAGAGCAGGTAAAGAAATCGCCTATATTTCGCTTCATCTTTGCGCGCAGCTTGAAAGCGCAAAGATGAAGCCCAGACAAGCAGATGTGTACTTCACATATTTGCTGGATATCATGGACCTTTCTGTTGTGCCACTGCAAAAAGAAGTCAAGGAGCTGATATTGGAAGGAAATGTTCTACGTGATTACGGTAAGAAATTCGGCGCTGACCTCAACCATATGAAAAAACTTGCGAACGCAATTATCGGCGACCAGGATTAATACGAAGCCATGATTTTCTTTGCACAGATCCCAAAATCGAACAATCGAACACCTGCGCTGGTGTGGACATAAACAGTTATAATGAAGATTTTTGGAGGAATGATATGAGTAAGTTTTCCATTCAAGTCGATCCACTGACCGGCGAGAAATACATAAGTGTCCCTTTTACCGGACAGCTGCTTATGGAACATCCGATTTACAACAAAGGTTCGGCGTTTACTGATCAGGAAAGGGAGGAGCTCGATCTATACGGGGTTCTTCCACGGCACAGTTCAGGCATGGAAGAACAGATCCGCAGAGCATATGAAAACTATTCGAAGAAACCATCAGCTGTAGAAAAATACATCTTCCTGCTTGGTTTGCTGGACCGCAATGAAACTCTATTTTACCGTTTAGTCCTTGATAATGCTGAAGAGATGATGCCGATTATCTATACACCAATTGTTGGTGTGGCAGCCAATACTTTTAGCCATATGTTTCGCAGACCCAGGGGGCTTTATATACCAGCCGATCAGATTTCACACATTGACCGGATTCTGTCGAATGCTCCTTTTTCAAATGTCAGTCTGATTGTCGTCACTGATGGCGAGCGCATATTGGGTCTTGGTGATCAGGGGGTCGGCGGGATGGCGATTCCAGTTGGTAAGATAAGTCTTTATGTTGTCGGTGCCGGTTTACATCCGGCATTGTGTCTGCCGATCTTGCTTGATGTCGGTACGAACAACGAAGAAGCGCTCAATGATCCGTTGTACCTCGGTTTGAGACACAAGAGGCTAATCGGTGATGAATACGATACAGTAGTGGAAAATTTTGTAAAGGGCGTGAAGCGATGTTTCCCACACGCTCTCCTGCAGTGGGAAGATTTTGGCAAACATCATGCGCTACGCATTCTGCATAGGTATCAGGAGCGCATTTGTTCATTCAACGATGATATTCAGGGCACCGGTACAGTAACATGCGCGGTTATTCAATCTGCCGTTCGTGGAAAAAAGGAACGACTCAAAGACCAGCATTATATAATATTTGGTTTTGGTCAGGCTGGATATGGTATTGCGAATACGATTGTTCATGCACTGATCGAAGAGGGCTTGTCACGAGAGGAGGCAAAGAAGAGGATATGCATTATTGATAGGGACGGTCTCGTCCTTGAAGATATGAACCCCGATGAATATCAAATACCATTTGCCCAGAAACGTGATATCGCATCAGGCTGGGTTTTGAAAGACCCAAATAAGATTAGTCTCTTTGATACTGTGTTGAACACGCGCGCCACCGTGCTCATCGGAACATCTGGGGTGAGCGGTGCTTTTGCAGACGATGTTCTTAGTCAGATGGTAAAGAATACCTCAGCGCCGCTTATTCTGGCTTTGTCAAATCCCACTGAGAAAAGCGAGTGTACGCCGGAACAGGTATACAACGCCACAATGGGTAAATGCTTCATGGCAACAGGCAGTCCGTTTCCGCCGGTTGTGGTCAAGGGTGTGGAACACAAGGTTTCCCAATGCAACAATATGTATATCTTTCCAGGTGTAGGTCTCGGTGCCGTTGTTTCAATGACGCCAAAGGTCACGGATAAGATGTTTATTGCGGCATTTAAAACCCTGGCGGCAATGGTTTCACCCCAGGATGCAGCCAGAGGGATTTTGCTTCCCGACATCCACGACATAAGAAAAGTTTCAAAGAACGTTGCTTTTGCAGTTGCCAAGGAGGCACGGGAAGCTGGTTTGGGTATACGCCAGTCAGATGATAAAATCAGGGAGCTGGTGAAAAATGCAATGTGGAAGCCGGCATATCTTCCGTACCGATATGAAAAGTAGGTCGGTAAAAACACTTGTCCAAGGTGTACAGAGTGCCGGTTTATCAATTCAACGACCCAGATAAATATCAAGATTATCTTTACAAAGTTGCCGATTTTGCTATAATTGACTATGTACTATGATGACAGCACTTTGCCGTCATTAACACCCGAATCCGGCGATAAAATCCGGGAATACGAAATCATTGGAAAGATCGGTAGTGGAGGCATGGCGACCGTTTATAAAGCCCGTCATACTTTAATAAATCAGATCGTTGCCATTAAAATAATGAAACCTGCTTTGACCTCTGACCGTCAATTCTGTGAACGTTTCTTGCGTGAGGCACAGGCGACTGCACAGCTGACCGGTCATCCGAATATTGTTACCATCCATAATTTCTTTGAAGATAATGGGATGTACATTTTTGTCATGGAATATATCGATGGTATCGGTGTCAACGACAAAAAGATCCGCACTCTTAGGCAACATATTAAAAGCCTTGGTGCATTTAATACTGAAGGTTTCTCCAGGGTTCTGGAGGGGATTTTATCGGGTCTGGGATTTGCCCATGACCAGGGTATAGTCCACCGCGATATTAAGCCCTCAAATATCATGTTTTCAGAAAAAGGGGTTGCTAAGCTTGTTGATTTTGGCATCGCGCAGATTGTCGGTGACCAGAAAATAACCAGAACCGGCACTGCAGTTGGTACGCCCAAATACATGTCACCTGAACAAGTGAGGGGCAAAGAGTTGGATACACAAAGTGATATTTACTCGCTGGGTATAACAATATATGAGGCGCTGACCGGGCAAGTACCTTTCAATGGTGATACTGATTATGAAATAATGCGCATGCAGGAAGATGAAGCGCCGAAGCCGCCAACTCAATTGAACCCGCACATTACAAAAGTCTGGGACCATTTGATCTTGAGATGTTTGTTAAAAGAACCAGCACAACGACCACAGAGTTGCCGGGAGATATCGGAGATATTAAAGATGAAAATTGTCACTGATTTGCCGACGTCCCCTTGTAAAACTGAAGTCCAACCAACAGAAAAAACTTTTCCGGCACAGGCAGTGCCGGAAAAGAAAAGAACCGCGGTCAAAAAGAAAAAGCCGAAGAGTCTCCATGCCGTTTTTTACATCAGTTTGGGGGTTTTCTTTACCTGTACCATCCTTGCCTTGTTATATTACTTTGCCATCTATTGCCCGCGCCATAAGGAACGCATTGAACCTTTGATACCTGGGGTTTCTGCGTCGGCAGGCGACCAGGCGATGATTGAATCACCAGCGCGTAAGTTCTCTAATATCGGCAATTTAATTGCGAACTCTTCGTACGTTAAGAACGCATTCGTTTTGTGCGAAGAAGTCAAGTTGAATGAGATAATTGTTCAGCTCCGGCAAGATGAAGAAGAAATCACTTATGTCCATTTCACGGATGACCAAAACACGGTTATCGCTTCGAGCGATCCAACAATCATGGGTGCAGTGTACAACTCAAATATCCTTGATTCCGGCACTAACACGGTCCGCCAGAGAGATCGATTCTATGAATGCGGTTTCAGTATCACGGTTGAAGAGAAGAGGTTCGGTGCGCTATACTTTGGTGGACTGACTAAAGAATTGGACCAAGCGCAAACCCAGGCTGAATTGTTGATTAATAGATATACCAGCATCGGTAATGTAATTGCTCATTCTGCATATCTTGAAGACATGCTGATTATGGATGAAAAGATAAATCTCGATGATGTTATCAGCGAGCTACGCAGGTCGGTACCAGAGATATCTTTTGTGCACCTTACCGATGATCAGGATTGCATAATTGCATCGAGTGAGCCCGGGGTTCTTGGTAGAGTATTTGTCAGCGATATTATTGAAACAGGAGAGAGTGCAGTCAGAGAGAAAGATGGACATTATGAGGGTGAGTTTAGTATCAAGATAGGGGAGAAGAGAATTGGTGCCTTATATTTCGACATTGCTCCGATAGAGCACAGGAGCCGTTAGTAGCCTTCTTTGCGCCCCCCTTGAGCCCTTAAGATAAGGGAGGATTACATGGCAGATAAATATTTAGGTCGCTGGGAACCATTTAGAGATATGCTCAATCTGAGGGCTGATATGGATAAGGTCTTCAGTAGTTTTTTTGGTGGGTTTCTAGAGGAAAGAGAAGGATTTTGGGCACCGGTTATTGATATTGAAGAGGACAGCGGCAGTATAATAGTAGAAGCTGAGATACCCGGCATGAAAAAAGAGGATATCAAAGTTGCGGTGCACGGTAACCTACTCTCAATTACTGGCGAGCGTAAGCAGGAAGGTGAGACAAAAAATAAAACCTTTCATCGTATCGAGCGTGCTTATGGGAAATTCAGGCGCACCATTACCTTACCGGCTGATGTCGATACAGATAAGGTAATGGCTTCGTACAAAGACGGTATACTCAAGATAAAATTATCCAAATCTGAGTCTGTGAAGTCAAAGCAGATTGACGTGGAAATTACGTAAACAGGGTCCAAAAAGTTCAAGAGTTAAGGTCGGGCTATTGCCCGACCTTTTTTTATGATCTTTTTTTGTTTCTACTCTTTTATGATCTTTGCTTGCTCAGGTTTTCCTTTGGTTTTTTTCTTCCGCTCGAAAAGCGTGTATATTACGGGGATGAACACGAGGGTCAAGAATGTTGAAAGCAACAATCCACCGATGACTGATCTTGCCATGGGCGCACGCATCTCACTGCCAGCTCCGATACCGAGCGCCATGGGGATCAAGCCAAAGCTGGTGGTCAGTGCGGTCATAAGGATAGGTCTAAGACGGACTCTGCCGGCCTCGACCACAGAATCAAAAAGCGACATACCTTGCTCGCGGCGCAGCTGATTAGTATACGTGATATAAACGATCGCATTGTTGACCACGATACCGCCGAGCAATAGTACACCCATTAGACTCTGCATATTGATGGTCGTGCCTGTTAAAAACAGCATCCATACGACACCAATGAGAGCGAGTGGAATTGTGAACATGATAATGAACGGTTCTTTAAACGATTCGAACTGCCCGACCATGATCATATAGACAAGTGCAAGCGCGAGTAATATAACAAAACCCAAGTCTTTGAACATGTTCATCTGTTCTTTAAAACCGCCACCCATTTCAACGATGAAATCGGCGGGTTTTTGCAGGTTCTTAACGATCTTCTGGACATCAGCGGCGACACTGCCCATATCGCGTCCTTCAACACTACCGGTGATCGTGACAAGCCGTTTATTATCCTCGTGGTCGATTGAAACAGGTCCTACTGCGATCGTGTCCTTGATGAAATTTTGTAATGGCACCTCGCCGACCGGGGTCGTTATCGTCATCGATATTACTTTCTTAAGGTCATTCCGGTATTTTTTGTCGATCATCAGTTTGATATCATATTCATCACCTTGTTCTCGGAATTGACTGGCTACCGTGCCTTCCAGGCGTGAACGCAGGACGCTGCCGATCTGATAAGGCGTGAGTCCAAAGTTCGCAGCCTTGCGCCGGTCAATGATCAGCTGGTATTCTGGTTTTCCTTCGCCAAAGCTCGATTTAAGACCAACGAGCCCTTTGACGGCTTGAAGCGTATCCATTAATTGGTCAGATATATTCTTTGCCTTTTCGCGGTTATATCCGAAGATTTTGATCTCAATAGCAGCGCCTCCGCCGAACATAGAAAAATCATCCCCACCATATGTTACTTTTAGTCCTGGAATGATATTCTCTATCTTGGGTCGTAGTTCGTGCTGAATATCGAGGACTGAACGCGTGCGTTTTTCCCGCTGAGGAAGTTCGATCCATATTTGAGCAGAGTGAGGACCCGAGGTGGACATGAATAGACTCATCATACCACCGGAACCAGAACCTATTGATGTCGACATTATGTCGATCTCAGGTACTTGTGCAGCGACGATCTTTTCGAGTTTTTTGACTGCTGAATCAGTGACCCACATATTCGTACCGACCGGCATCTCAGCATTAATAATAATTTCACCCTGATCTACCTGGGGAGTTAACTCGGTGCCGATCAGCGGCACCAGACCTCCCAGACTGACAACGAAGATACCAAGGGTGACGAGTACTACTGTCAACCTATGTTGCAGTGCCCACTTGACAATGCGTGTGTATACATTTTCGACACGTACATAGAAATTTGCCAGCCTTTGACCAAAAGCCTGTCTTTTCAAGGTTTTGAAACGCACGGAAAGCATCGGGATGATCGTTAATGCCACTAAAAGAGATGAGACCAGAGCAAAGGTAACGGTAAGTGCTAATGGTTTAAAAAATACCGAGGCCAGACCGCTGACCAAAAGGAGCGGTAAAAAGACCGCGACCGTGGTCAGGGTCGATGCCGTGATCGCGGCCGTTACTTCCTTGGCGCCGGCGCACGCAGCTTTTTTCGGCTCTTCGCCTTTTTCTTTATGGCGGAATATCGTCTCGAATACAACGATCGCTGAATCGAGTACCATGCCTATCGCGATCGTCAACCCGCCCAGTGAAATAATATTAAGGCTCAAATTAAAGATATACATGAAAAAGAGAGAGAAAAAGACTGTAATAGGTATTGCTACTGCCATATACAGGGTTGAGCGAAGACTGCCGAGGAAAAGAAACAGGATGACAACCGCAAGAATAGCGCCAAAAATCAATGTTTCTGCAGTGCTGCGCACTGAACGATTGATAAAGTCTGCCTGGTCGAAAATGAGGTCGACCTGGACACCTGGCGGCAGGTCTTGCTTGATTTTTTCGAGTTCTTTGACGACCGCGGTCGCAACCGTCACGGTATTGGCGTCGGTTCGTTTCTGCACAAAACCCCATAATGAACGAACCCCATTGGTCCGCGAGATAGAGGTCTGTTCTGATGGCGATGAACGCACATCAGCGATCTGGGAGAGCAGTATGGGTATACCCTTATTATTACCAACGACCGTATTTCTGATTTCCTCGAGGTTATCATATTCACCGATCGTCCTTACTATGTATATTTTTTCCCCGGTTTCTATGCTGCCGAGCGGATAGTTGATGTTCTGAGCCTGCAGCGCGCCGCTGATCTGTCCCGGCGTTATCCCGGTTCCTTTAAGTTTGAGCGGGTCGAGGATTATCTGCACTTCTTTCATGGCTTCGCTCATAGCATACGATGCGGCAACACCGCCCACACGCTGGAGTTGGTCTGCGACATCTTCGGCGATCTCATCCAATTCAAGCGGGTTGATATCACCGCCGACTGTATACATGACAACCGGCTGTTGTGAAATGTCGAATTTAAAGATCATCGGGTAGTTTGCATCTTCCGGTAAATACGTCGTTACATAGCCCAGGACATCGCGCACGTCATTTGATGCGGCGTCGATATCTGCGCCCCAATCGAATTGCATAAAGATCAAAGAAAGGTTCTCTGATGTCGTTGAGGTCATCTTATCGAGGTTATTCACCGTACCAAGGCTTTTTTCAAGCGGGTCAGTTATCTGCGTTTCTATTTCTGCAGGACCTGCACCAGGATAACTCGTCATGATAAACATCATGGGAAACGTGACATCCGGGAAAAGATTGACCGGGAGGTTAGTGACCGAAATAAAGCCGAATAAAATAACTCCGAGAAAAACCATTAATATGGTAAGTGGTCTTTTTATCGATATTTCAGTGAGGTTCATTATTCACTCCTTGGAATTGAATCGGCTCCGCTAAACTCTTCCTGTTTAATAGGATTAACTTTTTCTCCACCAGCGAGTCTTTGCTGTCCGACAATGATAACCTGCTCGCCTTGTTCTATGCCCTCAATGATTTCCACATATTCATCACCGACCAAACCAACGGTGACATCGCGGCGTTCTGAAGTACTGTCTTTGACGACGAATAAATAACCGTCGAGTAAAGCATCATGTGGTATCGTCAATACATTTTCCTTGGAACCTAAGGTTAATGTCACCCGGGCAGTCATACCGGGTTTTAATATCTTTTTTGGATTATTGACGACTGCCTTGGCGGCAATAGTCCGGGTTAACGGATCAATGACCGGGCTCACCTCTGATACTGTACCATTGAACTGAGTTTCGGGTGCGGCATCGACTATAACGCGAACTTTACCACCTTTGCTTATACAACCAATTGCATTCTCAGATATATTAAAGGAAACCTCGACCCTTGAAAATTCAACGACCATAGCTACTTGCGACTGAGGGTTGACCATTGAACCATTATCGACCATAATATTCGCGACATTGCCGCTAATCGGCGCGGTGATATAACCTTCTTCGTATTCAAAACCTATTGTCTCGTTACGCAGCGCCATGAGCTTGCTGCCTTTGTTGACATAAGTACCCTCTTTAACAAGGATACGTGTGATTCGACCCATTGTTTCAGGGAAGACATAGGCGGTTTTGTTTGCCTTTATCGTGCCGATGATCTCACATGTGCTTTGTACATTTCCAAGTGTTACCGGAAAAACCTCAACCGGTACTATCTTCTCAGCTTCTTCCTGTTTGCTTGGCTTCCCAAAAACACCGACTCTTATTATGACGGCGACAGCCAAGACAATTACTATGACTGAAATAATTATGAACTTGCGCATCTATTCCTCCTTACCAGTTGCTTTCTTGATCTCGGCTTTTGCCGTATAGTAATTTTTCAATGCCGAGAGATAATTTGTTCTTGCCTGCATTGCAGCAAGTTGAACGTCCATGAATTCCAGGTTTGTCGCCAGACCATTACGGTATCTTATATCGATGATATTATATGTTTTTTCCGCCTGAGTAACATTATCCTGGGCTGCGGCAATGGATTGCTTTGCGGCCTGGAAATTATAAAAAGCCTGTTTCACTTCAAGAATAATACCTTTTTCCAGGTTCTCAAATGCCAGCTGAGCTCCTTTCACCTGTAAAGTTGCCTGCTTATATTGAGCGACATTTCTGAAACCTGAAAATATTGGAAAGTCAAAACCAACATTGAAAGTGATATTCGTCCCCCAGTCATCGCCGCCAAAGCCAAATGGTTTTGTCCGTGCATAAGTTGCACCGGCAACGAGCGATGGTAAGTTGGCACGGGCTGCAATTTGCTTACTGAGTTCTGTAATGCGGGCATATTTTTTCAGGTTCTTTAACTCAACACGGTTCCCAATGGCTGCTGCGGTCAGGTCATCGATATTGAATTCCTCGTCAGCCATTTGCAGTTCACCGGTAAGCTTGAATTCTTGGTGCAAGGGTAATCCCAGGAGCATTTTGAATCCTTCCCGAGCCAGTTTTAAACCATTCTCGGCTTTGATCAACTGTGGTTTCACGTTAGCGACCTGTACCTGAGCGCGGAGTAATTCGAACTGGGGTACAAGACCGGCTCGGTATCTTGTTTCAACGGATTTTGCATGTCTTTCAAGTTGAACTAAACTTTCGCGTGACAGCGTAACGATTTCTTTTAATATGAGTATGCCGTAGAATGCATCAGTTACTGAATAGCGCACATCTTGTTTTTTCCTTACCAGATCGAGTTGGGCAATATCCTTGCCGAGGTCGGAAATTTTGTAGGCATTATATATCTTACCCCAAGTAAAAAGAACTTGCTGCAAGGAAACCTGATAATTATAGTTTTCATGTTGCCCCATTGGTATAAGTATGCTGTCCAATTCAAAAACCGCAACATCACTGATATATGCATAGTAGCCGCTGGCCGTGATGCTGGGATAAAATGCAGACCGTGCTTCATCGAGCATTGCTTGCGCAGTCCCGGTATCCAGGGTCAATTGTTCAATTCCCGGATTATTCTGCAGCGCATAATCTATCGCCTGATAGAGCGACAATTCCAATGTGTCAGTCGGTGCTATACCTATAATAAACATCAAAATAAATGTCATTTGTACCTCCAATCAGGGTATAAAAATCTTGAGTCCGACACCGTGCTCCCAGATCTTCTCATCCCTGTCAAAGTAACCATATTTTTCAAGCTCGGCACTTGCAATATAATTGTAGCGTGTTGCGTATTCGAGGGCGATATACTTAACCGGTCTAACCTGTAATGTGAAGCCACCGACAAAACCGAAGTCCCTTTCTTTCATTTTCTCACCATTCGGCAGTACGATCACTTGATCAATCCAGAGACCTTTCCAGAAATAGATGCCGAATCCAGTTTCAGCGGACAACTTCAACCATTCTAACTTGAGAAAAGGCAATAAGTCGAAACTCGTGCAAAGCGTCAGTGGAACATATTCGTACCATTCTTCAAAGGGGCTATAATATTTTACACTACTACACCTGATCTTAAGACCTATATTCGGAACAAAATTCGCAACTCCGATTTCTGCACCAAACCTCCAATCTGTCCATCCTGCGTAGCTCGTTGGAACAGAACCATCACCGTACAACGTGTAGTGTGAGGAATATACCCCCAGAGAAAACTCTATCCCTTCATTCTCTTCAACAGGATAGGTGAGTATAAGCAAACTTATCAACAAAGAGTGCAGCATACTACCTCCTTTTTCTCAAACCATTAAAAAATAGTTCAAGTATTTCATTTTTGTCTATCTGTTTCTCAGATACAATAAACTTAACAAAGAATCCAGTACGTATTGTATTGAGATAATGCAAGGCTGCCACGCGCGGCTCAATTTTCCTGAATTCTTTTTTCGCGATACCTTGTTCAATGATCTTTGCGATAATCTCGATCATTTCTTTTAAGTGGACATTCATTATCGGCTTGACCGCTTTCATGATCTTGCTGGTAAGATTTACATTCTCCATTGAGAACATAAAGAAAGAACTTTTCAGCCGGATCATGGTATCGATCCACTCCTCCGCGATTTTTTTCAGTTTTTTTGTGGATGTCATTGATTCTTTTTCAACTTCATGTAGATAATCAATACCCGTTTTAAAATGTTCTTCAATGACACTGACATATAAGGAAGCCTTATCTTTAAAATAA
Source organism: bacterium (assembly GCA_049647125.1). GTDB lineage: Bacteria > Hydrothermota > Tepidihabitantia > SM23-42 > SM23-42 > JAUVZL01. The sequence goes on along the minus strand of JBARXC010000210.1, from coordinate 10,408 downwards.
AGGTAGAGAGTGCCTTTGGCAAGACCTGCGGCCTGGGCGATATCATCGACTGTTGTTTTGAAAAAACCTTCCTTGGCGAATATCCTCAGCGCGCAGTTTATGATTTTCTCCCTCGTCTTCTGTTCTTTTGTTCTCATATGTATTTTGACTCCTTATCCCTGGAAAAGTTTATAATGACTGACCAGTCAGTCATTATAATAAAAACATGGAAATTGTCAAGGAGGGCAATTGGGGTCAAATCTCGACATTGGACATTTCTTTTATTCTTCTTTCTGAATTGCCACAGCTGGTTTTCTCCGTGTATCAATGTCCAATGTCGAGATTTGACCCCATCAGCACACGTACGCTCCCTTGACTTTCTGCAAAATCAAAGCATACTCGTATGCGCACTGTGTTATCGCATCAAAACAGGAGGTTACATTGAAAAAATTTTCATTATATGTGGTTGTATTTTTATTAGCGGGTTTTGTCTGTTTTGGTCTGGGCAAAACCGTTGCTGAGTATATTGCCGAAGCTCAAGCCTACCTGAATCTAAATGATTTAGAAAAAGCCATTACTACAATGGAACAGGCAGTCAAAGAATATCCTGACAGCTCCACAGTTTATACCCAAATGGGTCTTCTCTATGGCGAGCAGGTGCAGGGCATGAAGGATTTTTCAAAGATTCTTCAAGTATTCACCAAAACGTTTGCGATGTGGGACAAAGCTCTTCTGCTTGATCCAAACAACTTCGAGGCAAGATTCTACCGCGGTGCCTGGGGTGTGTCCGTTCCGGAATTTGCTGGACAGACAGAAAAAGGGATCCATGACCTTGAATTCATTGCAATCGTGATTGAACAGTCTGGAGACCCTGCGCTGCAGGATTATTTGATACAAGCGTATCAGTATTTGGGTATTGGTTATCAAAAGTTGATGGCAATACAAAAGGCAAAAGAATTTTACACTTTGGTGATTAAAGCTGCTCCTGGTTCAGAATTTGCCAAACAGGCACAGGATAACCTGACCAGGATTGATCAATTTGAGCAATGGCAAGCAGAATATAGCAAAAAGACTCAGCCTGATAGCCCGCAAATCCTCCAGCTAAAGCAGAAACTTGAACAAAAACCAGATAACCCCGGATTCTTATTGGCATTGGGACAGGCTTATGCTGATGCTGAAAGATATCAAGAGGCAGTGAAATATTTAGAAGAAGCCGCGCAGATCGATTCTACAAATGTTGATGTCTACAAGTTACTTGCTTTGGCTCTCCAGAACCTCGTCGGCGAAGAATATGACGCCCGGATTTCATTGAATACTGATTTCCGCACTAACCTTGCATTTGCGCTCATGTTTGTACTGGACAGGGCGGTTGTTCTGGCACCCGATGATATCGAGTTGAGGCTCTGGCGCGGTATCGCCAGTGTGGAAATGCCATTTTTTGTAGGTCGATTAGAGCAGGGTATAGATGACCTGTACATGGTGATACAAAGTAGCATACCTGCTGATGATAAGGCTGAAGCTTTGTATTGGCTCGGTGCGGCTTATCAGAAAAAGTCCATGACCTATTGGATAGAGACCGTGACTCAATACTCAAATTCTGATGCGGCTCAGATGGTGTTTAATAGAATAAACCCCCAGGTGGGGCGCGCTGATCTTTCCGAGTACAAAAAGCCGATTCTAGTAATCGATTTTATCCTGGGATTCCGCGACGAGTTGGCGCCGCAGACTGCGGTGTGGATCGAGGATAAAGATGGCAACTTTGTCAAGACCATTTACGTATCCGGATTCAGTGGTCATGCTAAAGAAAAGCAGGTGAACCTTCCTATGTGGTCACATTCTTCAGAATATGTAGATGTAGATGGTGTTACGGCAGCTAGCATTGATCTTGGACATCACATATACATCTGGGATTTGAAAGATATGTCAGGCAAAAAAGTAAAATCAGGTGAGTATACAGTGTTCGTTGAGGTTTCATACTGGCCAAGCATGCAGTACCAGCGCGTCTCAGCTGCTGTTAGAATCGGGAAAAAGGAGAAGAAAACAGTTGTTGAGCAAGGAAACCTAATTCCCTATCTGGAAGTCAAATACATTATTAAGTAGTTGATAAGAAAGAGGTTCAGGTGAAGGAGGCAGCCCTATGATGAAATTAAATTATGCAAGTTCTAAATCAGGAGGATTGATTGTCTATGCCGTCTTGCTTCTCATCGTAGTCAATTTTTCGTTTGCTTCATTGTCGGATACTTATAAGTTGTCTGAGGGTGACATGGTCGCTATCCAACTCAACTTCTATTCCCTGTCAAAGTGGCAGGACATTATTGAGCAGTACGACGTCCCTCTGCACGCATATTATGATCGAACGGATGACAAAGTTATCATTCAGGTTTACGGCACTAAGGACAGAATCGATGCGGCTAAAGATATGATTGACCAGGTACGTAAGCTTCTGGCAGATGATTTCATCCCTTATCTGAAAAATAACCAGGAGATTGACCTGAAACCTATTAATGATGTGAGAATAGTCTATCGCAACCGCATTGAGGAGGGGTTTATGAAAATCTTGATCTGGGAGCATGGGAAATTTAAATTTCCCATTAATAAATGATTCGACTAAAAGAGAAATTGCGGTATTAGCAAGGAGCGGGGCAGATGCCCCGCTCCTTGATTTTGTTTAGCGCAGTAGCTGTTTTATTTGATTAAGAATATTTCGACCCTTCTACTCTTTCCAGGACTTTCTCTAACGAGCTTTGTCCTGGAATATGCCAGGGTTGAAATCCGCTGTTTTTCAATTCCGTAGACCTTGACAAAGTAGTCTTTTACACTATTAGCACGTGCGAGTGAAAGAATTTCATTATAGTCGATATTGCCAGATGGATCTGTATGACCTCGAAGTTCACATCTCACACTCGGATGGCTCTTTAGAAATTCAGCAATGTCATTGAGCGTTGATTTCTGGTCATCGCGTATGTTTGCATCGTCAATATCAAAATATACGATGGCCTCTGGGGTTTCAGCAATTGCGGCAATAGGTTTTAGCCAGATTGTATCTTGACGGTCATCATATATTGAGAATGTGCTTATGTATTGGGCAAATTCTTTTTTGTTTACTTTTAATTCATAGGCTCCTGGTTTCAGAACTTCCTTGAATGTACCATCAATATCAGTGAGTGCTGTGGTTCCTGCTTCACCTTCCAGATATATCACGGCATTGTTTATTGGCTGGTCTGTACTCGCGTTCAAAACAATACCCTGATAGGTTACCATTGCCCGTGCCAGGTCAAAATTGAGCACACTTGTTTCATTCCGCTCCACGATTACCATTCTGCTTTCAGCAGTGTAACCTGGCGCCTGTACGAGCAGCGTATACACTCCTCTTGGTACACCAATAAGTTTGTAAACACCGAATTTCTCGCTCGCAAATGCGGTTTCATCGAACTCAAGGAGCATGACATTAGCAGCTACTGGCGCATCAGTTGCACGATCTCTTATTTCTCCAGCGATATTGCCGGTTGGGCGTGTTTCTCGTTCTTTTACAAGCACTGAACTCACTGCCAGACCTGCGTTAGCACCAAATAGCCAGTAATCTTCAGTAGTTCCTAGATCAGCGGCAATGGTTAGACAGATTCTGTTAAATGGATGGAGCTTCAAGCCGGGCGTAAAACGCCAGTTCCAGTCGCGTTCGTGCATTCTGCTTATTTCAATAAAGTACGTAAATAGTTTTGAGGGTAGTTCAAACGCACTTGCCAAGGTAACAGGGAAATTGCCCGATAGATCGCTTCGGCCAATCGGGAAACCAGCATTAAGATGTATGCGAATTGGAAATAAACGCCAGTAGTCGCCACAGTCAAAAGTCCAGATAGCTTTTGGATATATGATGAAGCCATCATTTGAATATTGGTCTCTACCAATAGGTATAGTGAGAGCCAGGTCACTGCTCAGGTACGAGTTCCTGAACTTTTTGAGAACGACCTTTGCCCCAAGATCTAGGTCACCGAGGTTACCCTCGAAATCACTGTCAGAAAAGGGCTGACGTACGGTCCCTTCTCCATGACCACGCCACAGTGTATATGCTTCAAAGCGTTTGATTGGTGTGTAACCTATGATGACCCGGCCACTTCCATAATCGAAAAGAGTATCATCATAATCGTATCTGTACCCTTCACCATCGACACTGATGGTCAGTATGGAACGCGCCTCAGACAGCCACTCTACATCGCCGCTCTTTGTACGAAGAATCCCTTTACTACCGAATGTCGAGGGAAATGCAAAAATGACAAGCAATAGCAACATATAATACCTCCTTGTTTATAAGGAAGTATTATATTGCTTTCTGTTTAGAAGTCAAGATGGATGAGCGGATACGTGAACCTCTTGGTTCCCCTTACTTTTTACATAGGATTGATGCAAGGTGAGGATTATGTAGTCGAACAGGTGAAATTGGGATTGACATAGCAACAGAATTCTGGATAATACACGTACCATGCCAGCCAGACATTTGATACGGGAATCAATAGTATAGCATGAGCGAATTCAATAAATCAACTTATGATCTTCTGGAGGCTATCCTGAGGTTTGTGGCGCAATTCGGTTTACCCATGATAATCCTGGCATGGTTGCTTGTGTTCTTCGTTGCAATCGGCATGGTATTTGTACTGCGCAAGCACTCTCTGTGCGGCAAATGGCAAGCATCCCTTATTGTGGGTTGTATTTCACTGTTCGCACATCTTTTCGATTTCTTTGGAACTCTGAAAGTATGCCCTGATCTCTCATTTGAAGCAAATCCAATCTGGTGTGTTGTTGTCGAAAAGATGGGACTTTCTTTGGGGCGATGGTACGGGTTCACCGGCAAAGTGCTGCTTGCAGTAATCAGTTTTGAGTTCTTTGCCTATTACCTTATTCAAAGAGAATCTTTGCTGCCGCGTGAAGCTCAAGGATTTATATCTTTCTGGCAGAACTTCGGCAAAGAGGATGATTATAAATCATTCATACGGTTCTCGAATATCAAAAACTTTTTTGCATTTCTATTTGCACTTATTGGCCCGTTCTGTCTATATATTGCGTTTCTTAATAGTATTGCAAGCGATACACTCTACATGCGCATGCCGTCTATGCCGTTCATGCTTGTACTATACTTGTTTTTTCTTACACTCGGTTATTTGTTCGGCAATTATTGGTCGTTCAAGAGAAAAAGTAAGGAGTGAAGGAGTAACGGTGTTCCCAAGTACGGCCTATAGTCAGATTTTGAGATGCACCGTCCCCCACGCTCAGATTTTCTTCCTGATTTACAATGGAACAATTTTTGAGAGCCTAGACAGGATGCGGTGATATATTTGCATATTTTTATGGGTACGACAGCTTTGTGCGAAGTGCTGCATTTCGGATTCGAGTCGATTCAATATCACGCGCCGTGTATTCTCTGACCAGTTGTCATATATACCCTTAAAGGGAGTATCTTTGATCAGGCGGAAGGAACGCTCATATCCTCGTACAGCATAATTCCATTCTCCAGCTCGCTCAAATACCTTTGCCTGTGCAAGGTTTTCTTTGAAATTCTCGTAATCAGTAGTAAAATAGACATCCCAGCACAATGTCCCAGCCCGGAATCTTAAAAGATGCGACGGTATGGCAAGTTTTCTTCTTATGCGCATCAAGAGATGAGAGAGATTTCTTGATGGATTCTTACTTTTTGTCCAAAAATTCTGATACAGTTCTTCCAAAAATACTCGCCTATTTTTATTCATCGACATGTGTATAAGAAACGAAGTGTCCTTTGGGCTCAACCTCAAGCGACGCAAGAGCTTTCCTCTTTTCAATACTTGCAGTTTTCCAAGAAACATAACGTTGTACACCGGTGTGTCAATTTGAAAAACAGGCATTTTCAGGAATGTTCTTGGCAAACCTGGATTCTTACCTTTTTGTAAAAGATGTATCACTGGTTCTGGAAAGAATGGTACAAGACGCATGAAAAGTCCAAAGAGCTTTTGAGAATGTGCGTACGCAAGAGTGCGGCGGTAGTCTTTTACGTGCATGCTTTGTTTTGCCTTTTGCAAAAGATAAGCCAGACGGAGACTTGGCATACGAAGCGCTTCTTTTGGCACACAAGTATCCCCTAAAATTATTCTTCGTTGCCAGTACTCCTGCATGAGACCATATTTTTTAAGTAATGGATTTATGTCTCTGATCATGGTGCTTGCTTTTTTATACTCATCAGCCGCTCGGTGACAGCTGGCAAGGCAGAGCATAGCAGGGTGAAGAAGGCTTCTTACCCCTTCTTTCTTTAATTGTTCCAATGTTGTTACAGCATGTTCTGCGGCTTTCTGAAAATCGCCTTGATCCAGGTAAGCGTACGTCTTGATGAGACTTGAGCGAGAGCGGAACCCCCATTCTTCAAACTTCCCTTTTTTTAAAGCAGAAAGTGCCGCGCGATAATTACCTGATGTACCGCAGAATTGAGCGACGTTGACATACAACTGCTGTTGATAACTCGGGGCAGCTCCTTGTAGCGCCTTGGTTGTCCAGTAAAGTGCATCGCGGTAATATCCCATAGTTGAATAAATTCCACCAAGTCCACCCATAAGAAAATGTGGATTACTGGAACTTCTAACGATTACCTTGCATTTGTCTGCGCAGGATTTTGCTTTTTTAATCCTCAAGAGGCTTCCGTTTGCCTGACCTTCTAATAATAGGGTAAGAAATCGAAGCCTGGGGTCTCTTATTCCTTTTATCTTCCTCTTTACTGCCTTAACTAATTTCAAAACTTTACGTGGTTCTCCTGACCACATCAATGCATAGCACTCTGCCACAGTGACCCACAACGCCGAATAGAACAAGTTGTGTTTTTCTAACTTTTTAGATAACGCTTTAGTTTTTTTTCGATAATGGGTAAGAGGTGTCTTGCCAAACTCGGCACGGACGCGGTTGACCTGTTTGTGCAGAGAGAGCATGTGTTGCGGAATTTTCAATATGATTTCATTATAAGGGAAAACCGGCAAAGCATTGATGATTTTCGCTGCTTGTCTAAGTTTATTTTCGCTGATGAGCTGTTTTATTTTATTCAAGACGTCCTGAGATATTACAGTACTCAAGTATTCTTGGTATGAATGGGAGGTTTCTTCTTTAGCAAAACCAGTAAGCCCGTAACGCTGCCAGATGCTCCAGACACCCTTTATTGAAATTTGTATACCTCGTTTCTTCAGCATTTTTTGTGCTTTTCGAACCGTAAGCCATGGCAGCGATTCCTTTATCGTGATAACACTCTCTTCAATGCCTTTTGACAATCTTTTCCAGTGTCGTATAAAAGAGTCTTCTTTTGTGAAAAATTTCATGCCCCCCTGTTTATACATCTTCACCCAGCGCCAGAGCGTGTTTCTGTGAATTTTGAAAAGAGCTGCAGTCTGCTCAAGTGTGCTACCTGAAAGGTACTGCTTAATCGCCTTGATTCTGTACTTAGTATCAATAGGTCTCATTTCACAAATCTATAGAAACATTCTATACATTTCTAACCTTTTTGTCAAGGGTGTGTATAATTCGGAGCATTTCTGCACCAGGCAATGCTTTGGCGCCACGTTGCAACCGTTCTTTCAAACACAATTCTACATATACTTTTCCGTGCACGAAATGCAAAAAAGAATAAGGAGGTAGATATGATGCACAAAGTTGCTTATTTATTGTCTTTGATAGTCTTTCTTTGTTATGCAGAATGGATACAAACCAGTCCGCTTTTGAACAACCATATAGGTCATGTCGCAATCAATCTCGAAAATGGCAATGTCCTTGTCATTGGTGGTGACGGAGTCACAAAATGCCAGATATATGACGATGCGACAGAAATCTGGAGCTACACTGACGATCTCAATATCGGTCGGAAAGCCCATGCTGCAGTCTTACTCCAGGATGGAAGAGTATTGGTCATTGGCGGCGGATACCCTTATAATCCAGGGTTTGGTTATTGTGAGCTTTATGACACGACAACAGGCACGTGGACCATAACTGATTCACTACATGCTGCCAGAAACTGGGTGAGGGCAGTGGTGTTGGATGATGGCAGGGTAATTGTTGTAGGTGGATTGGATGTTATGACTCCAATTGCAGAATGTGAGATCTTTGATCCGGTTACTGAAACCTGGTCCTTGACCAGCCAACCACCTGACCCGAGATGGGGTAATGACCTATGTCTTCTTGAAGACGGCCGGGTTCTAACTGTAGGTGGGTATACTGATTTTGGTTCCAATACTCCTGCAGACTGTCAGATTTTCGATCCGGTGACTGAAACGTGGACACCTACTGATTCATTGAACATTGGCAGATGGTGCGTAACTGTAGTACGGCTCGAGTCAGGTAAGGTACTTGCAGTTGGTGGTAGAGATGCTTCAGGTAATTATATACCACAATCTGAAGAATATGATCCAAACATAGGCTTGTGGACAATTACTGGCAGTATTAGCCCGGGACGCTACTATCACACATGCACCAAATTGCAAGATAGACGGGTCATGTTGATTGGCGGTACTTCTTCAGGTGGTCAACTATCAGATTGCGAATTATACGAACCGTATACAGGACTCTGGGTCGATACTGATAATCTAATACCGGGTCGGCAACAACATACTGCCACGTTATTGGAAAATGGTGATGTCCTGGTGACGGGTGGAAACCCCGCTTCCACAGATTGCCAGTTATTTGACCCGCCGCCAGTTGGTGTTTTTGAACAAAAGGCAGAGAAACTATTTTCTGAGCTTACTGTCATGCCGAATCCCTTTACTTTGAAGACAAACATCCGTTATTCACTTAACAAAGCTACAATACTCGCACTCGGCGTTTACGATGTAACTGGCAAACTGGTAAGAACTCTAGCGAACAAGATTGAAAGTCCAGGTACTCATACAATCACGTGGTACGGAGATAACGGGGACTGCGGTCGCCTTCCTGCAGGTATTTATTTCCTTGAATTAAAAGCAGGGAATTACAGCGCGACCCGAAAGGTCTTGTTGGCTAAATAACTCAGCAAAAGTACAGTATTCATAATTCCTTTTATAAAAGACAAGTAGGGTCCTCTTGGGTAGTGTGTTTCAGAATCTCAGGATCAAGGTTGTGGTGAAATATAGAAGGTCTTGACCTCTACGATTTCTTATGTAGTATATTAATAACAATGCACTTAAAAAATCTGGAAAGAATCCTCAAATATACTCTAAAAGAAACTTCTGGCGAAAGGATGATTGATACACTATATGAGAGCACGAAATCTACCATTGAACAGCACATAACCCGGCGTGATGTTGAGAATTTTATTGCCTATCTAAAATTTCTGTCTGAATCCAGACAATACCAGAATGGTTTTAGACTTGAACGCAAGCTGGTAAAAAATTATGTAAACCGTATCTATAGTAAGTGTGACTATCGAACACGTTATTCAAGAGCAAATAATCTCTACGACTATTTTGAAAACAAGTTAGGTGATAATATTGTGCTCAATAATGCAGAAGTTACTGTGATATACAAGAAATTAAAGGAAGATAAAAGATCTTCAATTGAAAAAGTGATGTGTCGTGTTTGTATTGCAATGATACTGAAATGGCTTCAGGGATTTCTGCACGACAAATTATCTGAGGATTTACATGGTCATATAGTTTTTATAGCAACTACCTACGGAATGTATGGATCCAACCGTGTGTTCAATGTTAATTGGCAGCCATATAACATTTCTAAAAATGATGCAGCATTGATTAATAGCGAGTACCCATTTTTCGAAACTGCAATAACTGATGCTATTAGAGAGATAAAAAAGGCTTCAATCAAAAAAGAATATTCTTATAAACTGAAAAGTCAGTTTCAGATTGTACTTGCAAGTATCGATAACCTTATGAAAATGAGCAAAAAAGGTACAATCGAATCGCGTGATGCATTTAAAGATAAAATAATAGTTGCAGCTTCGCTGATTTATTTGCAGGATGAATTCGTAAAAAAAGACGCAGAGTTAAAAAAACTTATCAATCTTATCGTCTCCTTCTATTATCAATTCCGCGACAAGCGCTATATTCCTGTGCTTATAAACTGACCAACGTGTCTTTAGGGCGTGTTGCCCAAATCGAATTAAGGCATGTGGAATTCTAACATGTCATTACGAGGAGCGCAGCGACGAAGTAATCTTGGAAAAGAAGGAAGAGGGGTCAAATCTTCACAATTCACAATTGACAGAATGGGTTATGCGTGGCATTGTTGCCGACATGCTCTACCAGTATAGCGGTATTACTCAGCGTGCGATTGGCCAGTTGCTGGGCGGGATAGAGTATACTGCGGTAAACATGTTGCGGTGTCGCCTGCAGAATAAGATAAACGATCCGGAAATAAATATTCGGTATGTGCGTGTGGAACGGCGATTACAGCGGCTTTGTGAATTGTGAAGATTTGATCCCATTACCACCTATTTTCAACC
>JBARXC010000209.1:0-6422 GCA_049647125.1 bacterium | reverse complement strand
CTTGCTCAAGGAGTGTATTTCTTAAAATTGAGTACTACCAGCAATACGACAGTAAAGAAAGTAATCTTCTTAAGGTAAATATCAATGAGGGGGCGGTGAAATATCCGCCTCCTTTTACTTGCTACCTGCTATTGACTCATTAGCAATAAGCTATATAATTTATTAGAAAAAGGAAAAGGAATGTATTATGGTTAATTTGCTATTACTAACTTTTCTATTCAACGGTTTTGTTCAGAAATGGACTTTCCAAAATGGCATATACGCTACGGCAGGTAGGATGTGTATTGGTGATACTGACAGAGATGGACATTACGAACTCATTTTCTGCCCCAATTCTTATCCAGCTTCACATAAAATTCATATCTATGAATTACACTTACCAAATACCTGGGTGTGTGACTCATTTCCATATTTTTTTAGTCCACTTTTATGGGATATAGGTGATTTTGATTTAGATGGTCTATTTGATTTAGTAACAGAGGTTAGTATTAATTCTACTCATCCTGCAATAGTTAAAATCATCTCAGAATCACCAGATTCATTTTCTTATCCGACCCAAGAAGTATGGCGTAATGATACAGTGGGACCGCCGGCAGGCGGCGATCCCATTGCTGCATACGATGTAGATAAGGATGGAATTCCAGAAATTCTCATAATGGTTTTTGATGTTACTAAACTCCAAATTTTTGAGAGTATTGGTAATAATCAATATGATTGTATTTATGCAGATACAATTCACTCTTCCTCTACCTATGCCTTTGGAGATTTTGACTGTGATGACAATATAGAGTTTGTACGTGCTTGGGATCGCTCTTATTGGATTTACGAAAGCCCAGCAAACAATACATATGAAAAGATCGCAGAAGGGCAATTATTATCTACTGGCAACATCAAAGACTGTTTTACTGTACCCGATGCAGATGGAGACGGCAGACTTGAGTTTGTGCTTAAAGGATATTCACCATCAACCGGACGCATTGAAACGTTCTTTTTTGAAGCGATAGGTAATGATACTTATACGATTATCGATTCCTTTACCTTTTATAATGGCCATCCTTTTTATAGCGGTGGTCATTCGACAGCTGGAGATATAGATGGCGACAATATTCCGGAAATAGTGCTTGAGGCATGTCAGGATATTTATATCATCAAATCTGCTGGCAATGATTCATTTTACGTGTGGGAAACTCTGCCGGGTCATAATACAGGCTCAGATGTGCGGGTGTTTGATTTTGATAATAATGGGTTGAATGAGATTTTGATTTCCGGTAACAATGAAACCCACATTTACGAATACGAACCTGGTGCTGTTGAGGAACATACTTTAGGAAAGCCTGTGAACATTAGTTTTACCTGTTTACCGAATGTTGTTGAAAACGATATTTACCTTTCTTTTACTTTGCCGCAACAAACTCAAGTCTCACTTAACATATACAACAACCTGGGGCAAAGAGTGAGAAGTATTTCCACGGGCACGCAATCTGCTGGCTGTCATTCACAGAAGATAGATCTGACTGCCTTTACTGCTGGTGTGTATTTTGTTCAACTTAAGACTCAGGATCAGGTTATAATTCAGAAAGTTGTGAAAATAAAATAGCATCTTTCATCTACACCATCAGTTAACATCCAAATCCATCAAAATCATACTGATATCGGTACACTTTCTAGAGGTGAATAAGATAATAATTATTCACTGGCATAGAACATTTTATAAGAACCATAGAGTAACTTCTAAGTTTACTGCACTTCAATATCGAGATTCCGCTCTGATATTGAAGCAAAAGCAATAAAAGGCACCTCACATTTGTTCGGTTAGCCATTTAATTCTTTTGGTCTTGCTTTTCAAAAACTGCTCAATTCTTTTCAAATATCTCTTACTCGGCTCTTTCCTCCCTTTCTCCCACAGAGTAATAGTATCGGTCGCTACACCCATTATCTTAGCAACATCTTTCTGAAATAATCCCAAGTCCATACGCTTTTTCCTGATTTGTTCACCTGTTATGTCTCAGCACGTGTGGAATAAAAGGGGGTAGTGAAAAAACCACTCCCCCTTTTTTGTGCGGTATTTGTGCGGTCCATAAATCAAAATAGACCGCTATAGGCAGAATTCCCATCAATAGACAGAATGGGTAAAAACGTTATCTGGCTTGTATTTCCTTAATTTCGAACGTGATTTCGGAAGTTATGAAAAACAGTAGAATCGCATCCGTAGTCCGCTGCTCTATCCAATTGAGCCACGGGCGTAAAGGTGGGGCACTGCCCATCTTGTCACTAGCATCTAGAATCCAGTATCTATCTTTTGTATTATATTCAGTGAATATCATATGTCAATAAAATTGCATACGGCTTAAATATATATTGTAGTGGCGGAGCTTGCTCCGCGTTTTATTGTTCAAGTGAACAGAGTACTCATCCGTTCTACCAAATACCAATCGTACGGAATATTCAAATATCAAAGAGGTTAGTTAATAGTTACCAACTCTAATCCCTTTTCTTTCTTCTTACCTTTGCAAGATCAAGCTGTGGACTACCGAATGGTTTCTTTTAGAATACATAAAGTCTTGATTTTTCACACATATTGATTATTATTATGTAGGAGATTTGGCAGCATAAGATTTTGCTACCTTGACAAAATGTTAAAATGCAATATAATTATAATGTAAGCATCCCTAGTGAGCTACGGCTCACTAGCCACCTCCGGGTTACGATCCGGAGCTTTTTCTTGTCATGAGCAGTGTGATTAAATTAAAAAAAATGAAAACGAGGGGGATAACTGCGGGACGAAACTTTTCGGATGACTGCTCATCTGTAGAATGTCAAGCCGGTGGTATTGAGTTTATCGAAATGACCTGCCACCTTTTTCATATGTAATCATATGTAAAAGGAAGCTAGCATGATAGAAATCATAACCATCTTAATGGCAGCTTACAATTTTAGTCAGGTAAACTGGGAAAGAGAAGTTGTAGATAGTTCTTCATCTGGAGATTTTATCTTCAATACAATTGCTGTAGATAATGAGCAGAGGTCTCATATTGCATATAGTAGGTACGCACATAGCAAATTGGTGTACGCATTTTGTGAAGACACTTTTTGGTCAAAGGAAACTGTCGACAGTGGATTTTTCTATTATGGATTCTCACTTGAGTTCGATAATAGCAATATTCCTCATTTGGCATATTATAGAAGAAATGATGCTGTTGGCAAAACCTATGTTTGCTATGCACAGCGTAATGATTCGAATTGGACAACCGAAACAGTTGATTCAAGCAGTGGGTTTTTAGGTAGCTATTATTATATGTTCAATTCTTCGATTGATCTTGATACGCTAACGTTGCCAGGTTTGGCATACATAGCTTGGAATACTACTGATTCGTTACACTACATCAAATATGCCTATTTTGACGGTTCACAATGGGACACATCAATAGTAACTTATGATACATCATGGACTGGACCTGCGCCATCTGACCTCAATCCCTCCTTGAGATTTGACAGTAACAACACTCCTCATATCGCTTTCGTCCGAATGCACGGCAGCATATATGATACACTAAAGTATATGAAATACGAAGACAGTATACACACTTGGACAGTCATTGATACCTTGTGTTGTCCTTCACTTGGATTTCCATTATCTTTGGAGTTGGATAGTGCAGACTATCCATGCATTGCTCACAACTATGGTGGTATACTTACTTACACCTGGTGGGATAGTCTCTCTCACTACTCGGATTACATAACTCTCATTGGATATTCTGGTGTTGAGATCCATCTTGAATTGGACGAATATGATAATCCTCAAATTGCCTATCTCCCAGATATGCCTAACCGTCCTTACTATTGCTTCCGAGACAGTATTTGGAATCTATGTGGGCCTGTAGAACCAGATACCTATACAACAACTGCATCCGTAGATATTTCCCTTTCAGTTGATAGCAACAACCAACCTCACGTATGTTATCAATGTCGGCGGAGCAATGTATATTATATCAAATATGCGAAAGGAAGTTTTGTGGGAATAGGGGAGAAAACGAACCATGTTGAGCTACCGACTACTTGTCCTCGATTCAGCATCTCACCAAACCCCTTTTCAGTAAATACAAATATAATATGGTATCTTTCCGATGAACACTCTATCCAAGGTTATTCGTTGCGAATCTATGACATAAGCGGAAGGCTTGTTCAGGAACTTAGTTCTTCGGATTGCTTGTCAACAAAGAAGATGAGGTGGCCTTCCGGCAACAAGGATGATTGTCATATCCCTGCAGGAGTTTACTTTGTATGTTTAAACGGAATTGCTCCTGAAAGGGTCGGCACACCGCGAATCGTGCGTAAGATAGTCAAACTGAAATAGCTGAAAGAACTGTAAGTATTCTTGTCTGTTTCCCAGAAATATCCCTGTCTTGGGATTTTTTGTCGCCCCGTGATTCAATTGATACAAAATCTATAATAATATGTCGGGATAAGAGAAATGAAACCTGATGTAAAGATTGTGAAGTCGCCAATTCCCTTAATTTGGGTAGATGCATCTATAGTCATCAAAATGGCCAAATGGAAGGTGGGTGAGAAAATTGACCAATTGGAAAAACAGCAAGTTCAATATCTTTATGATAATATTAGATATGCAACCAATGATAAGAAACTATTGTGTCCAGAAGCGGATCAAAAAGAAGAATATGAGATTGGTGAACGCCTGGAAAAAGAATGTGGGAAAATACAAACCGACCTTTCCTTGGGTGTTAAAATGAAACATAGAGATACGGTTGAAGAGCTCTGGACAAGCAGATTCATTGAAGGCTATATCAATAAGGATACAAGAATAGAACTTAGTTATAAAGATCTATTTAATAACGATCCATTGATTGGTTTAGAAAGAGCACTTGCTAAGGAATTCATTATCAGTGTTCGCTTTCTACCTTCGAAGGCAGTTATTAAACATTGGAAGGCGAGTAGGAAAAGGTCCCTAACAGAAATGAAAACTGGCAGACAACATAAACTTGCCGATGGTGTTACCTTTGAACAACAATTGGCAATAGAATACAAAGGCACAATTGATGCATATTTAATACTTTTGAGGAGATTTATATCAAAACCAAAAGAACAAAAGGTGGATTTATTAGATCTTCAAGCTCCACCGAAAATAATAAATTATGAGAGGTTATGGAACAATCATAATGGACAACCTCCGGGTCTGAATGGATTGATTCAGTTTTTTACCTCTGAGTACTTCAAGCAGATACCGAAGATTGAAACAGTATGCCACCTTTATGCGAAAATTCTAACCAGCATCGACCCCATAAAATCAGGACACACAATGGACATAGAGCAAATATCAAATTGTTTGCCTTTTTTTGATCTTATTATTACTGATAGATATATGAGACACATTATTAAAGAACTGGATTATCATACTAAATACAATGTCAAAGTTTTGGCAATCAGGGATTTTGACGAAATGAAACATTTTTTTGACAATTTGTGAAAAAACAGAGCTAACACGATGGTTCACTGAAAACCCTATAGCATCTTTAGTACAATGCGGATACACGCTGTCGCAGGGACGCTACAAGTGTCTCTTACTGACCATCTAATATATTATTGCTGAAACAGTGAATTTAGCGTAGAAAACGGCTCTTTACAGATTATTTTATGGTTATAGCATAGTTTAGACACTCGGTGCTAAAGATATAGCCGGTATTCTTCAGATAGGCATCGATATTTTCCAGGAAAGATGCAACTTGCAACAATCAAGTCTGCCCTTCTGGCGAGGACTGCTTCACATTGTCACGTTATTTAGACCCTGAATCTTATCGCACTTTTTTTGCAATCACCTCCCTCAAATATCTAACCTCGGCTCTGAGTTTCTTCAAAGAACAGATAATCTTCACCTTCGTTGTAGAATGTTATCGATCCATAACTTATTGATTTATTGTAAGCATTCACAACTTTAATGACATACCTACCAGGTGGATGTGTTAAATCCATGTCTCGTTTCAATATAGGCAAAGGCGGATCCCATAAATTGTGTGCTTCCCATTTTTCGTCAAAGTATGTATGGGGTACTTTCTTGTAACGACGGTTGCCAGTAATGGGGTCTCTTACTTCTTGTAAAATATAGCCAACCAGGTTGAGTGTATCCACCTCGATAATCTTATTTCCAAACACGTCCCCCAGTGTTTCTTTGGTAAGTCTATATCTTTTACTCATAATATATGTCTCCTTTATTCACTTAAGGTCGGCAGAATACACTGCCGACCTTAAGTGTGCTCTTTTTGTGCTCTTACTAAACCTGTAAATATGGTATGATTCGGAAAATCCCCTAAAGGTCAGAATGGTGCGGAGCTTTGTGTTTATTGACTGTCTGTTATTTCTGATGGAATTGCAGAAGTTCTCAAAAATGACTGAATCGGATCCGTAGTCCG
>JBARXC010000208.1:0-8051 GCA_049647125.1 bacterium | reverse complement strand
CGATCGTATCGAGCCGGCATATGCTCGGGTAATTTGTTACGAATGAATCAAGTACTAAATAAACCTGATCATAGGTGTGGTAAAAACCCCTATTGAATATTTCATCCATATATGCCTGGTAATCTTCAATGAGTACAGTGACCTTGTATCCGGCATTTTCCAATTCGGCAATTTTCTTATCTGTAACAAGGACTTTGGCAAAATCTTGACCAGCATCGATCAATGTTATATCGAACTGCCTCAATCTATAAACTTCATCATGGTCAGGAAGATCGATCATAACGAGTCTTATTGTTTCACCAGAATATGCTGCAATATAAGTAATGATCAAAAGCAATATGATGAAAGATTTTTTCATCCAACTCCTTTATTACGACTAAAACATTCAAAGACCGATGCGCTAAATAGAATATTACTTCAGTAGAACAACCTTTTCCCAATATTTTACATCGGTCGATTCCAACGAAACAAAATAAGTACCGGCAGGGACCAAACGACCAAAATGATCTGTACCGTCCCAGATGACTTGATCGGATTGTCTTATAGTCGAATAGTTCCATTGTCTAATCAACCTTCCACTTGCATTATAAATCTTCAACTCCATGCCCTCTGCCCTATGCCCTGTGCTAAATCTAATACTTGTAATCTTTCTAAATGGATTAGGGTTTATAGA
Organism: bacterium; assembly: GCA_049647125.1. Classification (GTDB taxonomy): domain Bacteria; phylum Hydrothermota; class Tepidihabitantia; order SM23-42; family SM23-42; genus JAUVZL01. The sequence goes on along the minus strand of JBARXC010000208.1, from coordinate 7,378 downwards.
CAAAGTAATTGCCCGGGGCTCGATAGTCTGACTCGGCGACTCGTTGATACCAATGACGATGTCAACTTTCTCCAGGCAGGAATAATCTCCCCAACCATACGCCGCATTGGTCCCTCTTGCATAGAAATAGTACTCGCCTTCAGCATGATCAGTAAACGAGTAAGATGTATCAGTAATGCTCGAAGAAACTGTATTTACGTCAGCAAATAAGCAAACCGGGGATATATCGTCAACATAAAAACCACTTTGCAGGGTATTGCCATCAGTCATGCAACGGAACCTGAAATAAACAGATTTGCCTACCCAATCTTGGAGCGAATACGCTTTCCTAATCCAGCCACTTGAATTCGCATTATACCGGTCATCCATGCAGAACCATTCTTTCGTGTTCTCCGAAACTTCAGCAACCGCAACGTCATAATTTGTTTCAAGACTATACCAACACCAGAATGTCAGTGAATCACCAGTCTCCACTAAATAAGGATGGAGCGCGCGGACCGCGTGGTTCATGTTGTTTACGTTACCAGAAAAAAAACTATGTGAGCTGGAATGAGATTGACTTGTGGAAAGGGTAAAGCCCTCAAGTATCCAACGACTTGTCCCTGATTCCAGATTATCCTCAATCACTGTTGGATTTGACAGTTCAACGAGCTCCCAGTGAGTAGGATGATTGTCAAAGCTGTTCAAGGCATGCCAATATATTGTGAAATTAGCTCCTACTGTGCCCAACGGATAAATGATCGGCGGCGCCACAAAACCGTCTTTGATAAGGATTAAGGAATCAGAAAAACCCGCGAGATATTTTGATGATTTGAAGACCTGACGAGAGATGAAATCCAACTGACTGGTGCTTTGATAAAATGAAGTACCTATCTCAGCACCATAGAAGAGTGCTGATAATCCGGCCAGCCATTTATTATACCCATAAACCCAATCCCTTGTATTACCACAGGTCGGATAAGGATTATAATAAGACTGTCCAGGCGTATAAGTACCACCGCCAATCCGATTCATCATACCCGCCATATATACGCCTTTTGAATCGTAGAGTGTCGAATCTAGCGTGCCCGAACCCTTATATCCCCACGGGTACATTACCTGTTCGCCATAACTGTGCAAGGAAAAGCCAGTGGAGATACCGTGCGCGCGAATGAACGCGGCGTATGCCCATATCTCATCACCTGAATAGGCAAATGCACCGCAGAATGTCTGTGAAGATGTAGCAGGATTGTGACTGAGCTGTCCTTCGTCAGCTGCTCCCCAGTAACCATCAACATCGCCACAAACTCCGCCGCCATAATTACGATTCGGATCAGTGCCAATACCACCGCCAAATGGTTCGCGATTCTTGCGCCACATGTTCTGACCAGGGTAGTCATAATCATAGCCATCGACATTGATCACGGGCCAACAATATATCTCCGTCGTATTAACGATCTCTGTAATCTCCGGGACATTACCATAAGAGACAATCATTGAATCAGCAAAAAATAAAACTGCCTGGGGCGTAGCCCATTCGCGTGAATGATGAGCACCGTCAAGTGTAAATTTGGGTTCATCCTCTTCGATATTCACATTGTCTGATATCTTAATGCCGTAGATCCATCTACCAAGGTAAGTCGTGTTTGGCAACGAGTCGATTTTGCAGATGCTTGGGTAACTGGCTGCCATACCCCTGAGAGAATCAGTCATCTCGTCATATGAGCAATAAGAACCTCGATATTTATTCTTTTCAAATTCAAGGCTGTATATCGTGATTTCATAGGGCAGGCCTGAAGCTTTGACCTGTTCTAAACCTCGTTGGTCAACCACCAGATCATACCATTCACTGTATCGACCCGCCGCAACATCCAGGTTATATTTGGGTGATATGCGCGCCAGATCAGACCACGAAGATACGTATACCCGCACCACCATATCTTGAGTAAAACCCAGTGCAATGGCAAGACACAAAACAACTAATAGTTTCTTCATCAGATCTCCTTAAAGTCCTGTTGTCCAGCTAATAAATAACCAGTATAAAGGCTCGACCGAGACTTAAATCTAAAAACAATACCCTACCTTAATATATATCCACAATATATATCCACAGTACTAATATACTATATACCATAATGCTCATCTTGTCAAGTATTGATTTGTCGACAAATATACCTATAATTAAGCCATGAAAATTCTACATACCGCTGATATTCACCTCAGAAAAGGCGATACAAAACGGATTGATGTTTTGCAATGGCTGATTGATAAAGGTACTGCGCTCGAAATCGATTATTTCATCATTGCTGGCGATCTGTTTGAGTCAGATGCCGATGCTTCTGTTCTGCGCTCTGAAACAAAGAAGATTTTTGAAAAAACAAGAGCCAAGTTCCTTATCATCCCGGGTAACCATGATGCCAAGTCTTTTAGTCATGATTATGACTACGGTAAAAATGTCATTCAATTGACTAAAACGCCTTTTGAAATCATTGAGCTTAATGGACTCACGGTCTGTGGTATTCCATACCAAAACAAAAAATTTAGTGAATGTGTGAAAAACACCCATGGTGAAATTGACATTTTAATTGCGCATGGTACTTTGTATGACAGTTCGTTTATCTTTTCTATGCTCGATGATAAAGAAACAGAATACATGCCTATCTATCGGGCAAATCTGGAGAATTTGGCACGTTATACAGCAATGGGACATTTGCATTCCCGTAGTATTGAAAGAGATTATAAAAACACAAAGGTTGTATATCCTGGTTCTCCAATTGCCTTTGATACAAAATGTGAAGATAAAAGACATTTTTATTTAATTAATATTGATAAAAAAAATCTCAAAATAGAACGGCTACAAGTCGATATTTCACCCTACTGGTTAAGAAAAGAGCTGTTTGTTTTTCCTGGAAATGAAGAAGAAATTTTAAACGAAATCGAATCCCACTTAGCAAATCTTGATGTTACCAATATTATGCCCAACATTATTATAAATGGATTTATTGGAGAAAAAGATAAGGACTTTAAAAATAAAATTGATGAAATAAATAAAAAATTTACTAAGAAATTTGAAAACATGAAGATGGCAATTGATATTCAGTCATGGGATCACATTATACAAAATCGAATGGTCAAAAACTTCGTGCAAAAGACCATGGAGTTAGATAATAGATTGCGGATTAAAGTTTTCGAAATCGCCTTTCCAATTTTCAGTGATATTTTGAAATGAGAATAAAGAAAATTACTATTCAGGACTATGGTCCAATAAAAAATCTTACCATTACCCCAGAAAACTTTGAATTTATATTCGGATTAAACGAATCAGGCAAAACCGCAATTGTTGAGGCTTTGACTTATGTTTTATTCAAAAGAAGCCCTACACCTTTGAGATACGGCAAGCCAGAAAATACAATCGTCCAAATAGAAGAAGACGAAATCTTATATACACTCCCTGCAAAAAAGAAAAATATTGAACTGCCTTCAGGTGATATTGCCAATCTCCTGTATGTGCAGGCATCAGAATCTTCAATTTATGATTCAAAAGGTGAAGCAAGTTTCTGGGATGGAATTAAGGCATTACTCAGTAGGGTTGGAAAAGGTGTGCCTCTTACAAAGTTGGATGACAAAATATTTGAGGCAGTAGGTCTAAGCCCAAGGAAAGCAGAGTGGAAAAAGGAAAAACAGACTCTTATTGCAAGTGAACAAAGACGTAAAGATGAACTGGGTATGTATCTAGAAAGCATCGGCGAAATAGAAAAGAAAGCAACGGAACTGGCACATCTTTCAGAAAAAAATGACAAATTAAAAAAAGACTTAAAACATATTGTAGATTACAAAAACTACAAAAATTATCAAGAGATCTCGAATCTATATAATGCTTACATGGAAAAGAAAACGCATCTTCAGGAATATGCACGATATAAATATGATTATGTAACACAGTGGCAGGGATTAGAAGCCGAAAAGAAATCGCGATTAAAAGATGAGAACAAGCTTAAAGAAGTGAAGGTAGAGATAAAAGACCTGGAAAGGGAAATTAGTGAATTAAAAAATAAGGAAAAGATTATTGAGCTTGAAGATTTCAAATCACGCATTGCTAAAACGCAAGTAGAGGTGAAAGTACCACCAATCATCTTTCCTCTTTTGTTTGTATCGGCGGCAACAATAATCTTTATTCTTTCTTTTTTCTTAACTATTCCCAAAATTCCGGCTGCCGGAATTCTTATATTTAGTTGTGCATTATTTATTTACTTTTTGTATAAAAGAAAAAAAGTTAGAAAAAAGCTTGCTGAAAAAAATAAGTGGTTAACTAAAGCACAAAAACTATTCCCGGATATATCCAGTTTTACTGAACTATCTTATAAAATTGAAACAATGGAAAAAATGACAATTGAAAAGCAAACGTTATTAACCGAAAAAATAAAACTCATCGATCATCTTTCAAAAGAAGAAACAGTTACAAGTATTGAAAAGGAAACTTCCGATTTACGAAACAAAACAGGCATTGCTGAATTATCCGATCTAAAAAAGAAAATAGACACAAAAAGAAAAATTGATACAGAACTCAGTAAACTGGATGGAAAAATTTCCGGCATGCTCTCTGAAAGAGACGATAAAAAATGGGAAAGAATAATAAGGGAGATGAGAACAAAGCGCCCGGAAAAAGAACCGGACATCATTTCAGAAAAAGATTTAAAGAATGAGGCGCAAAAGATACAGGAAAGAATCAATGAATTAACAAGGGAAATCAAGATCTTCAAAGAGGTAGAGCAAACTAAATTCAATATTACTGATGACCGCTCTGCATTTATTCAATATGATCGTTTACAAAAAAGATTGGAAAATTACACCATGGAAAAAAAAGCAGCACTGACCGTACGTGAGATATTCAAAAAAATGAGCAGCGAACTGGACGAATTTATCAATGATATCATTACCGGCAATGATAGCCTGAGCGAATATTTTGAATTTGTTACAGAGCGTTATGATGAAGTAGAAATCAAAAACAAAAATTTTGTTGTAAAGGAAAAAAGCGGTGGAGAATTTAGCGCTGATGACCTGAGCAGCGGTGCAAAGGACCAGCTCTTTTTATGCTTCAGATTAGCAGCACTAAAACACCTCTTTCCCAAAGGTAGTTTTTTAATCCTGGATGACGCCTTTATCTTTGCCGATTGGGCGCGCCGGCAGAAACTTGTCGATCTTTTAAAGAAATTTATCAAAGATGGTAATCAGGTAATTTACCTGACCTCAGATAACCACACCCGCGATATTTTAAAAGAATCCGGGGCAAGAATAATTACAATATAATATTAAGAAGAAGAATATCTTGAAAAAAAACTCTTATGGCTTATACTTAGCACGACATGAGATTACCTGAAGAAATTGAGCATAAAATTCTCGAATTGATCGGCATGCCTGATCTAAACTGGAAATCTATACGTGTCCATAACAAAAAACTCAACCGCATCAGAAACCAGATGTACAAACTCGCTGATGATTTTGCGGAGTCATCACCGAGTGAAATTAAGTATAGTGATGCTTATTTCGCGTATAATTTTCCCCTAAATCTCATGAAAGTAAGAGCCGTGGTTCTGCAACTAAAATACCTCTATCCTCAAGTGTTTGAGCATCTAAACGAACTCAGGATTTGCGATATCGGTTGCGGTGAAGGAGCTGGGATGCTCGGCATCTATTACGGGCTACAGGAGTTTGAAACACCCAAGTTTACAGGTTTTGACACATCCCCTCACATACTCAGGAAATGCAAGCACATGATGCAATGGTTAAAAACTGTCGACGAGCGCGTTCAAATCAGACTTCAGCAACAAGATATGTCGCATGGTCTTTTGAAAAAAAAAGTAGCTAAATACGATATCGTCATATTGGCAAATTCCCTAACCGAGATGTTCACCGATGAAGCAATACCAGTGAATTTCATTGAGCGTCTCTTGAAAAGCTGTGCTGCTAATGGTGTGATAATAGTGCTCGAGCCCGCAACAAAAAACCTGTCCCGGCGGCTCATGACCCTGCGTGACGATATTATAAGTCGACAAAAAGGACAGGTGCTCCTGCCGTGCCTCCATTCTGAAAACTGCCCGCTCATTGACATCCGAAAACAAAAGGACTGGTGCCACCAGTCAATATCCTGGCAGCCACCGGATTACCTAAAGATTTTAAATCAGGGTTTGAATCGGGAAATCAAGCGACTGAAATTTTCTTACCTGGTAATCGCTCAGAAAAAGTTTCCCAAGCCCGATACCAATACCTTCCTCGTTATTAGCGACCTCCTCAAGGAAAAAGGCAAGAAAAGATGCTTTCTGTGTACACCAACAGGTAGAGTTGAGTTGGTGCGGTTCAATAAATTAAAATGTCCAACAAATAGTGAATTCGATAAAATCCTAAAAGGGAATATTATTTCCTTTAAGAATGTAGTACAATCCAAACCACAGTACTGGCAAATTGCAGAAAATACGAAAGTAAAAATTTCATATGTCGCAAAAATAATTGACTAGTCATATGCCAGGCGGGTCTTCTCATCAACTAATGTAGGTTCAATTAATTCCTTCCATAATGGAGATTCCCACGTATGTAATGCGGTATGTGTAATATAGTATTTTTGAGGAATTGGGTGAGTTCCGATAACAACTTCCATATTATATTTCTCCTGGATAAAATCACGAAATTGGGTAATGCGCGGGCATGGTGGATAACCTACTACCAATCCGGTTGCAAGATGAATTACCTCAGCATTGTTTTTCTTCATTTCTGCGGGTGCATATTCAACATTTCCACCAGGACAACCATCACAGGTAGTATATCCAACCAATTGTACTTCTTTATCTTTGTATATACTGAATGCACCCTCCCGGTTATACAGTGACCTTAGACATTTGCCCCCGGCGCACGTGTGGTAACGATTACAGATAATTATCCCAATTTTAATAATATTACTCATTTTTTTCTCCTTTTATTTACAAAACTTATATATCCGTATGCATCCGCATTCATCTGTCTGAATCCAATATTTTAAGGTTTAGGAATCATTCAAATTGCTAAACCTTAAAATATGCCTCCATTCTATCAAAAGCTGTTTTTATCATGTTTTCTGAAACGCAGAATGATAATCTTAAATGTCCCTGACCAGTCGGACCGAAATCATTTCCCGGTGTTGTCGATACCTTTGCTTCTTTTAATAGTTTCTCACAAAATGTCTTTGAGTCTTCACCTTGTTTCAATATTATCTTTGGGAACATAAGATACGAACCACCTGGCTTTTGATATTCAAACACATGACTGAGCTTATCTAACCGTTCGCACATTAAATCGCGTGCTCGTAAGTACTTTTCTCTAAAATTTCTAACACAATCCTGCGATCCTTTCAAAGCGCCCAATGCTGCGT
>JBARXC010000207.1:0-8210 GCA_049647125.1 bacterium | reverse complement strand
ACAGAAGTAGACTTTATATATAAAAGGGGTAAGAGCATGATTCCGATTGAGGTTAAAACCCGTGGTCGTTTCCATCGTGGGCTCGCAAATTATATGAGAAGATACAAGGTTCAAAACGGATATATTGTTCATCTTGGTGGTTTCAAAAAGGGTCGTATCTCAACCATTCCCGGTTTTTGGTTGGCTTGAGCAGAGGAGATCTAACCAATGAAACAGGTAATTCAAAATTTTAAGACTGGCGTATTATCAGTTGAGGATATCAGAGTAAAACGTCTAAGATATTTATATTATCTGTTATGTTACTTGACTTGTGTGGATTTGTAATATATAGTACGTCATGGAAAGAAGTGCGGATTGGTTAAAACAAGCCAGGCGTGACCTTAAGAAGGCAAAACTTGACCTTGATAATGAGTATTACGAGTGGTGTTCTTTTACTGCTCAGCAAGCAGCAGAGAAAGCAGTAAAAGCAGTATATCATTATATAAATAAGAGTGTTCGTGGTCATGCAGTTACCAGATTACTCAGCGGTTTGACCGGTAAATACAAAGCTTCTGAAGAACTGATGAATTCAGCCAGGATACTTGATCGTTATTATATCGAAAGCCGTTATCCGAATGGATTTCCTGAGGGAAGTCCTATGGATTTTTTTGACCGAAAGATTGCGCGGGAGGCTTATAATGCTGCAAGAAAAATCATACGGTTCTGTTCGAGTATCATCGGTTAATTACAAGGCACTACTCAAGAAACTTCAGAGAATCTGCGGGACTGTAAAAAAGATGGATTCTGCAGTAAGGAAAATACTTCTTTTCGGATCCTTTGCTCAGGGTAACTACACGCCAGAAAGTGACATAGACTTATTGCTAATTATTGAGCATACAGATGTGCCATTTTTATTCCGGCGCGATAAATATATTGAGTTTTATGTATCGATACCTTTCGATATAAACATGCTTGTATACACACAGGAAGAAATAGATAAACTTATAAAAGAAAACAATGAATTTATTTCAGAAGTATTGACAGGCTCTGTGGACCTTTAACCGAAATAAGAATACCTCTGGCATCGTTTTGGTTTATGTTTCAGATAATATACAATAAGTGTATATTATCTGAAACGAGAAACTGACACTGAGTGCAAAAATAATTGAGTGCGTTAACAATTTTCCCTATTTTCGTGTTGAGACCTTCGGCGGATTGATCTGGATAGCTACTTGATGAATTATGGATTATGAATTTACTAAATTAGCAATATGGCTAAGATACTGAATTGGCATACTTTTAGGAAAACGATAAAAGAAAAGGATATGTTGATATTCACGCCTCTTACTTGTTGCTGTAGAGGATAAAGCTGTAAAAAAAGAGACTTTACAATACAGTAATCGAAATATTCTGCAAAACAAACGCTGATATATCACGGACAAAGGATTATCTTAAGAAAAACTTGTAGATATCAGTAGTAGATTTGTTGCTTTGCATTTGCATAATTTAGATTAATATAATCCAGATTATATTAATATCGGAGAATATGAGGCGAAAAGAAAGATAGATTCCCCGATCGAGTCGGGGAATGACCGTGTAGGAGTCGGGGAATGACCGTGTAGGAATCGGGGAATGATTCCGACACGTTTGTGTAACTATTCTGTCATTATCCAACTTGATTGGATAATCCAGAAGTTAGCGGTGTTACTAGATTCCTCGATTCCCGTACAAGCTATGATCTACGGGACAGGCAAGTCGGGGAGGATAAACCAACTAATGCGTTGACAAAACAATAAAACTGTATAGAATTAAGTGTAGGTGTTTATACTCAGTGAGCATTGAGTATTTTTTTTTGCTGTTTGAGCTGGAACTTTATTTATAATATGATGTATTTATCGACTTTTAAGGGGAAATGTACATGACCAGAAAAGCTGAACTCAATGTAGCGGTGATCGGAGTTGGTAACATGGGTAAACACCATGCTCGTGTTTACTCGGAATTGCCCAATGTTAGACTCGCTGCGGTCGTTGATTCTAATGCCAGGATAGGCAAAGCGATCGCCAATAAGTTCAAATGCAATTATTATCGAAATTTTATTCAGCTTCTTAAGAAAGAAAAATTAAATGCGGTCAGTATTGCAGTACCAACTTCTCTGCACAAGAAACTTGCTATTGCATGTATCAATGAGGGTATTGCTGTCTTGATCGAGAAACCCATTGCTGATTCAGTGAAATCAGCACATGAGATAATTAATAGTGGTAAAAAACATCGTGTCCCGGTTTGTGTAGGTCATATTGAGCGTTTTAATCCGGTCATTCAAAAACTTAAGAAATACATTACCAGCGGCAAATTCGGCAAGATAATATCGATAAGTTCTAAAAGAGTAGGTTTGTTCCCATCGCAAATACAGGATACTGATGTGATAATCGATCTTGCCGTCCATGATATCGATATCTGTAATTACCTATTGGGTATGAAAGCTACTACGGTAAATGCACGTGCCGGCAAGGCGTTGAACAGCAAGAGGTTCGATTATGCAGATATTCTCCTTGGTTATAACGGAATAGATGTAAATATCCAGGTTAACTGGATCACACCTGTGAAAGTGCGAGAATTAGCACTGACCGGGACAAAAGGTTATGCTGAATTGAATTATCTTACCCAGACGATACGTATTTATAAATCAAGATACCGCACGAAATTCGATTCATACGGCGATTATATCGTTAATTTCAGCAAACCCGATACTGAAGAATTGAATCTCGCCGGTGAAGAACCCTTGAAACTGGAAATTGAGAGCTTCATCGAACATCTAAGAAACAATAAAAAGAACGTTGTTTCTGCTCCCGAAGGCCTTGACGCATTGACTATAGCTTTGCGTGCTATAAGATCTGCCGAGAGGAATCAGTCCAAAATATAATGGTACACAAGAACGTTAGGCTCGGTGAGAACATCGTTATCCAGGAAGGTGTGATCCTGGGGTTACCATCACGAACTTTTTTAAAGACTGATGAAAGTGAGTGGCCCGAAACCATAATCGGTGATAACGCGGTTCTGAGAAGCGGTACGGTCATATATTGTGATGTTATTATCGGCAGTGATTTTCAGACCGGGCATAATGTAATGATCCGTGAAAATATCAAGATAGGTAATAATGTTTCGATCGGCACTAATTCTGTAATTGATAATGCAACAACCCTTGGGTCCCATATTAATATCCAATCCATGGTATATTTACCGACAAATACTATAATTGAAGATCTTGTTTTCATCGGACCGAACGCAGTATTCACTAATGATAAATACCCGGTGCGCGTAACTGCGAAACTTGTTGGACCAATATTAAGGAAGAGTGCAACGATCGGTGCTGGTTCAACTGTACTGCCCGGCATAGAAATTGGTGAAGGTGCAATAGTTGCAGCTGGTTCAGTAGTGACCAAAGCAGTACCTGCCTGGACTTTGGCGATAGGCGTACCGGCAAGGATCAAAGACCTGCCCAAAAATCTTAAGAAAACAAATATGATATGAGTATTAATGAAATAATTCTTAGTATTGTTGCTTTTGTCATCTCTTTTGGGGTGACATTTTTTTTAATACCTGAATGGATCAAGTATGCCAGGACATTAAAGATCACAGGGCAGGATATGCATAAGGTCGATAAGACCGAAATACCAGAAGCCGGTGGTTTAATAATAATCAGTGCGATCATTTTTGCTTTATTATTCTATGCCGGTGTTCAGGTTTTCCTCATGGAAAATCAACAAGCAATGATGTTTGTTATCGGTTCGATAGGCTCCATTCTCTGTGTTGCTATAATCGGTGTCATGGATGATTTTAGAGGCTGGAAGGTCGGCTTGAAACAATGGCAAAAGCCTTTAATGACACTTCCTGCAGCAATCCCATTTCTCTTAGTGAATTTCAACCGCACGACGATTGATATTCCTTTTATCGGGATCCAGGACATGGGAATTATCGTACCACTTTTATTTGTTACTCTGGCGATTGTCGGTGCATCTAATGCCTTTAATATGCTCGCCGGGTATAATGGTCTGGAAGCCGGCATGGGCATGATCATTCTTGGAACCCTTGGTGTATTGTCTATTCTCGAAATGCAAACCTTTGGTATTGTCTTTTGTTTTATCGGATTTTTTGCTTTGCTTGCGTTTATCATATACAACTGGTTTCCTTCAAAAGTATTCCCCGGTGATACGATGACCTATTCAATCGGTGCTTTTATTGCGGTATGCGCTATCCTGAGCAGAGTTGAAAAATTCGCTTTGATACTCTTTATCCCTTATTTATTCGATTTTATATTACCTTTGAGAAAGAGAATGAAAGTCGAGGCTTTTGCCAAAGTGAACCCGGATGGGAGTTTTGAACCACCTTATAAAGGGATATATGATACAACCCATCTTGCTATACGTATTTTAAAAAAATGCAAGAAAAAAGTTTATGAGAAGGATGTTGTACTTTTTATCCTTGGCTCTGAACTAATACTCGCAGTACTTTGTATAACACTCTACTTATTTGTACCACAATACTAACTCATTTAAATATCTCCATATCCCGCTTTCTCACGAAAGCGAGAAAGAACCATTTGCCGCTCTGTCTTGACATTTTTCCATAATGCCATATAATACGCCTGCATATCTCGCTTTCGTACGAAAGCGAGATATGCAGGTAGAGTGGAGGAGAGATGGAGTTTTTGTCGAAACTGTTAAAGGTGGCAGCGAACGAGAATCGCATAAAGATGCTCAGGATTCTCTTGGATGGTAAAGCTATGGAAATCGGCGATATTGCCAATCGTGTCAATCTACCTTATAAGACGACTGCGCGCAACCTTAAAATTCTGGAAAAACATGATTTCCTTGAATCGAATTTTAATTCCGGGTACGTATACTATAGTCTAAAGAAGAGAAAACAGAATTCGTTCCATGATAAGATACTTAAGATGATCAAACGTAGAATCTGACATTATCTCGCTTTCGTACGAAAGCGAGATAATGTCAGAAGGTTCTTGACTTTATTGTTGGATTGTGTATTGTTATTATAATGAGACTTAAGTTTAGAAAATGTGTATCATTAATATGTGACGGAGGGAATCACACAGGGCAAATGTATAACGGGTAATTGAATGGCATGGCCTAGTAGGAATCATATAGAGAATTTGGAAGAAGTCCTGGTGAGATTACATTGGTTGATCCAGCCTGATACCATATTAACAGAACTGCCATATGACCTGGATTTCATAAGCAAGACCAATATCGAGCAGTTTGCTGACTGGTGTCGCAGCGCGACAGATAAGGAGGAGCTGGCAATCGGAAAATATGAGATCAATAGGGCACTTGTTAACTTTTTCGTTGAAAAGGTTTTTCCTAAATTGGATGCTAAACTGCAAAAGGAGAAGACTATTTTCATACTGAAGCAGCTTCATAGTCTTCTGGAGGTTTCGATATATGAACCGATCAAGTTGAGCAATAGCAACATCAATAAAATCATTGAAATCTTGGATAAAGTCGATGGGGAAACCTATTTTGATAAAACAGTTAGGAAAATAAAAGTTGCAGTCGCCCTGAAATGGTTGCAGGATGAAGAATTATTTAAAGTGTTGTCAATAGACACCAAGAATTTTATTAGCCGATGCGGTGATTTTTACGGACGGGCAAAAACGGGTGAACATCTTTATATGAAGGACATCGGTGCTTATTCCCCATCATCTGAGGATAAGACAAAAATACTTGATGATTTTGAGATAAAGGTTGAACTCGCACTTTTAGAGGCATCCCAGGAATTAAAGGGGATAAGAGCGAAGGCTGTGACAAACGGTGATTATGGTTCATTCAGTAGGATAATCGAATCAATAAAAAGGTTAGAGAACTTCATTGATGGGAAAGATGATGGAAATTATGATTATATTGAGCAATTCAAGGACGCGATTTTTGTTGTAATTATCCTTAACTATATCCAAGATCCGTACATTAAGAGGAGCCTGGAAGCCAAGAAATTATTGAAAATGATGTTGCCTATCTACACTACATATAAGAAAATGACAGAATAGACCGACCCTCACCTGCGTAACGAGGACGCGCAGGGTATCTCATTGCATTCTACGTTTTTTCTTTCTAGTGCCTAGTTTTTAGTGTCCTTTCTCTCTGCGCTTTACTCTCTATTTATCCCGCCTGTCCCGTAGTGGTAAACAGCGGGGTAGCTCGAAGAGCAGCGGGACGCATTACGCTTTACTCTTTATTCTCTACGCTTTACGCATTACGCCCTACGCATTACGCTTTACTCACTACTCTCTGTTCACGCCGTGTATTGCTTTTCCGTAAAAATTCTCCGCGGCTTCGTGGAGAATTTCTGTTAATGTGGGGTGGGGGTGAATTGATTCAGCTATGTCTGCCACTGACATCCCCTTATCAATAGCCAGAATACCCTCACCGATCAGGCTCGAAGATTCAGCACCGAGGATATGCAAACCAAGTAATTTCCCGTTTTCATCCCCGATGATCTTAACAATTCCTTCTATTTCACTCATAGATAGTGCTTTGCCAGATGACCGATAGGCAGACCTTCCTATTTTTACTTTGATACCTTTGTCTATTGCTGCTTTTTCTGTTAAACCGACTGAACATAGGGGGGGTATTGTAAATACACAAGATGGTATGGTTCCTAAGACAAGGTGCTTATTATTTCCACCCAGCAGTTCAGCTACTGTGGTGCCCTGCTTTGTTGCTTTGTGCGCGAGAAGCGGATTACCGATAATATCACCGATAGCATAAATATTAGGGATACTTGTCTGAAGTTTTTCATTGACCTTGATAAAACCTCTATTATCAGTTTCAATGCCGCAATCCTTGAATGCGGTATTAAATGGTTTTCTTCCTACTGTAACGAGTATTTTATCGAAAATTTCTTCGATTTCTTTATCTTGCTGTTTTATTTTTACATGACATTTATTGTCTTTAATTGTATATCCAGCAACCTGCGAGCTCGTATAAATACTCATACCGTTTTTTTGCAGCATTTTGTGCAAGCTACCGCACAATTCACTTTCCATACCCGGTAATATTTGTTCCATTAACTCAACGACCGTGATTTTGCTGCCCATGCGTCCATAGATCGTACCCATTTCCAAACCAGAAGCCCCGGCTCCGATCACTAACAGGGTTTCAGGTACTTCGGCTAATTCAAGGGCGTCGTCAGTATCAATAAGATGTTTATGATCAAATTCCAAGCCTGGTAGACTGGTTACTTCAGTACCTGTTGCAAGGACAATATTGTCAGCTTGAAAAACCTCTTTTTTATCGTCTTTTTCAACACTTACTTCATGTTCAGAAATTACTTTAGCAAAACCATGTTTCCACTCGACATTGTTTGCTTTAAACAAGAATCCAACTCCTGATCTCAATCGCTTGACAACGCTTTCTTTCCAGGTTCGCAATACCTCGATATCAATGCCCTGTATGTCCAATTTGAAGCCCATTTTTTTAGCCTTTTTGAAATTGTCGGTCATTTCTGCAGCATATAAGAGAGCTTTTGTCGGGATACAACCCCAGTTAAGACAAAGACCACCGAGCTCTTTTGCTTCAATGACTAGCACTTTTTTCCCAAGTTGACCAAGCCTAATGGCGCATGGATACCCGCCTGGACCTGCGCCGATTACGATGACATCATATTTTTCATTCATGGGGCAATTATATGCGAATATAGAAATAAATCAAGCTTCTGTGAGAAGTATATTAGTGGGAAGTGTATCAGAGGGAAGGATAGAAGAAGATTAGAAGTTTCAAAGTTCAGAGATTTTGAAGATCATCTGGAAACGTAACATGAACCGGTGAAACGAAGTATCGAAGATAAGATACCAGATTACTTAATTACCCCGTACAACTTCGTTTTACGGGGCAGGCTTAGTTACTTAATAACCAATTCTGTTTCATTAGCAGTAATGCCTATTGACATTGAGTCTTAACCAACTATAATCTATTATACATTTAAGACTATTTGGTCTATTTAGTTTCTTTGGTCCTGGAATTGAGCTCTTTCTGCCTAGTGCTTAGTTCTTAGTGCCTACTGTTTTTAGGAGGCGGTTATGTTAATTATTGCGTTTTTTCTGATCGGGGAGTTGTGTCATACGACGGGGTTTATCGATATCCCGACCGTGACTGAATATAATATACCGGGTATGTTAGGTGGTGGTTTGACCTTTTCCATGCCTTTGCGGGGGGCCGCAG
>JBARXC010000206.1:0-4694 GCA_049647125.1 bacterium | reverse complement strand
GAATAAGACTTGATGCATTGCACCTGTTTGCAGAAATGACCCAAAACGATAGTAGTTCCACAACATCTGTAAGAGCACGAATAAAAGGACTGGAATTACAAATATTAACACTGATTTCACCATATTTTTCTTCAGAGTCCATTGGCTAAGTATGACATATAGAATTAACCATGGAATGACCATGATAGTGTCAAATCGTGTAATAAATGCGTAACCTGCAAATAACCCTGCAAATAGTAGGTATATGAACTTCTTTTTCTGTGATGAAATAAGTGTGAAATAGAATGATGATAAAATACAGAGGGTGACTATTGGTTGAGTCCAATAAGTGCTGGAATAGGGCCAGATAATTGTGCCTAACCCAAGAACAAGGGTGCCAGTCAAAGCCTTCTTGTGTGATTCAGAAATTTGAAAACAACAAAGAAAAAACATTGCCACAGTAAGCGCACTCACAATTGGATTGATTAGACTTGTGAAAAATGCTGAAGGAAGCTTTCTTAAATGAAAGAATCGCTTATCACTTTCTTTTTCCATTAAATCATGTATTTCACTCACCTCTATATTATTCTCGATTACATAACCAACTATTCCTAAAGGTATCGAAGCTAGTGACAATCCCGGCCATTGTGTTAAATAAAGTTTGTCATTTCTTCCTTTTGCCATCCATGCTCGTAGCCATTTCTGTTTATTAAGGTCGTATTTATCACTAGGTAAGGAAAAACTCCCGGTGCGAATGAAATTCTGTACGGCCTCATATTGAAAAATATTGTCACCAGTACAGATCCCTTTGTAAGTCAATAGATAAAGGGACAAAGAAAATATAAACAGGAAAAATACTGTCTTCCATTTCTTCAAATCTACTCCAGTTCATAATAACAAAAATCTATCTAAAAGTCAACGCAATCCCTAAGGGATAATCTTGAATAATGAGAGTTTCAACAAAGAAGTCAAAGGATTATTAGTCCATAGGTCCTTTATATTGTCTAATTCACCAGGATGTTATAGACAAGAAACAGGTGATAGAATGAGGGTGCTGTTTGAGGTGGTGAGGGGTGTTATCAATCCCAATTAACATTACCGTTTTCATCTTTTGGATAGTTGTCATCGACTTCTTCAAATAGTGTAATATCGCTGTCACCTTTTCTTTTAAGAACTCTAGTGGCATGGAACCATTTATTTTCAATACGTATCATGCGTAAATGCTGGACAGTAAAGCCATTACGTGCTACCACGAATATATTGAATTTTAGTTCCTCTTGATTGCTTAAATCTATAGGGTCTATCAGCATTCGTGCCGTGTGAGGGGGAATATTGCCGAGTTCAACAATATCACGCATAGAAAGCATCTGTTGAAGAGTTGAATCAGGTGTTATTTGAGTTATCGTTGCCAAATTAATGATATCAACTTGAACATCATAAACAGTATAATCACCCCCATTGTTGACCACCCATGTTCCACTGTTGCCATCACCACTAATACTACCTATATCTAAATAACAGAAGCCGTTACCCCCAGTTACATGTGACAATATATACTCGTCTTTTTCAATAATTTCTTCTTTTGCTTTTATTAAGGCAGCGTTAGACTGTAGCCAGAGCAACACACCACCAAGCCCAGACGAAAGAGCGCCAACGAATATTAAAACATGACCAATTTGTATGCTCATACTTTCCTCCTCTGAAAACACTATGGAATTTCCATCGTTTGTCAAGTCCGACTCACCAGGATGTTATAGACAACAAACAAGTAGAAATAGAAAAGGGAGTGATGTTGAGGTCACTTCCTAACGTGCTTGATACGAAAACAAATTCAAAAAGGATAACGGAGTCTATTTACTACTTTTCCTGGATCGTTTCTTCCATTCTTCTACGGCTTCTTTCCAAGTTAGCACCTTTAAATCCTTATGTATAAATATCTCAGCAAGTTCCTTTACCAATGCTAATTCTTTCATTACCCTTACCATATCCTCATAATCGAACGGTTTTAATATAGGTTTATCAGGATCATTCACATTAAGATCAGCGTGAGCAAGGGCACATCTTCCTTTCTCATACAAATACAATCCAACATCGTCGATATCTTGATTCTTATTCAAATCATCTGCAATATATTTACCATCACCCTTCTTTAAATGCGCTAGATTATTATTTACCCAATTTGCAAAATCTTTTCGATGAGGATTCAATATCATAATGATTCTACAATAGCAAAAATAGCTATAGAAAACACTATTAGCACTGATTCCTTCGCGATAAATACCCAATGCCAGCTTCTGAACATCACTCTCAGTAATTTGCAAATCAATCAATATAGTTTTATTTTCTCTCTTATATGAAGTCTTATTAATCCAATATCCTGTTTTATTAGGAGCATGAATGTTCGCACTTAAACCGAGTAGGTTGATTTTCATTTTATATAACCATGATAACTCTCCCAGAAATGAAAACATAGCAGTATAAGCATCTTTTTGATCCTTACGTCTCGTTAAACATTCTGTTACCAAGTTATGCACTAAACCATGCTGAACTTTCAGTTCTAGCTTATGATTATCATATTCTATTTCGTAGTGCTCATCGGCAAATTCGTGGTTAGAATCAAATGCCATTATGATAAACATATTTGTAATTAAACGCATATTATTGAGGATTGAGAAGGAATTTCGGACCAAGGTGACTTATAGAATCACGGTTCATTGAGAAATTTTATCAAGTTAGAGGTTTTGCGTTTTCTTTTAATATTAGGTCCAGTTTGATAGATATTCTTGCATTTTGGACACTTGCTATAAGGTGGATCTAGAGGGTTTAACCTAATTTGTTTTATATCATCATCATAACATTTAGTACAGAATGGACCATTTTCTGACCCATCTTTATTGGAAAACCAGTAAGCATTATTTCTAACAATCGGTTTGACTTTGGATACTGCTTTAAATTCACTAATTTTGTTCTCCAGTTTGATTAATTTTCTACGATACACAATGACTATAATCCATATTAATACAATCAATCCAATGATTATCCAGACTGTTAACGGGATACGTGCAAAAAATTGCCAGTAATTACCAGTATTTATTTGAGAAAGAACACCTGTAATTAAAAATAATAGTAAACCTACCACCAAAGGGGCAATGATTTTATTTAGAAAGAATTGGATTACCTTCATAATCTCATATTATTAATTTATGTTCTCCAAAAATGTAACTCACAATTTTGAATCATGAGAAAATATAGCAAAAGTAACACTAAAGTCAACACCTTCTTTTATTAATTGATAGGAGTTTTGCATATTAATATAGGTTTGATAAAAAAAACTATAAAAAAAATCACATTACGTATAATTACCTAAAATAGCACAGGTAGAATTACCTATTTTCGCCTCTTCCTTGTTTTTGGCTTAACGGTGGGGGTGCTTTTTTTTGTCTTTTTGCGGTGTTTTATATCCAATGCATAAATTCTGTCCATATATTTCCTGATTGCTTTTGCATATTGCCTGGTTAATCTCTCTAATTCTGAAGTCACTGTATTCATGAATTTTTTGGTTACGATTTTATCGTGCAAGAGCATATCACCATAAGTCATAACGTATACGGACTGAACGTGGAGTGTCATGAGATCGCTGAATAATTTGTCAGTATCTTTTACATGCCCTGGATGCTCGTACTTTCTGAAATCCTTTACGGAGGAAATTTGGGGTCAGCCCTCGAAATTAGAAACTATCGTCCAATATTGACTACACTGCATTATCATCTATAATAACCTACTAGGTATTCTTTATTATATTCTTCTAGTGTATAGTGCTTAGTGCCTAGTGTTTACTAAAAAAGCGCCTGTAGCTCAACCGGATAGAGCGACGGACTTCGAATCCGTAGGTTGGGGGTTCAAATCCCTTCAGGCGCGTGCGAATTTTGCTTGCATCTGTATTATGATGTAATTCCAAAATTCAGCACCCCGCATCTTGTTCTTTACAACTGTTTTGACTACAAGGGAGCATTATGTGGGGTTTATAGGCTGCCTAGTTGCATTGTGTAAGCTTATTATTAAACAAGGTGCGGGGTAGCCGCCGAGGTATGAGATTGCCTCGCTCCCTATGGTCGCTCGCAATGACATACCCCTCACCCCCGCATCAAGTACGGGGCAGGCTTTAACCCTCTCCAACCCTCTCCCCAAAGGGGCGAGGGAATTGTTGGAGGACAGGCCGGGACATAAAAGGACTGGATTCCCCGATCCCTTCGATATATAACTGAGGGCTACAGCAAGTCGCTCGCAATGACCCCGTATGATTGATATCTTACGGGGCAGGCTATGATTACTGATAGATTATCCCGATTTCATCGTATTCATATTAAACATCAAGGAATCGGGATTCTCGCTTCGCAGGGAACAGTAACCCCTCACCCTAACCCTCTCCCCAAAGGGGCGAGGGAAATAAGCGTAAGGCGTAGGGAGGACGTATGGCTGCTCTTTCGACAAAGCTCAAGACAGGTTCGCAGCGGTAGAGAGCCCTACGCACGGTTTCAAATAACTAAATAACTTAATTACTTAGTAACTTAATAACCATGAAGGCAGGGTGTTGACTTTACCCGTTTTTTCGGTACAATTATTAGAAAAAAGGAGGATGTATGGTTGAAGGCATGGAAAAGAAACTCGAACCAGGCGAAGTTTTGTTTGACGAAGGCGACAGGGGCGAGGTCATG
>JBARXC010000205.1:0-5806 GCA_049647125.1 bacterium | reverse complement strand
ATTCAATGGTAAAGATTTTCTTGTCGTCTGGCAGGATTCTCGTTTGGAGTCATCTCAATACGATTTGTTTGGCGCAAGAGTATCGCCTGCTGGTGTAGTCTTAGACACCAATGGCATTGAGTTTGTTAACAGCGAGTACTCAAGAGCTAATGTAGAACTTATTTCCGCCACTCCAGACCCGGATACCGGTGCGCAAGTGTTGTTGGTATTCGATGGTTTTGTCGGTGACCCTCATAATTCTAATCGGGCATTAGGTGCCATCTATTATCCGCCAACCGGCATCGAAGAAGGTTATACTCAAGAAATTTCGACCGGGTACCGGATTAACATTTCACCGACCATTTCTCATCAAGAGCCCTTTGCAGTAAGTTATTCATTAATGAAAAAGACGCCGATTAAGATAAGTGTATATGATATTGCGGGAAGGTTAGTAAAGAACATCAAAAATGACAATATTAAAGGAATCGGTAAGATAGAGTTTACACTTGATGGAATGTCACAAGGGATCTATTTTGTTCGGGTGGAAGCAGAAAAGAAAACAGAGGCGACAAAGATTGTCTGGCTAAAGTAAAAAATAATAACACCGGGGATAGGCGGCAGAAAAATTCAATGCTCCTATCCCCTCTCATTCTGTGGAGATAGTTAATCAGCAATCAAACTCTTCAATAATATTGTAATTTCTTCTGAATCAGGCATTATTTTTAAAACCCTTTTCAGTACCTTTCTGGCATCGGTTTTATTTTTATGCTCCAAACAACTCTTTACAAAGTGCACTGCCTCATCTTCTAATTTACCCAGAATCACCCTGCGCATTTGCTCTGACCAGTTATCGTACATTTTCTTGAATGGTTCACCGCGGAATAATTTAAATGCTCGCAAGTATTCCCTTTTGGCAAAACGCCATTCACCTACCCGCTCCAATGCCTTTGCCTGGGCAAGAATTTGTTCAAATTCCTGATAATCAGTTGTAAAATAAATACCCTCATTTATTATGGAGGGACACCCTGTTTTCGATGAAATGGTTAAAAGATGGCTCGATATCTTTAGAGCCTTTTTAACTCTCATTAATAGATGTGATAAATTGCGTGAAGGACCCTTACTCCTGGGCCAGAAGTTGTTATACAGATCTTTTAGATATATCTTCTCACCGGGACCACCTGTCTTGGTGGCAAGTTGAATTATAAAGGCAGTATTCTTGGGTGGTAATTTTACCTCTAAATACTTTTGATTTTTATAAACTACTTGAGAGCCGAGAAATTTTATATGATAAACTGGAACTTCTTTATTAAAGATAGGTAATTTTAATATCACTCTGGGAAGCCCAGTTGATTTACCTTTCTCGAGAAGACGGATTATTGTTTCAGGAAAGAAAAATAGGTATCTATAAAAATGTAGCATAAGATATTTTTTCTTTGCGAAAGAAAGTGCTTTTAGATAATTCCCATTCCTTATAAGATGTACAAGTTTAACAGACGGCAGGAGATCTTTGTTTAAGTGACAATCAGGAAATGGGGACAGGAAATTGATAACAGCAATTTGATTTCTCGCTTTTGATTTTTTATTCTTTAATTTTAACCTGTTTGGAGAAAGGAGAATTTCAATAATATGGATATATTTTTTCAATTTCCTTTTTTTAAAGAAGGGTAAGATCTTTGTAAGCATTTTTTTCGCTTTGATTCTTTCTCCCAAACCGGCATATGCACTTGCAATGGTGAAAACGGCACTAAATATCCTTTGCTCAAATTTCTCTTCTTTTAACTGTGAAAGTATCTCTATACATAAAGAAATTGCTTTTTGTAAATCTCCTTTTATCAAGGCTAATCTTGAGAAAAAAAGATATTTGCCGGAAAGCGAACTCCACGCTCCGAATTCTGCATCGCTTGAAAATCTGCTTGCCGTTCTCCAGTCTCCTTTAGTAACAAATATGTTAGCAAGACGAACTTTCAATTGCTTTTTTCCTTCTTCATCTACTTTTTTAAATAATGGTAGAATCAGATTTTCTGCCTTTCTATAATCTTCCAAATTCATATACATAATTCCAAGTTGGAGTACTGAAAGAGGAGAAACTGATTTCCTGGTTCTTAACAATCTGCGGCAGATTTCAGCTATTTCATAAGCCTTCTTCAGTTTCATAAGCCTTGTACATTCAATCCCTTCTTCAATAAGGAGGCTGAATCGAGGTCCAAATAGAAGTTCTGAAGTCCTCCTTAGGTTATTCGGGGTATGGTGATCGTCGGGAGAATTAATGATTTGCCTAACTTCTTCTATTTTTTTTAATGTTTTTTCAGATGGTGCAATCCAGGTAAGAGCTACAATTTCCATAATACCTATCCTGAGTGCTGAATGATACAATTTTCTTCTCTTCAGCTCCTTATATAATTTTTTTCCCTTCTCTACATAACTATGTGGCGGGATCTCTCCCATTAAACAGGACATTTTTTCTGTTTTTCTTTTCCAATTCAATAATTTATCAGAAATCTGACCAATGAGTTTATTGGTGGGTAAAGAAGGAATTGAATTCAAAATTTTGGCTGATTCTATTATTTTACCGCTCTCAAAAACTTTTTTTGCAACCTCAAACTTACTTTTTGCTTCCTTTGACCAAGCAATATATCCTGTAAAATCATGGCCAAATTCCTCCTTTATAAATCCTGCATAACCATATCTTTTCCATACTCCCCAAATCCCTTTGATGGAAATTTTCATCTTCTGTTTCCCAAGTATTTCCTTTGTTTCCCTGACTGTTAAACTAGGATTCTTTTCTTTAAGCAGAGCAATTTTTTCCTCTAATTCCTTTTTTACTCTATTCCAGGGTCGTTTATAATTTGATAAAAGTCTTTGTTCGCCCTGTTCTTTATATAACTTAACCCATTTGAAAACTGTAGGATAATAAACCTGGAATTTCTTGGCAGTTTTTCTTAATGAATCACCATTATTAAGGTAGTGTTGAACAACTTCCAGCCGGGTTTGGGGACTTATGTTATTCATATGCGGAAACATTATACACAATTTAATATATTTGTCAAGAGAGAAAACTAACCATTAGAAAATGGAACACTGGTAATGATTTACTAACATATTTCAAATAGAAGACAAACACAATGCTTATTATAATATCTATATGAGGAGGAAATATGAAACCAAGAATGACATATTTTATAATACTGAATAGCCTTATGGTGTATGTAAAAAATACAGCAGCAATAATACGAAAACGAAGCGTAATGAAAATCGCCAGTGCGGTACTCTTCGGTCATCTCCTTTTTTCTTTCTCCTATGCTCAGCAGACATGGATGAGGACCTATGGTGGAACGGGCTGGGATTACGGCTACGCTGTGCAGCAGACTTCGGATGGCGGCTACATTATCGTAGGGCGAACTAGCTCCTTCGGAGCCGGTGTCGAGGATGTCTATCTCATCAAAACCAATATCTTTGGGGATACTCTCTGGACCAGAACCTACGGAGGAACAGGCTCTGATGTGGGTTTTGCTGTCCAGCAGACCACAGACGCAGGATACATTATCACAGGACACACGGCCTACGGGTCAACTTACTATGTTTACCTTATCAAGACCAATGCCTCAGGTGATACCCTCTGGACCCGCACCTACGACGCGTATGCGCGTGGCCAATCTGTCCAGCAGACCTCGGATGGCGGCTACATTATTGTAGGACACACTTACTCCCACGGAGCAGGCTGGGATGATGTCTACCTTATCAAGACCAATGCCTCCGGTGATACCCTCTGGACCAGGACCTATGGCGGGACGAGCTATGACTGTGGTTACTCTGTCCAGCAGACCTCGGATGGCGGATATATCATCGCAGGGCGGACTTGGTCCTTCGGGACAGGTGAGTATGATGTCTACCTTATCAAGACCAATGCCTCAGGTGATACCCTCTGGACCAGGACCTATGGAGGAACGAGCTGGGATGAAGGCTACTCTGTGCAAAAGACTTCGGATGGGGGTTATATTATCACAGGATACACTTACGTCGAATCACCAAACTATCAAGACGTCTATCTCATCAAGACGAATGCATCCGGAGACACAATCTGGACGAGAACATACGGTGGGGCAGGTGGTGATCTTGGCAATTCTGTGAAACAGACCACAGATGGAGGATACATCATCGCAGGGCATAGTGGGTCCTTCGGGGCAGGTGAGTATGATGTCTACCTTATCAAAACCAATGCCTCAGGTGATACCCTCTGGACCAGGACCTATGGAGGAGGGGCCAGGGATGAAGGCCACTCTGTCCAACAGACCTCGGATGGAGGATATATCATCACCGGGTTAACAGAATCCTTCGGCGCAGGGAACTATGATGTTTACCTCATCAAAACGGATTCTGATGGGAATATAGGAGTAGAGGAAAAATCTTCTGGCCGTTTCTATCCACTAACGGCTAACTTCTCTCTTACTGTCGTTCCCAACCCCTTCACTTCCTTCGCCACTGTAGCTGGACGCGAGACCGAGTGGTTTGTTCTCTACGACATCACCGGAAGGCAAGTTGGCGCCTATAAGGGCGACAAGGTCGGAAAAGGCCTTTCCCCTGGTGTTTACTTCCTCCAAGCCAAAGAGAAAGATACGATGCCCGTACAGCTCGTGAAAATTCATTAGGATGGGGAAGATATTCAAGGTTTCGTTGATGGCTGCGGGATTATCGTATGCTTACCTGGTTTACTGAGATATGGGTATATTTTTAAAAGAAAGTTAAGAAATAAATTATAGGTAATTGATTATTTAAGTAATAATAAGAAGGATGAATCATGAATAGATATTTAATGGTTGTGGGTTTAATTAGGCGTTCTCTCTACGAGGAGGTGTTGTTCTGTTCCAGGCGAAATGGTAAAAAATGAACTTTTTCTCTCATTTCGCCTGGAACATAACACCACCTCAAGCCAAAAAGCAGTGAAAATTGGCACTTTGCTGTACGAGATCTCTCAAACAGAGCGGATTAGCATAGCATCACACATCTTCTAACATCAAGAGCTGAAAATCCGCTTTACGACATTAGCAATTTGCTGAAACTACGATCTATTTCACAGATTTTTCACACTTTGCTATTATACTTCTATACCGGTGGTAAGGATAGTTTTTAAACACAGTATTTCAAGCAGTTTTCACTTCAGCAATGCTTTTTGCGTAATTTCCACTTGACAATACCCGGTTTTCTAATACTATTTAATGAGGAGGAAACAAGCAAGTAACAACCATGAAAATATTGAACGCAATTGTTAAGATAGCATTGCTGTATATGCTGTCATTTGCAGTTTATGTGCAGCCCGGGTGCAAAGATCCTGATGAATTCAAACCGCCTGAAGACACGCTTGTGCCGCCACCAGATCCACCACAGCTTGTTTCTTCAGTTGATGGTTTTGTCGTCATGTTTGAATCCGTTCCGGCTGACAGCTACTATGAATTGAAATGGACAACCGTCGAGCAGGCAGGAGGATATCAGGTAGAGTACACAATTGACACATTTCCTCCATTTATAAAAACCTGTGCAGCAAATGTCTGCACACTCTGGGTATCTGATACTACTAACAGAATCTGCAAACATTATTGGCGTGTCAGAGCAAGTTCTTCAGCATGGACGTGGTTTACTGAGTGGTCTGAACAATGGCACCTCGAGTTACGAATGCGCCCTTATGGGCCTCAACACATAGCTCCACCAAATAACAGCATATTCTATGTTGATTCACTACCTTTTGAAATTGAAGTTCAATGGGATACTTTGCAGGACGAAGAGTTCTGGGAAGTGGTTGTTTTCGAGGATTCTCTGGTATATGATCAACGCA
>JBARXC010000204.1:0-2255 GCA_049647125.1 bacterium | reverse complement strand
TGTCAATCCTTCGGCGGCGGCATGAAGCGCTGTTCGCAGGTCTGCCATGTTGTGGTCGGGCAGATCGATCCCCGCAACCAATTTCGAACCACGGCGAAACGGCATAGATGTGGGACAAGAGCCCGCGCAAATACCGCAAGACGTGCATAGCGATTCGTTGACAACGGGCTCGCGCTCGTATGGCAGTCCGTCGGACCTCGCGACCATTGTTATTGCGCCGTAGGGGCAGTCATTGAAGCAGCGGATGCAGCCATTGCAGTTGTCGAGACTGACAGCTGCAGGGGGTGGACGCCGCAGAGGGGGCAGCCACGGCATTACCACCATGATGATGGTCAAGGTTGCGGCGGCGCTCCACGTGACCATGCCAGGCAAGTTCTCGAGCAACGGATAGAGCGGAAAATAGAACCAGTCGAGACCAATTTTGCCAGGCACCTCTGCCAGGTTTGCCGGACCCTGACTGACCGCTGGATGTGCCAGCGACAATGCAAGCATTGATACAAACACGCCCACAGCCAAACCACGCGGCGGATTAATCCGTGGCTTTATCACCCGCTGCAAATGAACCCACAGCGCAATAAGCGCGAGTAGTGGTACCGCGATATGGATGAAAATCATAAGCGTGAAAAAGCGGTCATTGAGCATGCCCGGATGGAGGAAATTGCGCGCAACGGACTCGGCAAACACGCCAAGCCTGTCCAGCCACTCGGTGGAAACAATTGCAACATATTGAGCCAGCCTGTCCCACACGAGCCAATAGCCGGTGATCCCCGAAATGTAGATCATGATAAGGACCGGCACGCCCGTCACCCAGCTGAACCAACGCACCCCGCGATATCGGTCCAAGCTGAATTCTCGTGCAAGATGGAGCAGCATGACAATCACCAGACCGTCAGATGCATAGCGGTGCAGGCTGCGCATGACGCCCGCAGCGTACCACTGCTCGTTGGTCATATATTCAACGGAGGAATAGGCGTCGCGAACACCGGTGTCGAAGAAGATATAGAGGTAAATGCCTGTGGCGGTGATCACCCAATAAAAAAAGAAGCCAAGTGCGCCAAGGTTGAGAATCGGGTTCCACTGAGCAGGAAAAAAACGCCCCAGCGCGTTCTCCAAGTGGTCGAACGCGAGGCGAAGCACACGGCGCATGTGACTCATTACGAAGGTCCCGGACTGTTCTCGTTGGCTCTTTTCCATTCGCGCACAAGCGCGAAGAACACCAGCCCGAGACAGGCAAGTCCTATGGCCACGCCGATAAACAGCGAATAGTTGAAGTAGTAGCGGCCTGTGCGCGGATCGTAAACAGTGCAGTAGTACTTGACCCGGTCGATCAGTCTTTCAAGAGATTGAACGGGGGTATTTGTCCTGAAGACCAGATTCTTAAGCGGTTCAACGATAACTGGAGGGTCAAAAACCGCACCATAGACTTGCCCATGAAGCCGACCCTCAGCATTGACAAGGCTCACTTGCGAAAAATGATCAAACCCGCCCGGTCGACTGAAAAAGCCGAAGCCGACCGCATGTGCCAGCGCATCCAAGCTGACCTGATCCGCAGCAAGAAACTTCCAATTCGGCATGTCGGCCCCACGGGTCCGGGCAAACGACTTCAACTTTTGCGGCGTGTCCTGGCGAATATCGAACCCAACCGTGATGACTGCGAAGCTGTCAGAGCCAAGTGCTTCGCTCGCCACCTCCACGGCCGGTACCAAGTTCTCTATGAGCGTTGGACAGACATTCACGCAGCCGGTGTAGACGAGCGTGACGAGAAGCGGTTTACCGCGATAGTCCGACAAGCGGACGGTCTGTCCTTCTGTATCAGTGAAGACAATATCGGGAAGCGCCCTTCCTTTGGCTTCCTCGGACATCTTTAGAAGTTTCTGCGCGCGTTCCGTGTCCTGCGCACTGGCATCGGCCTTAAAACCCATAAGGGCACCGACAAGGGCGATGACGGCAACCAAGAAACGCATTAGGCCCCCAGTGCAATGAGGCGTTCGAGTCCGATGCCGGTCAAGAGCAGAGTCAGCTGAGCAAGCGAAGCAAGGAAGTTCTGTATGGCACGCCGTTTCGTGGGCTCGCGCGCAAGTCTTATGCTCGTGGAGGTAAACAGCCCCCCCCCTGCCATCGCGAAGCCGAGATAAACCCAACCCATTCCGTAGAGCGCCGGCAGGAGGGCAACGAGCGAAAGTGCAACCGTATGGGCCAAGATGACCCGCGCACATGCCCGATCACCGACAATTACGGGCAACATTGGTACATGG
>JBARXC010000203.1:0-7245 GCA_049647125.1 bacterium | reverse complement strand
ACGAAAGAATAGAGGAAATAGAATTGGTATTGGATAAGTATCGGTTATATGAAAGTATTAAGCGGATAATTGAGATTGGTGAGCGCCGGAAGGTGATTGTGATCGATAATATGCAATGGGTAGACAGGGAGACGACCGAGGTCATAAAATACCTATTGAGATCATTGAAGGATAGTCCAATAGTATTTATATTGACTTATCGTCAGGAAGAGAAGACTCAGGTTTTGGATGATTTCATCTCATATATAAGTCGGGAAACTGAGATTAGAGAGATTGGATTAAGACCTTTTGCATATAATAACATCAACGAAATGATGAAGGCTATACTCGGCGAAGACCCGGAAAGGGAATTGGTGGGTTATATAGAACGGGAAAGTGGTGGGAATGCATTCTACATTGAGGAGATACTAAAGGGGTTAAATCAGATTGGGTGCTTGAAGATAATAGGCGATGTTTGGCAATTTGAGAACCCTGATAAAGAAATAATACCGAAGAGTATCGAGGATATTACTGCCCGGAAGTATCAGAGTTTGAGCAACGAAGGAAAGGAGTTATTACAGCTTGCGAGTGTTATAGGTGGCTTTGATACAGGTATAATGAAAGAAATAACCGGCTACAATGAAGGACATGTTGTCGGACTGATTGAGGATGCAAAGAGATTGGGGTTAATAAAGGAAAGTGGAGATCGATTTGAGTTTCAGGATGAGATATCCCGTAATGCTGTATACAAGAGGTATGTTGCAGGAGCGAAGGGAAGAATGCTCCACAGGCAAATTGGTGAGAAACTTGAGGAGCAGTATAAAAGCAAAGAGCATTTAGTACTTGAAGAATTGGCATTTCACTACTATCAGGGAGCCCAGAAAGAAAAAGGAGTGAGATATTGCATTAAGGCTGGTGACAGTGCCAGGGCGAAGTATGCGAATACCAGTGCAATACAGTATTATACCTGGGCAGAATATCTTTTAATGAAATCAAAAGATAAAAAGGACACGAAACTGAGGATTGATTGTATACTAAAGCGCGTGAATGTGTTAGATTTAGTCGGTAAGAGTGAGGTTGCCCTAAAGGATTTAGAGAAATGCTTACAATATGCGAGCGGGATAAGAGACAAGAAAAGAAAGACAGATATCAAAACCCGTCGGGCTGAAATTTACCTTAGCATTTCTCAATATCACAAGGCTATCGCAGAAGCGACTGAGTGCATTAAGATGTATAATGCAGTGAGTGATAAGAAAAAAATCGCGGGATTATTGAACACTGTTGGTAATGCTCAGTTGTATATGGGACAGTACAAGAAGGCATTGAAAAATTATGATGGGTCTTTAAAAATGTATCGGGCAATTGAAGACAGGATGCATGAAACGAGAGTACTTAATAATATTGGTATTACTTATAGACAGTTAGGGCAGTATGATAAGGCTTTAGGAATTTTAAAGGATTCATTAGAAATGAAGCGTTCTATAAGCGATAAGAGTGGAGAATCAAGAGCATTAGCGGCTTTGGGTGTTCTTTATGGCAGTTTAGGTAGATATGATAAGGCATTGGAATGTAATGAAAATTCGCTAAAGATACTTAAGGAAATTGGAGACAAAATCGGTGAGGCAAGAATAACAAACAACATTGGTACCATTTATAATTATTTGGGAAATAACAATCAAGCGTTAAAAATCTATGAAGATTCATTAACACTAAAGAAAAATATAGAAGATAGAGTTGGTGAGGCAGGAACACTTAATAATATAGGCAACGTTCATTTGGAATTAGGAACCTATGACAAGGCTCTTAAGTATTATGAAGACTCCCTGGAATTAGCAGAAACGATAAAAGCGGACTCTATTGAATTCAGCAATTTCTTATCCTTGGGCGATTTATATTTGAAAGCAAACAAAAGAGCAAAAGCAAAATCGTATATTGACAAGGCATACGAAATGGCAAGGGAATCAGATTCGAAGAACATGTTGAGAGATGTACTAATTAGTCAATGTGGCTTTTGTCTGGAGACGAAAAAACTTACGGAATTCAAAAAGCCTGCAAGAAGACTCCAATCACTATTAAGGAAAATGAAATCGAGGCGTTTTGAAGGTATAATTAACCTCTTATTGGGTCGCTATTATACTGAAACAGGAGATCTTGAAAGCGCAAAAAAGCACTTAACCAAATCATTGAGAATATCCAAGGATATCGGTGAGCGGTTGACTGTGGGGAGAACCTATTATTATCTGGGGATGATGGGTTTGGCAATAGGTGAGAAAGCGATTTATCGAGGGTATTTTAAAAAAGCCCTGGAGATATTCGATTCTCTTGGTGCTAAAGGTTGGAAAGAGAAAGTAGAAAAAGCGTTGAGCAATTGCTGATGACTCGGCAACTCTCTTTTTGGAGTCTAAACTGTCAACACGATTAGTAACTGCTTCAGATTTTTTTTAAATGTTAAATGAATTCCAAAAACCAAAATCTAAATTGGAAATCACCGCTTCGCCTTTTTTCCCATTCACCGTTTCAGAGATCATTTCCGTTTCCCGATACACCGTTACGCCCATACTCACTCAGCATCTTTCTTACTTCGTCTGAGTTAGGAATTATTTTAGAAACCATCTTTAGAACTTTATGTGCGTCTTTTCTATTATTGTGCTCCAAACAACTTTCAGCAAAGTGGATTGCCTCTGTTTCCAATTTATTCAATATCACCCTGCGCATATTTTCGGACCAGTTATCGTACATTTTCTTGAATGGCTCACCACGGAATAACTTGAAGGCACGCAGGTATTCCTTCCTGGCAAAAGCCCACTCACCTGCACGCTCAAGTGCCTTTGCCTGGACTAATGTTTGCTCGAATTCCTGATAATCAGTTGTGATGTAGCCCTTAAAGTGCAGAAAACCTTCTCTTATGAAAATGGTGTTGGGAGGTAATCTAAGATATTTTCTGAGACCATATAGAAAATGCGAAAGCGAGGCTCTGGGATTCTTGGCGCGACGCCAGAAGTTATTATATATTGAATTCAATCCAATCTTTCTTTTGAAACTAAAATAAATAAAAAAGCTTGCCGACATTGGTGCGGGATCACGCCGGAGCTTCACGCCATTCCGAAAGAAACGCACAGGACCCAAGAATTTCAAATAATACACGGGGATATTCTTCTGGAAGATTGGAAGTCTTAATAATCCCTTAGGTAATCCTGTAGGTTTGCCTCGAGCAATAAGTTCATTCACTGGCTCTGGAAAGAAAAGAATCATGCGATGAAGCAGTCCAATAAGTCGCTGAGAGGTCGCATAATTATAGGCCTTTCTATAGTCTGTTATTTTCAGAGATTTTGATGCCCCGTGCAAAAGAAGCGCTAGTCTGATATCAGGCATTAAGATTGCATCACGGGGTAGGGAACTGTGTCCCAAGAGGACTTTGATGAAGAAAAAGGCGTTTTTCATTCCAAACTTATCAACTAAGTACATTAATCGCTTGAGTTGGGAAATTGCTCTATTCCTTTCATTGATCCCGCATGAACAGGCAGCAAGTATTGAAAATGAACTGATGAGATAACCAAGAATTCCTTCTTTGCGTGACGTAAGCAGGGCTTGGTTAGCATAATGAGTCGCATCCAGGATCTTCCCTTCACCGAGACAGCACATAGCATTTATGATCGCGGCAAGAGGCAGAAATCCTGGTTTATCTATTTTAATCCCTTTTAGAACTTTTCTCACTGCCGCATACTCTCCAGCCATTACCAGATTGCCAGCCAAATATTCATATAAAATACCACGATATTTATTTTCAGTGCATTTAAGACTTTTTTTTATCCAATAATATGCTTTTTTATGAAATCCAATCGTTGAATAGAGCGCAGCGATATTCCCATAATGTCGTGCCTCTTTTAGACGACGACCGAGAGTTTCGCATTTTTTTAAGCAAAGAAGAACTTGTCTGGTTCTGCCAATATCTGCCAGTGCATTTCCTTTACTGAACAGGAGATGGAAATGTAAGGAAGGCTCAGCATTGACCGGCTTATCTTTTTTCTTTAATCTGTTCAGCAGTTTTTTAACAAGAATAAGCTGTTTTTTAGGGTTGCCAAGCCTTGTCATTGCACGTAATTCAATGAGGCCGGCACGAATACTGGTATAAAATAGATTCTTATTCTTAGCCCTTTTGCGAAGAATCTTTGCTTTACGCATAGCCTCTGGAAATGGAATTTTGTCGAATGCGATATCGAGTTTTTCGATTTTTCTTGAGAGAGAGAGGAATCTATTAGGGATTTTCCTGAGAATATCCTGATTATCACATGGCGGTAAGGCGTTTAATATATGTGCTGCCTTTTTTAAATTACCACTATTAAGCGCCTTTTCTGCTTTTTTTGAACCATCTTTGCACTCCGGGCTTATCTTAACATCCGCACCCAGCTGAGAAACATCCCTTTGAAAACCTACCAGGTTATATCTCTTCCATACCCCCCAAATTCCCTTTCTAGATACTATTACTCCTTTTCGATCAAGAATCTTTTTGGCATTGGAAATGGTGATACTGGGCTTTCTTTCTTTTAACAGCACAATCCTTTTCTCAATCGAAGGATCAAACCTATTAAAGTGCCTTCGATATCTTCTTTGTCTTTTTAGATTTTTCTCTCCTCCATCCTTATACCATCTAAGCCATCTTTTTAGTGTCCTTGGATGAATATTGAAAGATGTTGCAACCTTTTTCAGGGAAGCTGATGCGAGATACTCCTTCACTGCTTTGAGTCGGATTTCTGAATGTGTATTCAATGATTTGGACAGCATAACGGAAATATCATAACATGAATATGACATTTTGTCAAGAAACGAACTAATACCCTGTAAACGCTTGTAAAATAAGAACTTATTGCAGGTGGCAGATTTACAGAAAACGCATATTTGTAAGTATACTTGGGCAGTGACGAACTGATGTGGGTTTGAAGATTTTTGATGTTCAAACCGATTTGATGAAAGGAGGTGATGATAAGCAGATATATTAAACAAGTCCTGATAGCGAGGGATGTTTTAAGGAATGGCTTGTGTATGGACTAAGGAGAAATTATGAAGAGAACGATAATAATTTTAGTACTAACATTGTTACTTGTACCAATGCTTTTTGGTGCAAGTAGTGATGCAGAACTTAAAACTAGGTTTTCTCAAACTTGGGCAAAGACATACGGTACCAATGGTACTGATAAGGGGAGAGCAGTATGTCAAACTAGTGATGGCGGTTATGCAATTACAGGGAAATGGGCTAGTGAGTGGTGTATTATAAAAACGGATTATTTGGGCAATATGCTCTGGCGCAAGAGCTATAGTGGTAGTTATGGATATTCAATCCAACAGACCAGTGATGGAGGTTACATCACGACAGGATTGAGCGGGGTTGGTGGTCAATTACGATTAATCAAGACCAATGCAGACGGTGATGTTTTATGGACAAAGGATTATGGTGGATTAGAAGGCAATTGCGTGCAGCAAACCGCAGATAATGGTTACATTATTGCTGGCACTGCCCTTCCTATGGATTTTTGGGTTATAAAGACGGATACTTTGGGTGATACTCTTTGGACAAGAAAATTCGATCGTGGTCAAACAGATGAAGCTAATTATGTGCAACAAACAACTGACGGGGGTTATATCGTTACAGGATTCAGTCAACATCCTGAAACTAATAAAGATAGTCTCTGGCTTATTAGGCTTGATAGTGCTGGTGATACCCTGTGGACGAAATTTCCTTGTACCGAGAAAGGTCATTGTGTACAGCAGACGACCGATGGTGGTTACATTATCTTTGGAGTAACAGATCCTAGTAATGCATTGCTCGTGAAAACGGATGCTTCAGGTGATCTTGTATGGGACAATGTATACGGCTGTTCTTGGATATCGTGTCACTCAGGACAGCAGACAATAGATGGTGGATATATCTGCGGAACCAAAAAATTTGCAAGTGGAAACAGTGATGATTTCTGGCTTTTTAAAACAGATTCTCTGGGTAACCTGCTTTGGTCTGAAACATACGGTGGTGTGAGTACTGATATAGGCTATGATGTAAAGCAGACTACAGATAATGGTTATATCTTTGTTGGTTATACAAAATCTTTTGGTGCAGGTGGCTATGACATAATGCTTGTCAAGACAGATTCATCAGGATATGCACCAATGGAACCTGACATCACTACACTACCGTCTGAACTCGTATTTGATTATAGCGCCAAATCAACCGAATATGGGGGTTTGCATTGCCCCTCTGTGGTTAAGATGTCTAAACCTGTGATAGTGCCGGCATTGGCAAAAAAGATGAAAGAGGTTTCAAATGAAGAGTTAATTCCGATTCTGATTACCATGTCTGAGCAATTAGACATGGATTTTCTGTATGAACACGCGTGTAAACTTGGCAAGCAAGATCGAAGGCAATGGGTGATTTCTCAGGCCCGGGCACTTGTTCAGAGAACTCAGCAAAGCATATTATCGTACCTGAATACCGGGAAAATAGAAGGAAAGACAGATAAGATCCAGTCTCTCTGGATTATTAATTCTATCTCGGCAAGGGTTACAAAGGATGTGATTCTTGAACTCTCTCTTATACCAGAGATAGGTCAGATACTATTCGATGATAATTGCTTTCATGCACTGGGCAAACCTTCTGGTGGGACAGTGGACGGATTTTTAAGGGGTATTGTCTGGAATGTAGATAAGGTTCGCGCAGATAGTGTCTGGATTAGATTGGGTCATACGGGTGAAGGCATAATCATCGGTCATATTGACACTGGGGTCAACTATAATCACACTGACCTTGCTGACCACATGTGGGATGGCGGGGCTATCTATCCTCATCACGGTTGGGATTTTGTTAACGATGATAATGATCCAATGGACGACAACGGCCATGGCACCCATACTGCCGGCACTGCTGCTGGTGATGGGACTTCGGGTACCCAGACCGGTGTTGCCCCTGATGCACAGATAATGGCTCTGAAGGTCCTTGATGCCAGTGGTAGTGGATATCTTGGTGATCTAGCACTTAGTGTTCAGTTTTGCATTTTTCATGGGGTTGATGTAATCAGTATGTCATTAGGATTTGAAAATCCAGACGATGGCACCAAGAATTGGTGTCGGGCAATGTGTGTATATGCAATCATTGCTGATTTACCCATGGCACTTGCTGCGGGTAATGGTATTACAGGTTCACCTGGTTCGCATTATCCAATCCCACATGATATATATACACCCGGAGATGTCCCTGCTCCCTGGTATGGCAGTAGTGTT
>JBARXC010000202.1:0-10554 GCA_049647125.1 bacterium | reverse complement strand
ACGGTCTCATAACCACCTCTGATTATTGGTCTTAGATGAACCTCGCCCGTCGCAGCATAGTCATTTGTAGTTATCACCTTTTCATTCAATCGCTTGTCATCCTGATACAGACTGTAACCAATAATATAATCATTATCGATTCCATGCCAGGATACAAGACCAGCACTTGTTCTAACATCAGGGATAGGCGCGAGCAAAACCTCACCTAAGTTCTGAATGTCTACGTCCTTATTCAGTGCAAAACTTACGACATTGAAGTATGTCCTGCCTTTTTTGGTTGCCTCGATGATGAGTATCACCTCTTCTGTATCCTGCCAGGGCTTTTTGAAGTTACCAGTATTGAACCAGATACCAGTCTGGTCGTCCTTCTTAACCACACCGCAGCCGATTAGGTGTTCGGTCAGGACATCAGCTGGATTATCCATGCGATATGCAGTAAACACGATATTGTTTAGGTCATCAGGTGCCAAGTGCACAAAGACATTATGCGAGATGCCAGGCTCACGCGAGGATTTTACTGTACTCACATCCGTAAGCTTGTGCCGGGAAACCGGTTCATAAAGATCAGTATCCAGGTGCACACTTTTATTATCTGAATGCCCGGACATGGGGTCATCAATACTAAGACTTTGATCTTTGTTTTTTCTGTCTGATAACTCAGCATCTGATTTACGAGAATCGTCTTTTAGAACCCATGCCGGAGCACGACCCGGCTCAGTAGATCTACCTAAGTAAATCTCTGAATCCAGCTTCTTAACCCGTTTACCGCTAACCATCTGTTTCGCCTCATTCGTATACTCGGTCGGATTCCAGACCGTATCCGTAATCACAACCAGCTCATAACCCCGGCCCGGCACAATCGAAAAATTAGTGCCGGTCCAGCCAAAGATCGGATTATAGAGCCAGCTTTCATAGAGCTGGTCATCACGCAGGTTCGTGAGCCCGGTCAAAGGGTCACCTGAAGCACCATATTCTGCCGTAATATCACTTACAGTACTATACGCCGCATTGTACGGTATCGAGACCCAGTTTTTATCGCTGAGACCAGGGTTTTCATTCAAGACCACCAGACCATTAGGATCATTTGCACCAACAAAGACCAGACTCGTATCGTTTATTGTCACCATCTCATAGCTACAACCCAGCACAATCGAGAAGTCAGTGCCGGTCCAGCCAAAAATCGGGTTGTAGAGCCAACTCTCGTAAAGCTGGTCATCACGCAGATTCGTGAGTCCGGTCAAAGGGTCGCCTGAAGCACTGAGATCAGCGGTTAAATCCGAGACCACAGCGTACTCGCTATACCAGGGTAAACTGGTCCAGTTCTTGTCACTCGTTGCCCCGGCGTTCTCATTGAAGAACTTGTTGAACTTATAGGCCATGTTTGACTTTCTTGACCGGTTATGTGCATTATCTACTGCCTTGATCAAATAGTAATATGTATTTACATGAGGCAGAACACCCACGTCTGTATAAACCGTATCCGGCGAAGCAGTGTAGCCTATCGAGTCGGCATGAGCGGGTATAAAACTTGGGTCAGTATTCCGGTATATTATATAACCGTCAATCACCTCGGGATTGCCTAAGGTATCAGTCGTTACTGGATGCCAGTAAATGCGCGTATCGGTCGCATTGGGTTTTTCTGCATTAACATAAGGCCGCTCCGGTGGAATCACATCCGTTCCCATAATCAAGGTGATCGGCTCAGGATACGGGTTTTCATCCGGGTCATTAGAATAGATCCAGAGAACATCTGAATAGGTACCTGGCGCCAGACTAGCTGAATCGACGTAAACATCTACTGCACAGGAATCACCAATGTCGACTGAGAAGTAAGTCGGATTTACATCTTTTATCCAAGAGGCAGTCCAGATAATGTTAGAAACGCTTAAATCCTTTGTTGCTGAACCTGCATTTAAGGTCTGGAACGTTCCTTTTTTTGTAGTATTTTCCGCAACCGCAAGAAAGGCATCGTATGCATCTATCCTGCCTGCACCATAGTAGTTGTCTCTGCCTGAAGTTCCCAGATCAACAACCCCAAAGTTCTCAATAATACTGTCTATCTCAACACAGGTGAGCAAAGGATTTTTCTCGAGCATCAAGGCAATGGTCCCGGCAAGATGTGGACATGCCATCGAAGTACCGCTCCAGCCCGATACATAGCCAGTGTTATTGGTATAACTGAGCGAGGTTATATTCACTCCAGGTGCACTCACATCTGGTTTTATAAGACCAGGCGGATAGGGATAGTCGGTCCACTCAGTAGGTCCATAACTGGAAAAACTTGCAATGATATCACTGCTATTGGTTGCGCCCACTGCCATAACTGCATTGTGACCGGCACTGCCATACCAGGGAGCAGGAACATCACCCGGTGAGTATATATCATGTGGCACTGAATAGTGACCACCGCCTGTATTACCGTTTCCTGCGGCAGCGGCAATCGGTAGATCAGCAGCAAAGGCATTATAACACATACTCCGACAATAATCCTTAATTGCCTGACTCGGATTCTCAGCACCCAGTGATATACTTAGAACATCTGCACCTTGATCAATACAAAACTGAATCGCCGCTGCTATATCTGATAAATTTCCACCACCACTTGCGTTCTGCGTTTTCAACGCCATTATCAAAGCATCAGGTGCAACACCGGTCTGGGTCCCGGAAGTTCCATCGCCAGCATTGGTGCCGGCAGTATGAGTACCGTGTCCATTGTCATCCATTGGATCGTTGTCATTATTAGCAAAATCCCAACCATGGTTTGGATAGGATGACCCGCCATCCCACATATGGTCAGCAAGGTCAGTATGATTATAATTGACCCCGGTATCAATATTACCGATAATTATACCATTACCAGTACAACCTGCTGCCCAAACCACATCTGCCCGGATCTTTTCAACATTCCAGACAATGGCTCGATCAGAAGGAGCTACAGGACCTTCAATACCAAAAGAACCGGATCCCCCTAAAACCTGAAAGTAATTGCCATCATAAGTGATTTCACTCACACCAGACATAACAGCGAGTTCAGCTATGATATCTTTTGTAACCTCTGCTGAAATGGCATTTAATATCCAGAGCGAACGGATATTTCTTGCTATTCCATTTTGTTTCTCAGATTCCAAATAGGAAACCAGTTTTTGCTGAGTTCGTTGAGCCAGTGATCTTAATTGGGAACTAACCCATTGTCTACGTTCCGGCTTTGTCGATTTGGCTGCATTGCTCACCAAAAAATCGCTATTGATCTGTTCAGACATCATAATCAGCACTGGAATCAATTCTTCACCTGATGAATACTGCAGCTTCTCTACCAGATCTTCAGCAATACGGGAACTGGTTATCCTTTGCATAGCTGGACAGGGCTTCAGACCTACAAGTTTTTTTGTGCTATAATCGATAACCAGCTCTGTGGGATTGGTGCTGATATCAGAATAGCCTGAAGCACTGATGTCATAAACTATTGAGAGTGAATCAACGTCACAATGGCTCACCACTGCATATTCATCGTGATAATCCAGAGAGAAAACACCGACATCAACAAAAGCCGCAATTTCAGTTATGTCATGACTCATGCCGTCAAACTCTATATACTGAAGATTACCCATACCACCAGCTAAAAAGAAATCAGTATTAAGAGATAACAACGCACCGCTTTCCATAATCGCAATGTCTCTTGGCTTAAGGTCTCCCAGAGGTATGGTCTGAGCCACACTGAAATCATTCATATCTATTATCGTAATTGATTGACCATTGGTATTACTAACTGCGGCATATTGACCATCCGGCGTGATTTCGATGTCAAATGGATCAGCGCCACAAGGAACAGTCGTCACCAACGCGCTGTTTGCGCCATCAACATGTATCACTGATACATCATCAGAAAACATATTGGTAACCAGTGCAGTATCTCCGGTAGTGGTGAAGGCTATCCTTATAGGACAATCACCCACGTTTATTCGTGCAACCTCGGTCAAACCTGGAATATCGATTATGGAAATATCATCGCTAAGATTATTAGGAATAATTGCTGTAGCTCCATCAGAACTCACCGCGGCTTTGCTGGTCTCATTGGAATTGATGACTATTACTGTGCCTGTATTACCGACCTGTACACCTCCAACAAGGCTGCTGTTTACACCATCTAATTTGATGACTGAAACCAGATCCCAATATGAAACAACTACGGCAAGACTGTCATCAGGTGTAATTGTAACTTCTGAGGGAGGAGAGTTCGACATAGTAGGCACCGTAGCTACAACCTGCTGTAAATTCAGGTCAATAATTGAAACATTATTATCTTTATGATTGGTTACTACTGCATAGACTCCATTATGGGTAACTGTAATCACAACTGGCAACGCACCAACATTGATTATATTGACTATCTCGTTAGTTATGATGTCGACCAAAGAGATGTTGTCAGATGCACTATTTACGGTAATCGCAAGGTCTTTACCCGGCACCCGGACACACTTGATCGGTGCATCACCCTCAGGGATCAACTGAAGCGTTGCCTCTAAAGAACCATTCATGCCATCAATATTAAAAATATGTATCCTTTCGCAGGTGATATAACCACTGGTTACTGCCTTATAGTCTGTTTGAGATACTGTACTCACCTCCTGACCGCGTTTTCCAAGACTGAATGACTTCGAAATCGTCATAAGCTCAAGATCAATTATGCTCTGTCTATTGCTTGTAACGATAAAACCATACTTGCTGTCGCCAGATACCCCGACGTCTCTGGTAGATCCGATAGTTGACAAATTAGCGACGATCACCGGATTGCTGGGGGTTGAGACATCCACGATTGCGGTATTATTAGATTGACCAAAAACTACCAGATTATCATCTGGTGTAATAACTCCGTGATCAGAGTTGGTGCCCAAATTTGCAATAACTGATCGGTTCGGAATATCAATCACATCCCCGGTATTAAGAATTATAGCAAAATTCCCATTTGAAGAAATATCAATAAACTTAGGGTTTGAATTCGCAGCAAGCCAGACCGTATCGCAGGTACCAGTTGAAATGTCATATAATAAAACATTATCATCGTATATACACGGAAAGATTGCCGTAGTTCCATCCGGCGTAACATCGAATTCTGTAAAGCTAAACCAGGACCTTCCACTTAAAAATGAACCGCCACCACCATATATCCTCAAAGGAATATCCGGAATCGTATTCACTATTGTCATTGACCCAATATCAATAACTATGAGTTCTAATGTCTCAAGCGCACCGACCAAAGCCTTTGTACCATCACTCGTAATCTTTACCTTTACGGGCTGACCACCAGTGGTTATCTCTGGTAATACGGTTCTGTTGGGTATATCTACTACTGAAACATTACCAGAAAATAGATTCGGGATAAAGGCATATTGTGCGTCAGGTGTAATTGCAATATCGCACGGATAATCGCCCACTGGTAAAACCGTATCAATCTCATTTGTGATAAGATCGATCATTGTGATATTATCTGAATCCCGATTAGCGATAATTGCCAAAGTGCCATCAGGTGTTATGGCAATAGCTATCGGACAATCACCCTCAGGCGGCACTCCAATATCTGTACGGTTGACAACAGTTCTGCTGCCCTGACTAAACGAAAAACCTGGATACAGTATTCTACATGAATCCTCGACCTCAAACTCATAATACTCCTTGATAAAATCATCTTGACCCTGAAAATCAGAATCATAGGTTGTGCTGGGAAAACCTAAACCTGCAGACAAAAAACCCAGCACACAAAACACCACAACCTTTATTATTACCGGCTGTCTTACCTTAACACAGATCATTTCATACCTCCTTAAATTTATGTGTCTATCTCAAAATCAACAACTTCTTTGTGCTCGAATAATCCTCTGTCGCCAATCTATAAAAGTAAACACCACTTGCCGTTTTCTTGCCTTCTTGATCCTTTCCATTCCAATGGGCAGTATAGAAACCTGGCTTCTGATCTGTATTCACCAAGGTTCTAACTTCTTGCCCAGCAGTGTTATAGATTGAAAGTCTAACCTCACTCTGTTTTGGCAGTACATACTTAATCTGTGTCTGGGTTGCAAATGGATTCGGATAATTCTGCTCCAGTTTCAAAACAAAGGGCACAAGACCCGAGAAAACTCTTTCATTCTCCCTGATTCCGACAAGACTGTATTCATAAGCACCCATATCTGGTACAGAACCATAATAAGGCAGACTCACTCCATCATTATTGCTCCAGGATATACTTTGGTCTACAGTAATTATGTTATTATCGTAATCTATCTCAACTATTCTTAATGACTCATTAGCACCAACCCGGATTAAGTCCCCCTCACCTATACCATAACCATCTGTGAAATATCCTGCATCTTCTACCGCTATTTCACTCCCACTTCCAGAACCTACAGTCGTCGTAAGACACGCTCCAGTATCTATGCAAGGCGAACTGACTTGAAGTTGGCAAACCATGGCACGACTAAAGTCAGGGATAAAATAAGGGTCTTCAACCGGTAACTCTAATGGGTCAAAAGGACCGACGAAAAGCGGATCAACGGAAATATTGGTAGGACCGGCTCCTGCCCAGTAAGGATAAATATCATTATACCGAAATATGTCATTTTCAGCAGTACCCTCACGTATCATACCGTATTGGTAATTGTTAAATATATTGTTCTGAAAGAATAGAGTATCTTCAACCTCAAATCCCAATCCATAGGCACAATCGGTAAAGGTGTTATTAAAAACCCTAACATCATGACAATCATGATATACTCTAATCCCTGGATTAGTAGTGGTGCCACCAATCCTGCGCATAACATTATTGTATATGGTAATATGCGTAGGATTGGCTGGGTCATAACCACTTACATAATCACCAAGCGCAATTCCTTCACCCCAACCACCATCTACATCATCCTTGCCTTCCATAAAATTATTTCTCACAACCGCCCGTTCAACATTAGCAACCCATATCGGACGCTTAGCTCGATATCCTTGCGCCGGACAAAATGTATTTCCCTCAGCAATAAGATTATGACTTCGGTTAGTATCACCTGGGGAATCTAAATTCTGTCCCAGATATAAAGCCGAATACAGAAAACCTTCAAAAATGTTATTTTTTGCAATACCGGTATGCACTCTCCGCTTAAAAGAAAGCGCCTGGTGATGTTGTCCAAAGAAGTAATTGTTATTGGCGACACAATTTGTTGCATAGCAAAAATAAACCCCATAATCTTGTTTGTCAGTATAGTCAGAAAACTGGTTTTCTGTAGCCACGATATGATGGCATAGCGAGATATTCGAAGAAGTCCCCCAGGTCAAAAAACCTCCATCGTTGTTCTCAACGAAAGCACACTTTTTGACTGTTATGTGAGATCCTACGTGATAGATAAATACCCCCACGGAAAAATTGGTGAATCTAATTCCTTCAATGACGATGTGGCTGTTGCCTTCTATCCAGACACCGCTTCCGCTTCCATCCCCCTGCATAATAACTTGCCCAGAGGTATCTGCTTTTATAACAATTGGGGTACTTAAAGTGCCACTATTAGCTATATCTGCTTGCTCATTCCCATAATTACCAGCTAAAATCAGTAGAGTATCACCTGTTTGGATCTGCCCAGTTCCATATGCAATATGACGCCAGGCAGAATCTGGTGACGTCCCTGGCCATGTGTCATTGCCAGAGAGTGAAACATAATAGGCAGTTGCACTCAGTTTGCCAAGGCATAGGACTATTACCGTGCATCCAAAAAGGATGTGATTTATCGAACTAATTATTTCCTTGCGTTTCATTCTTTCATCCCTATCTCTATCTTAGCAATATTACTTTCTCAATTGCATCGAACTCATCTACCTCCAACCGTACAAAGTAGACCCCAGCTGAAAGTTTCTGACCTTTATCATTAGCGCCATCCCAACACACAGAAACCACAGATTTATCCAGATTACACAGATTAACAACAGGGAGAACACGAACAAGTTGTCCTGTTGCATCGTAAATTCTAATGCTTGGAGCAAAGGGCATAGAGCCGAGTGTTGTTACCTCTTTGCACTCTGCGCTTAGCATTATGCTAACTTTGTCAGAGAACGGATTAGGAGAAACCTCTAATAAGCGAAAGGCATCAGGCATATGGCGTAGACCGATTTCTTCTATGCCGATAATTATAATTGGGTTTGAGTTCTGGGAAAAGTAGGATGTCGAATAGCCTGGACAGGTTTGCCGAGAACCTTTGGCAGTCGTATCTGGCTCGGCAACAAGTTTGTATGCCCAGTATACGGTCTGGGCATCCTGATAATTGGAAACCGGGTCAATGCAGACCGTGGTTTCACCAGGACCACCAGTAATCGGGAAAAAACCGACCTCTTTGTCGAATTTATTCGGTGTGCCTGAACCAGTGGTGTCTACCCACACCCAGTAACCTAAGACATCATAGGTGCCTGTACCTGATAAAGTCTGAGCCGGATTAATAATCGAGATTTCGATATTGCCGGTCGGGCCACCGACCTGGGCAGCAATCGGCTTGTCCATCACTCTTAGGGTATCATCAGGCTGCCAGTACTCTGGGGTCTCCATAATGACCGTATCACTGTATAACCAGTAAAAACCACAATGATTCGGATTGTCTGCATAGCCTGAAGGACTACTGACATAGGCAGTATCCATGGAACCCAAAACAACGATCGTATCGCCGATATCCCAGGGTGGACTACTGCCCTGGAAATTGCCCAGATTAGCAAACCAGCCGACTGCATCCAGGGTTGGGTTATACGCAGTCCAACAGCCGACCGAGGTATCAGTAAGCACATCAAACTCAGCATTGTACAGATTATAGACTACCCAGTGGGTACCCGTGGTATCATAGCCGGCACGCCAGCGGACAACCTGACCAAGATCCTTGCTCTGGCTGTAAAGTAACAGACCCGGTATTAATATCACCAACAAAATACTCGTTCTATTCATTTTGTCTCT
The DNA here is from genome assembly GCA_049647125.1 of bacterium. Lineage (GTDB taxonomy): Bacteria > Hydrothermota > Tepidihabitantia > SM23-42 > SM23-42 > JAUVZL01. The sequence goes on along the minus strand of JBARXC010000202.1, from coordinate 1,589 downwards.
CTCCTTTTAGTCACTCCTCACCCTCTCCCTCTCCTCTTTCGAGGAGAGGGAAAAAGAAGTAAGGTTTTTTTAATGCACAAAGATAACCTTGCGCTGGGATGCAAAGTCACTGGTATTCATGAGGATGAAGTACACACCGGCAGCAACCTTTCTGCCGATCTCGTCATCGCCCTGCCAGGCAGTCTTGTAATAACCCGGGTCAAGCCTCGCAGAGATCAGGGTCTTAACCCGCTTGCCTGTTACATCATAGACCACGACGTCAACCGCACTGGCTTTGGGTAATGCATAACTTATCTGGGTTCTTCTGGTAAACGGACTTGGATACACACCAAGGCAAAAGGCTAATGGTATATGCTTATTGATCGAGCCTTGTTGCACTTGCTCTTCGCTGTTTGCATACACGGTCTCATAACCACCTTTAATCACCGGTCTTAGATGAACCTCACCTGCTGCAGTATAGTCATTACCGTTAATCACCTTTTCATTCAAGCGTTTGTCATCCTGATACAGACTGTAACCAACAATATGGTCATTATCGATCGCCTGCCAGGATACAAGACTAGCATTCGCTCTGACATCAGGGATAGGTATGAGCAAAACCTCACCCAGATTTTGGATGTCCATGTCCTTATCCAGCTGAAAACTCACGACGTTGAAGTATGCCTTGCCTTTTTTGGTCGCCTCGATGATGAGAATCACTTCTTCTTCATCCTGCCAGGGCTTTTTGAAGTTACCGGTATTAAACCAGATACCAGTCTGGTTATCCTTTTTAACTACGCCACAGCCGATAATCTGTTCGGTCAGGACATCAGCTGGATTATTCAACCGATATGCAGTAAACACGATATTCTCCAGTTTATCAGGCACTAAATGCACAAAGACAAGATGCGAGATGCCGACCTCCCTGTCTGCGTGCAACGCACAGGCAGAACGCGAGGATTTTGCTTTACTCACATCCGTAAGCTTATGCCGAGAAACCGGTTTATAAAGACCAACATCAGTAACCGGAAATATATTTTTATTATCTGAAGGTTCTGAGGTGGGTTTGTCAACAGCAAGTCCCTGGTCTTTATCCTTTCTGCCTGATAACCCAGCATCTGATTCACGATGCTCATCCCTTAAGACCCATACCGGCGCACGCGCCGGCTCGGTCAAACGGCCACAAAAGACCTTAACATCCTTGTCTTTAGTCTGTTTTGCCAATAGCTGTTTCGCTTCATTCGGATATTCGGTCGGATTCCAGGTCGTATCACTAATTACAACCAGCTCATAACCGCGACCCGGCATAATCGAAAAATCAGTACCGGTCCAGCCAAAGATCGGATTGTAGAGCCAGCTTTCATAGAGCTGGTCATCACGCAGGTTGGTGAGCCCGGTCAAAGGATCACCGGCAGCACTGTACTCGGCAGTGATATCACTTACCGCAGCATATGCCGCATTATACGGTATCGAGACCCAGTTCTTATCGCTGAGACCAGGGTTTTCATTCAAGACGACAAGACCTGCTGGATCATTTGCACCGACTAAGACCAGACTCGTATCTTTGTTCGTTACCACCTCATAGCTACAACCTGAAACGATCGAGAAGT
>JBARXC010000201.1:0-2081 GCA_049647125.1 bacterium | reverse complement strand
GATCTAAAATGAAGGGAATTAAAACTATTCCCGCACCCAGTGCCATTTCTCCGTTTCATATTCAATTGTAGTCGCTTGATTTATCAGGCTCTTCAGCCAGAGGCGTGCCTCCAGGTCTCTGTGTTTTCCTATCTTCCTATTTTCGTAACTTCCGAACTTCATAACTTCAATCCGCCCCGCATTTTATCAAAAGTGCGGTGGCCAGTCCCGCACCCAGTGCCATTTGGACCGTTCATCTGGTCTATTTAGTTTGTTTGGTTTTTTTTTGCAGAAAACGCAACTTAGTGCTGCGATTCTCCCAACTGCCTTTGAAAGTTACAAGAAACGAAAAAAAGATGAGTTTTATGTCCAGCCATAAATTCTTTGTTTTGATATACTCCAGATCAAATTTAAACTTCTGCACACGCGTCAAGTCACGCGGCGCATACACCTGAGCAATACCAGTAAGCCCGGGAAGAACTTTTGCTCTATCCTTATATCCTGGGATCTCATAGATGTGTAGACTATTACAATCACCCCCTACTTCGATTTCAGTTGGCAAAAGTGGTCTCGGACCCACAAAACTCATATCACCTTTCAAAATATTCAGCAATTGAGGCAATTCATCAAGTGCGGTTTTTCTCAAACACCTGCCGAATTTCGTAATGCGAGAATCATTTTGTGAAGCTTGTCTGCTTACTTTCTCATTCGACGCTGATTCTACCATTGACCGAAACTTGTAGGACTTGAAGATTCGACCGGCTTCGCCAATTCGCTCTTGCTTAATGAGTACTGGAAAGCCATCTTCGATAATAATACAGATACATATCAATACCCAAAACCATGAGGAAATTACTAGTCCAGTGATTGCCAGGGATATATCGAAGAGTCTCTTCACGAGTAATCTTATGTGATGAACGTCTACAACTTCACACGTTGTTGCAGCCGATGTGAACGGATCGCTGCCAACGCCACACGTAATGACAGCAAACCTTCGCGCGCAGTTACTACCTCTGCCTTTTTTCCTCGAATGTAATCAGTAAAGCTTTTGATTTCTCGCTTGAGCGGTTCTTCTTTCCGGAGGCTTATCTCTTCGATATTTACTATTTCAACATCCTCACCATGACCTCTTTTGTAGATCTTTAGGGTTTGATTCATGTAGTTCAACTCAGCATAACCTTTAATGCCGGTAAGTGTCAGTTCCCTCACTTTGACCGGCGTTATCCAGTTAACCTGGATTATGACATCAACACCATTATAATTCAAAAAAATATCTGCGTAATCAAACCTCTTGCTATTGAGCGCCTTACCGGCACGTGCATATACGCTCTGTGGTCCTTTTCCCAAGATGTAACTGCATACATCAATGTCATGTACTGCCAGGTCCACAATAACGTCCGTATCAGTTATCTGGGGTGGATACAAACCGACTCTTTTCGTATTTATTGCGATGATTTTGCCAAACTTCTTTAAAGAAACAAGATTTTTCAACCTTGCAACAACCGGGTTAAATCTCTCAATATGGCCAACACAGACCGCGATATTGGTCTTTTCGCTCTGTTCAATGATCTTCTGAGCCGATGCAACAGATTCTGCTATTGGTTTCTCGATAAGCACTGGGATTCCATGGTCAATACACGCGAGTGCCACATCTTTGTGCATTGAAGTAGGAACCGCAATCGTCGCGGCATCCAAATTCTCGGCAGCCAGCAGCTTCGAGATATTGTTATAGTATCGACACTTAAACTTCCGTGCAATCCGGTGTCCATTATTCTTGTCCGCATCGACAACCGCAACGAGGTCTACGCCTTCAATTTCCGTGTAAACCCGCGCATGGTGCTTGCCCATATTGCCGACACCAATAACCCCCACATTTAAATCCTTTATCATTACACCATCCTATATAAATCTATTATAAAGTCAATACTTGGATAAGGCAGTAATTAGTAAAACAGTAATTAAGTAACTGGAACCTTTGAATCCTAACGGATTGGAAGGGAGCACTACGTGCTGGAAAGGAGCCATTGGCTGGAAGGGAGCTGCGCTGGAATATTTTGAATCATTCCACCCCACACCTTTATTTATCTATTTTCTTACGGATC
>JBARXC010000200.1:0-7448 GCA_049647125.1 bacterium | reverse complement strand
ACGTTTTGTCCGTTTAGATCGTTAGTTCGTTATTATCGTTTCGTCCATTTCTTTAGTCTATTTTGTTCTTTCTGCTTACTGCCTAGTGCTTAGTATTTACTCCGTTACTCCAGCCAAAGGCGTGCCTCCAGGTCTCTGTGTTTTCCTATCTTCCTATTTTCGTAACTTCCGAACTTCATAACTTCAATCCGCCCCGCACGGTAGTGCTGTTTCTTCGTCTTGACACTTGAATAATACTGAATAGACTCTAATAAATGAAAGACCAGAACGTTTATATACCTTACTGTTTTCCCGATACCCCTTACCCCTTTTTGAATCCCAGGGGGATTGGAAGGGATCCCTCGACTTGCTCGGGATGGAAAGGAGCCAACAGCTGGAAGTTAGCACTGCGTGCTGGAACAGTCTTGATTCCCTTGATTTTAAATCATTCCATGCGTAGCATCATCTCTTTCTACTCCCTACGTTCTTGGAGCTTGGTTCTTGGAATTTGGTTCTTGCTAGTCGCTCTGCGCCTTACTCTCTACTCTTTTGTAGTCGCCCGATTCATCGGGCAATGTCTGATAAATCAGACAACTACAGCGGGATGTCCTACTCTTTTCGCCCTACGTTCTACTCCCTACGCTCTAGGCTCTTATAATTGTAATCATATGATTTGGTACAAATCATGAAGATCGATATCGGGATTTACTATGGTCCGATCGACCTCCTGGTTTATTTAGTACGTAAGAAAGAGGTTGTTATTTTCGACATACCCATTGCTCAGATCGCTGAAGAATATCTTGATTATATAAGAAAAATCGAGCGCGATGACCTTGAAGATGCCGCCGATTTCCTTTTAATGGCGGCGATCCTCATAAGATTGAAGATGCGTTCATTGTTACCACGTACTCCAGCAGATGACGAAGAGGTAAAACCGATTACCCTTATGCAAATCGTGGAAGAATACAAGAAATACAAAGAATTAGCAAAAGCCTTCGGTTTAATGGAAGCAGAAACGAGCAAGCAGTATCCAAGGATTAGCCAGGAAGAACCACCACTTGAAGAAGCTGATCTCACAAATCTGGTCTTGGCTTTCCGTCGTCTCAAACCACCGGAAGAAGAGAGTGTTGTTTATGAACGTCAGGTAATACCGATTCAAGTTATCATCGAGGAGATAAGGACACTCCTTGCTAAAGAAGAGAGGATAGATTTTCTTGATTATCTGCAGAAGAAAAACGATATCGCCGTTGCGGTTGCTTATTTTTTTGGAATGCTTGAAATTGTGAAAAGGGGCTATGCACACGTGGAACAAAAAGAGCTATACGGGGATATATATATAAGCCGAGGAGAAAATCCATGATTTTTCTCCTGCCGCTTATGTTTATTGTGCCTGAGGATTCAAATTGTCAAGATCTACTTGATAAGCAGCTTGCACATTATTTCGTGGATTGGGAAATATCCTTTGATTCAGTACCGTCTGGTATGCATACATCCCAGGGGTGTCTTGATTTACGCAACTGGTATATAGATCTCAACACAAAATTCGAGGTGTCGTTTTGCAAAGTAATGGGATTTAGATACCGAAATGAATATTTCGGTTATTATGATAATCATATCAGCAACCATAGATTTGAACCGTATTTTCAAATTCGTGATAACCTGAGGTTTCTTTTTACCGTAACAACGCAGTATTACAAGGGTGAGGATGAATTAGGCATCGGTTTTTTTATTGGCAAAGACTATCTTAATTACCTTGAATTCTTTGTGATCGCTGAAGATTTTGACCGTAATTTCTCTTTGCAGAACGTCCCTGCAAGTGCCGGTAAGATCACTTATTGGCAGCATCCAATAAAAATCGTTGCCCGGTTCAACAAATACTGGAGAACCGGTCACCTTACACTGCATACGGATTTGTCGAATCGCTATCGTCTTCAATCAAATGAGGTCGAGCTTGGTCCGACCCCTTATTTCCAGGAAAAAGGTCTACACCGATACTTTTACGGACGGGCGTGGCAGGACATCGGTAAGTTCCGAATAGGCGGGATTTGTGATTTAAGGCAATCTGAATTCTTCTGCCAAGACACCGCAAGTGAGTTTAGCAATGACAAGTATGAAATAGTCGTTGAACCAGCGATTTCTTTCAGTATCTCTGACAAATGGATCCCTAACCTATACTTCACCTATAATTACAAAACGCACAATGACTCATTGTATTCTCGCACCTCGGGTACGGATAGCCTTTTCAATTACCAGCGCGATGTGTATGCCTACATGATCGATCTTGAGTTTCGACCGGGTGGTAACTTTGTCTGGCATGCCGGTATGCAGCGCAATTTCTACTATAATAACCAGGGTCGTGAATTCAGAGAAAGACGTTTACTCCTTGGCTTTGAATATCGGTACAAGAATGTCTGGTTCTATTTTGTCGAAGCGATGGAAGGCGATTTTCCAACCCCAAAATGGATGCATAATCATACGTATCTCCAGTTAATGGTCAGGTTCTGACAGGATGAAAAAGGATTACTCGTTAATTTTGGTAGATAGTGGCGCGGCGGTAAAAAAACTGCCGATAAACAAAGGTCGATTCATTATCGGCAGGGCAGATGATGCTGATCTGGTAATCAGCAATAAGGATGTTTCGCGGCGTCACGCGGCGGTTATTTGCGACGGTTCTAATTTCTCGATTGAAGACCTTGATAGTACAAACGGTACATTTGTCAATGGTAAGAGGATTATAAAAGAGTCTTTAGACGTAGGTGATGAAATTTCAGTTGGCGATTACAAGATATTTCTCGACGATGGCTCAGGAAATTTTTCATATGCAGAAGCAACGCAGATTGGTCGGAAAGGCGCCGAGACTGTTATACTCGAAAAAAGGTTTTCTACACTGAGGCAGAAACTGCAAGATGACGGCTTGAAAGAAGAATTCCGCACGATTGAGGACGTCGTGAAAAAGAGCCGAAAAAAACTGTCCACAATGGCAAATGAGGATAAACTTACCGGGCTGTATAGCCGGCATTACTTTGACCGGAGATCCAGAGCCGAGTTCAGTCAGGCTGAGAAGACCAATAGGGAATTATCCATTCTATTTATTGACATTGATCATTTTAAAAAAGTGAATGATAAATATGGCCATGAAAAAGGTGATGTGGCGCTACGCGTAATTGCTCGGTTGATTCAAGCTTCCTGTCGTAAGAGTGATTTCGTGGCGCGCTATGGAGGTGAAGAGATCGTCGTCATACTACCTAATACGATTTCCCGTGATGCTCTCCAGGTAGGCAGCGATATTAATGCGGTTATTGCCAGGCAGTCAAACAAGCTTCTGGGCTTTCAAATCACCGTTAGTGTTGGCGTGGCAACGTATCCGAATGACGGCACAACCCTGAAACAAGTACTCATAAATGCTGACAAGGCTTTGTACCGGGCAAAGGATACTGGAAGAAACCGCGTCTGGAAATTCGATGAAGCAAGAGATTAGATATATAGGCAATTACAAAATCCTCGATATCATCGGCAAGGGCGGTATGGCAAAGATATATAGCGCGATCCATATACCGCTCAATCGGGTTGTTGTCATAAAAGAGATGGGTCGAACTGAATCGCGCCGCCGCTTTAAACAAGAGGCATTGATGTCTTCTTCTTTGGAACATCCCAATATAGTATCTACCTACGATTACTTTAGCATTGGTCAATCGTGCTACTTGGTCTTGCAGTATATTGAAGGTTTGAACCTGGCGGAGATAATTGAACACATCGCACCACTCCACCCTCAGGTTGCCGCACTCATTATCCATGAGGTTTGTCTGGCAATCCGATATGCCCATGACAACAACATTTTGCACCGGGACATTAAGCCAACAAATATTTTGATTTCTCAAAAGGGCGAGGTGAAAATTTCGGATTTCGGTGTTGCACGCGGTGAAGATTCACCTCACTTGACTTCAACTGGTACGGTTGTTGGTACGCCGTTTTATATGTCGCCAGAACAAGCTGAAGGCAAGGAGCTGACCCTTCAGTCTGACATCTATTCGTTGGGGATTGTGCTTTACGAGATGCTTACTGGCAAGAAACCTTTTTCAGGAGGTAGTTCCCAGGCGGTTGCAGCAAAGGTAATACGTTCAAAATACCCAAACCCATTGTTTAAAGATCCGCACCATAGTCTGAGGCTGTCGAAAATCATTAAAAGGGCAATGAAGAAAAGTCTTAGAAGAAGATACCAGACGGTTGATCAGATGTGTCGCGACCTTGAAAAATTCATTGGCTGGAAAAGCATTGTAAAGAAACGAAAATACTTGTCCAGCTTATGTCAAGAAGTTGACCAGATAAAACAGGTAACAACCGTGGTAAGAAAGCCTGGTAAAAAGAAAAGGAGAAAGAAAAAGAAGAGCAAAGTTTTTTACCTTTATTTCTTTTTAATCATCACCCTCGCGGTTCTTATTTACTACCTTGTTAGGTTATTACGTTCGTAAAAAAGCAGTTATTGAGTAACTAAGTAATTAAGTAATTAAGGAAATTGTAGTCGCCCGATTCATCGGGCATTGTCTGATAAACCTGTCCTGCCTGTCCCGAGTATATCGAGGGGAACGCAGTTGAAGGATCAGACAACTACTACGCCTTACGCTCTTACGCCCTATGCTCTTTTTGGTCTTGACATCTGCTCAAATCTTATTTACAATAGCCTATGATTAAGAAAGAACAGTTAGAACAAACAAAATTGTTTGGTGAACTAAAGGCTTATGTGTGGGAGGAGTTGCTAAAGATTACTAAAGAGCGAAATTTCGTCGACGGTGATGTTATATTCACTGAGGGTGATGTGTCAACTGAGTTGTATATGCTTTTTAAGGGTGAGGTTGAAATACAGATCAAAATTGCACCGCAGCTTGGCGAATCTACAGTCTATGTTGTCACGCCCTATGACGTATTTGGCGAATTTGCCTTTGTGGACCCGAAGCTTCGTTCAGCGACTGCGCGGTGCATAAAGGATTCAATACTTGGCGTGATTCAACGGAGTGATTTTGAAGAACTGGTCAAAAAATTTCCGAGCGTCGGGTTGAATTTCTACAGGGCGCTTGTGCGTTTGCTTAGTGACCGTCTTAGAAAAATGAACAACTATTTACGTGAGAGCTTTATTCGCTCATTAGGCTTGGGGATTTAATAAAACATCAGTATGAGATTTGTATTCTCGCCTACGTACCGGGCAGATATTGGTGTTCATGTTTTTCCCACCCAGAAATACTACCTGGTACACGATAAACTCAAAGCTGAAGGAATAATTACCGAAAACAATGTACTTGTGCCTGAAAAACCATCGTCTGATGAATTGCTGAAAATAATCGAACCGGAATATCTTGATGACCTGCTTAAACAGCGTTTGACCGCCAGAACATTGCCATCTGAAATACCAGTAAATGAAGCGATTATCAGTGCACAAATTCTGTTCTGTGGCGGTTCATATCTTGCGGCAAAACTTGCAAAAGATTGCGGTGTTTGTTTTCACATTGGCGGCGGGTTTCACCATGCTTTCCGCAGTCATGCTGAAGGTTTTTGTTATCTCAACGATGTTGTTTTTGCTGCGGTTATGATGCTTGAACAAGGGATTGATAAAATCGCGGTAGTGGACTGTGATCTGCATCAAGGTAATGGCACAGCAAAGTTCTTTGAAAACGAAAAGAGAGTTTTTACATTTTCTATTCATCAAGAGCAACTCTACCCAATAAAAGAGAAGTCAGATATAGATATTGGACTTGATATCGGAACCGGCGATGACGAATATCTGCAAAAACTCGGGACTGCACTGGATACAGTCGATAATGATTTTCAACCTAATCTGGTTATTTATGTTGCTGGTGCCGATCCTTATATTCTTGATCAACTGGGGAGTCTGAGACTTACACTTGAGGGATTGAAGAAACGAGATGAGCTGGTCATCAAACGTGCACGCGCCAGGGGAATACCTATCATTTCAGTACTGGCTGGTGGCTATGCTGAAGATATCAATGACACCGTGGAAATCCACTGTAATACAGCCCGCGTAATGGCGTCGGCATTTCCGCCAAAGGCGGAATGAAGTCATAAACGCTTCACGCGTTCTGAGGACATGGTCAATATAATTGACCTGAAAACACGTCCGCCAGGAAGTGTGGCGGACTGAAATCACGCTGCGCTGAAGACATATCTGCAATGCAGATTGGAGAGATACAATATGAAAAAGCTTAAAAGCTTTAGAGATTTGGTTGTCTGGCAATTGGCTTCCGAGTTCTCGAAAGAAATGGCTCAGTTGGTAAAGACATTTCCAAGACAAGAGCAATATGTTTTAGCAGATGATCTTTTACGCGCTGCAAGATCGATTCCTGCCAACATAGCTGAAGGATGGGGAAGGCTGTTTCCAAAAGAAAAGGTATCATTTTATAATATATCAAATGGTTCAGCTGAAGAATGTGCTAATCACTTAATTGAAGCTTATAACAATGGTTATATCGACGAAAAAGCTAATGAATTGTCTCAGAAAAAACTGCATATCATAGTGGTAAAGTTAACCAATCTGATTACGTCAACCCGCAATCGCATCAAGCAATCAGGAACGAAGTGACATGCCTTCAATGAAATGTGTCTTCAGATGCGCAGCATCATGTCCTCAGCCGAAGGCGTGACTTCATCCACCAAAGGTGGAGTGTCTCCAGCTTTGCATGCAAAGGCGTGTCTTCAGCCGCAGGCGTGTTTCCTGCCGTTTTTACATTAAGGAGGTAAGATGCGTGATTCTTTCAAGTTGAGCATACCAAGTGCCGCCCTTTTTGTCATCGACATGCAGAAGTATTTCTGTGATGACGATGGCCGAGCCTATGTCCCTGGTGCTGACATTTTAAAAACGAAGATCAAAAGACTTATTGATGTATTCGTAAATGCAAATCGACCGATAATCTTTACCCGCCATATTGATACCCCGGGTAGTCTGATGGAAAAATGGTGGCGCGAGAATCTTAAGGAAGACGATTCACAAAGTGGAATAACTAAGGACTTCGACATAGCAAATGGAGAGGTTTTTATCAAAGATCAATACGATGCATTTTTAAATACCGATCTAGAGGTAAAACTCAAGAAAAAGGGAGTAAAACAGGTTGTTATCTGTGGTGTGTTAACCAACCTGTGCTGCGAATCGACTGCGCGCGGTGCATTTATGAGAGGGTTTGAGGTTTACTTTGTAACTGATGCAACGGCAACCTACAAAAAAGAAATGTATGAGGGGACCTTAGTGAACCTCTCATATGGTTTTGCCATACTTGTGAAAACCAAAGACATTATAAATATATAGTCATTATGTCATTAAGTTATTAAAGACGTTTAGATCGTTTCGATCGATGGTTGAATCCCAAGGGGATTGGAAGTTAGCACTACGTGCTGGAAAGGAGCCTACAGCTGGAAGTTAGCGCTTTGCGCTGGAATATTTTGAATCATTCCACCCCACACCTTTA
>JBARXC010000199.1:0-14015 GCA_049647125.1 bacterium | reverse complement strand
TTGATGTCTATTTTGAAATCGATTCTCTTGGTACTCCCATTTACTCCGAGACCGCAAATATTACCAGGGACCCTGGTATGGATACAACAATTACCTGGCCGGCATGGACCACCGGTCCTATCGACGGCATTACTTATGACATTACTGCTTACACGGTCCTGAGTGGTGATGAAAATCCTATAAATGATACTCTAACTGCAACGACAACAACCCAGAGCATCTATTGGAAGACCTATGCAACCATGCCCCAGGCGAGCTATTATAATGCCGCTGTTTATTCTGATGTTACCGGTGCCCAGACCGTCTGGTCTGTCGGCGGTAATCCAACATACACAAGCATCTTTGAATTCGATTGTGCAACCGAATCCTGGTCAACGTCATCTGCGGTACTCAATCACGAGGCACAGAGAACAGCTGCTGCCGTCTGCATGGGTAAAGTCTATGTTATGGGCGGTTGTAATTCCGGTTTTACAGCACATAATTATGCTCAGGAATTTGACCCAGTCGCGGGTACGGTAATTGATGTTACACCATTGCCAACCGCTCGTTATTTCAATGGCGCATTGACCTGGAATGATACACTTATCTATGTGATCGGTGGTCAGGCTTCTTCTTACTATAGTATCGTTGAGATCTATGATCCAGCAAATGATGCCTGGACAACTGGTACTGCTATGCCTATAACGAATCGTTCATTTTCCTGTGGTATTCAAAATGATACGATCTATGTGGCTGGTGGTTATAATAGTAGTGGCTATGTTTCGGGTAGTTGGACCGGTGTAATTGATCCGGCTAATCCGCAGACTATTACCTGGTCGGCCATTGCTAATATCCCAAATGGTCCATCAGCGACACCTGGTCGTTCACGTCTCCAGGGTGCTTGCGTTGAAACGCCTGCTGGTTGGAGATACTACTTTACTTGTGGTGATGACCATGGCGTCGCTGCATATGATACCTGGTTCTATGATCCAAATACTGCTGCCTGGGTTCAGACCCTTGATAAGACAACGCCGATCAGTAATTCACAGTGTGCTGTCTATGTGCCAAATCCATTTGATCATGGTACATTCTTGTGTACTGGTGGTTATAATACTGTCACCAGTTCTGGAACCGCGGCTACTGAAGGTCTGGTCAATATCGGTACCGGTATTCAAGAAACACCGCCTAGCACTCACGGATTTACTGACCTTGGTTTTGCGGCAATGGCCAATCCATCAAAAGGTATGATTTCCTATGTTACCTCAATGTCTGGAAGAGTCGTACTCAAGGCATATGATGCTTCTGGAAGACTTGTTGAGACATTGGTTAACTCAGTGCAGCCTGCCGGTATTAAGACACTCAACTGGGATACGAGCAATATTACTAATGGCGTCTACTTCTTGAAACTCGACGCACAAGGTGAAACTGCAACCCACAAGATGATTATCGTGAAATAATCATATACGCGCGATTTGTAAGAAAAAACCCCCACACTAATACAATTAGTGTGGGGGTTTTTTCTTTATACGGTTATTATTTCAATTGGAAACGTACTGACCGGGAAACCCAAACCCGGACGAGTTTATCCCGTTGTTTCGCAGGTGTAAACGTGGATTTTCTTGCCGCGGCAATCGCTGATTGGTCGAGCAATTGATTTCCGCTTGACTTCAAGATTTTCACATCGATGACACTACCGTCTATATCGATCAACATTTTGACCACAGTCGTACCTTCAATACCGGCTTGCCGGCAAATTTCAGGATAGGCAGGTTTCGCGCTAAATACAGGTCTGGGTTTTATTTCAAGTCGATAATACGGTACCACTTCGATTTCCGGGCCTACCGGACTAATTCTGAGCGGATCTTCCTCAAAATCAGTTTTCACAATAGTCTCTACTGCCTCATCTATTACCTCGCTCGATGCCGGAACTGCAACTCTGGGACGTTCTTCTGGTAGCGGTTCCTCTCTATCAATTATTTCAGTATCAATGATATCGATGATGGTTGCAATATCCCTTTTCAGTTCATAAGGTTGGGGTGCTTTATACGGCACAAAGGTGAAAAGCATGACAAAAATCACGATGCTGGAAAATATACCAACTCTTAAGCTTACGCCATACATTGCTTTATAGTCTCTCATGGCTGCCTCCTTTCTATCTATACATACAGATCAGTCATAAAAATATTCCTCAATAATGTCTACGACTAATGTATCTTTAGCCCGTAGGAAACCCCGCCATAAATGGTGAGGTTTCCTATGGGGTTTACAAACACTTAAAATTATATATACTTTTTTATAATGAAAAGAGCGATCGTGCTCATTTTAGACGGGGTCGGCATTGGTGAGCTACCTGATGCAGCAGCATATAATGACCAGGGTTCAAATACCCTGGGTAATCTCGCACATAGCTGTGGCGGATTAACATTGCCAATCCTTGAAAAACTCGGTTTGGGCAACATAGCACCGATCAAGGGTGTCAAGCCGACTGATAAACCGCTTGCGTGTTTTGGCAAAATGGCTGAAAAATCACCGGGCAAAGATTCAACATCTGGCCACTGGGAATTGTTCGGACTCGTGCTTAAAGAACCGTTTCCAACTTATCCTGATGGATTCCCTGATGGGATCATCAAAGAATTCGAAACAAAAATTCGCCATAGGATTTTAGGGAATCTTGCCGCTTCAGGTACGGAAATAATAAAAAAACTGGGTGATGAGCATATTGCAACCAAACGACCCATTGTCTACACATCAGCTGACAGTGTTTTCCAGATTGCATGTCATCTTGATGTTTTCTCTCTTGATGAGCTGTATGGATTCTGTGAAATCGCCCGGGCACTGTTGCATGGCAAACACAATGTTGCCCGTGTAATAGCCCGTCCTTTTACTGGAAAATCGCCTATCTTTTACCGGACAAAGGACCGACGAGACTATTCCATTCCGCCTCCAGAACCCACTTTATTAGATATTGCAAAGGAAAAAGGGCTTGACGTCATAGTAATCGGTAAAATAGATGATCTGTTCAGCCATCGCGGCTATACGAAATCATACCATTCAGTGAATGACCTTGAATGCGTAGACCTTACGCTTAAAGCAATGGATGAAATGAATGACGGTTTGATTATCGTGAATTTCATACAGTTTGACATGGACTGGGGTCATCGTAATGATATTGAGGGTTTTAACCAGGGTTTAATTGAAATCGATCAAGGGATTGGAAGAATCATAGAGAAAACCGATGAAAATGATCTGCTTTTTATTACTGCTGACCACGGCAATGATCCAACAAGCGCTTCAACTGATCATTCGCGTGAGTACGTACCAATCCTGGTATTGACTGCAAAACGTACTGGCACCAATCTGGGGATAAGAAAAACATTTTCCGATTTAGCAAAAACAATTGCTCGTTATTTTGATATTGAAGGTATAAAAAATGGCCAAAATTTCCTCGATGCCTGCCTCGCGTAGCAAAATTCTGTCTAAAGAATTGGTCAGGGCAGTAAAACAAAGTGTCAAAACAGCTTATGCGCCGTATTCAAAGATCCGCGTCGGCGCCGGGGTGCTCTGCAAAGACGGCAGGATCTACACTGGTTCTAATATCGAAAACAGTTCCTATTCACTAACTATGTGCGCGGAAAGAATTGCTCTATTTAAAGCGCTATCTGAAGGCGAGAGGAAATTTCAGGTGCTCCTGGTCTATTCGCCCCAGATCGACTTCATATTGCCGTGCGGTGCATGTCTCCAGGTTATCAGCGAATTTGCCCCAAATATCATGGTGGTGACAATGAACAAAAAAGCAGAGTTCAGATTTTATCCGCTCAAGACGTTGTTAACCAAACCATTTATTACGTGAAAATAAACGATTATTATCGACCGGAGCATATATGGAATATTTCTTGAGTATTTTCATCCGCGGTTTAACAAAGGAAAAATTCCAGGATATTATATACAATATAGAGAGATTTTCAGGTAGCATTGTCCAAGCAGAGAAGGATATGATCGTGGCACGCAGTCGAGATGTTAACATTATATCCTGCTTGCTGAAAATGAAAGAGAACTACCCTGAAGGCCGTTTTGGCTTTTCCCAGTATATTGGACTCGCCAAAGGGCTTGCTAAAATCGCAAAGTTCGAAGAAATCTTGCTTTCTGAAGAGATTGAAAAACAGGTTATTGAAAAATTCGCGCTGACATCGCTGGGCATGCTATCAATTGAAGGCATGTCGAGTCAGATACTCGTCTGCCGCCTCGATAACCCGGTAGGTGAGCTTGTATTTCCTGAGCCGGAAAAACAAGAACTCATCTTATCGCGCAAAAACGAAATTGAATCTTTTAAGAATCTGTTAACTGTTGCCAATGCAGTACTTGTCCTGGGTCACCAAGGCTGTGGCAAGACCGTTTTTCTCGATCAGTTAACTGATGAATGGCGCGAAAAAGAAATCTACCGAACTTTCTGTCCATCTTACAGCATAGGCCGTACTCTGAAGCCGATAACTGATATCGTCACTCAAATACTTGGGGTATACGATGTTGAGAGTATTGAAGAGAAACAAACAATCATTGAGAAAAAATTAAAATCACTTGAAATTATGGATATCGGCACTTCTTACTTGGCGATTCTGGATTTCTTAAATCTCAATGAGGAAGAATCAATTTTGGAAAAACTTGAAATCAAAACACGGAGCGAAATTATATCACAGAGCGTTGCCGAAGCGCTCAAACGCATTTCATGGAACACCCCAGTAGTGATAATAATTGAAGACATCGAAAGTATGGATGCCTCATCAGCAAATTTTGTCGAACAATTGATGACGAGACTCGTTGAAGAAAACGTACAATTCATCTTCACCGCTGCGATGTCGGAAATCGGCATTTCGGGATTGAAAGAGTTTGAACTGAGGTCCATCGAGAAAAAACGTCTAGAGAATCTTGTTGAAAATATTACCGGCGAAAGAATCACCTTGCCCCCGACAACTCCGTTCCATGTTCTGCAGTATCTACAGTTGTATAAGGAAGAAAAAATCATCTATCTCTATAATCAATATCTGGGTGAAATCGCTCTTGCTGATTTCAGCCTTGCCTTCCATGATATTGAAACAACAGTAAAGAGAAGACTGGGTCTGCTGAAAAAAGGCAAGATGGAGTTCATCCTCAATCTTGCGGTTGCTGGCGTTGAAATAAATCCAGATGAACTACCAATCGATAAACAGAATTTGTTTTCATTTGATTATTTTGTGGACCGGGCATACTTGCAGAGGCATTACAACAATTATATATTCATCTCACCTCTTTTCCATAGCGAAATATACAATTTAGTTGAAGACAAGCAAAACCGACACGCCCATCTCGCTGATTACTATCGGCGCATACATGGTTTTGAAGAACAAGCAGCATTTCATTATCTTAAAGCCGAAGACTACAAGAAAGCAATTGAATTCCTGATGAAGTCTGCAAACTACGCCATCAAAAAGGGAGGTTATGAATCAGGGATCAACTATTACATTCAAGCCCTTGATTTATGTCAGCGCAAAAAGGATTCGGTTGATCTGGACATACTCGTGGCACTCAACGAAGGTCTCGCCGATGTATATAGAGCTTTGGGTGATGAGGAAAAAGCGTTAAAATACTACAAGGTTGTATTAGACAGTTACAAAGAAATTCTCAAAGAATGACCCTTCTTTTTTACCTCATCCTTGCCCAAGGTCAAGGGTTGGATATCAAACAAGATACCAGTCTGGTCCAAACATTTGAGGTAGTCAAATATCGTGCCGAGAAAATAATCTATGATATTGAAAAGTCGATTATTATACTGAAGGACTCATCGTTCATAACTTACCAGGATATCCAGCTCACGAGTGATAGTGCGTACTATTACATTGAAAGCAATATCCTAGAAGCCTTTGGCACTTGCGACCTACGGCAGTCACAAGACTCTATTAAAGGTGATTACCTGCGCTACAATATCGGAAACAGGAAAGCCATGATGTCTCATGGCATAACCCAGATTGATAAAGGGTTTCTTGACGGCAAAGAAATCTATTGGATAGATGAAAATACAGTAAACGCCTATTCGGGTAAGTATACAACGTGCAGCGATACCCCCCCGCATTACTATTTTTATTCGCCAAAGATGAAAGTATATCTCGGTGACATGGTCATTGCGCGTCCAATCGTCTTGTTTGTCCACGGCATACCAATAATGGCTGCGCCTTTCTGGTTCGTACCGATATCATCAAAAAGGAAATCAGGTCTCTTGCCTTTCAAAATAGGCAATTCTCGTGATTTTGGGAAATACATCAGAGGTTTGGCATACTATTTAGTAATTTCAGATTACGCCGACATAACGCTGCAACTTGATGCTATGGAAAAGAAAGGCGTAATGCCACGTGTTGAAGGGGTTTGGGATTTTTCACCATTCTCTAAAGGTTCAATCTATGGATCTTACATTAGAGAAACTGATTCTAAACGTGAAAGATTCACAATTCAGGCACGCAATAACTCAACCTATTTTCTCTTTGGTTCAAGTTTCAACTGCGATATAAAGTATCTCAGTGACAATACTTATCAACGAGAGTATGCCGACACAACACCTTTGTGGTTAGAACAGGAAATCATATCACAAGCAACACTCAGTCGAAGCATCAAAGGTTATAAAAACAACTTCTCCTATGAAAGAATAGAGAAATTTGTTGATACAACCAGCAGCACAATAGCTGAGAAGCTGCCATTTTATACAATTTCTGGACCCTCGAAAATGCTGTTTTCATTGATCAACTACTCGCTTTCCGGGCATGTCAATAGGAGCCGAACAAGCGATTCGCTGGGCACGAATGATGTCACTGGCGCAAATATCCAAACTGCACCAGCCATGCAACAAAATATTTTCAACCTCTTGACTGTTTCACCAAGAATGAACCTCGACCTTGCAGTCTTTGATGAAGACACTGCAGGCAATTCAACGCCTCTACGCTTTGGATATTCCTTTGAGACTACCGCATCCACTAATTTGTACCGAGTGTTTAGTATCAGGATGTTTGGTATAAGTGGTATATTGCATAAAATATCACCCAGCGTCACATACTCATATACCCCAGACTTTGAGTTTGGAAGATTCCCGAGAATCAACGGTATATCGGGTTTCAATAAAACGAACCGATTGAGTTTTGGGCTGGGTCAGGTGTTCGAGGCGAAAATCGGCGAAAAACAAGTAAAGAAAACCCTTGCCAATTTTCATATAAATAGCTCATACAACCTCTTGACCGATTCGCTTTCAACTATTAATGGTGTTCTTGAGTTCCCTTATAACCCTTTTCCCAACCCGATTACTAACTTCGCAACCCAGGTTCGAGGCTCGGTCAACCCTTATGATACAGAGTATAACTACTCAGTGACTAATGTTGCAGCATTGAAAACTGATTTCTTCTCAATCAGCCTCAATCAAAGCTATGCAAAACATGGGCAGTACCAGATTTGGTTCAATGGTAAGATAAAGCCAACCCGCAATTGGTCAATGACCTATTCAGGCCGTTATGATTGGGACGAAAATAGATTAATCGACTATAGCTTCGGTCTGAATCGTAATATGCATTGTTGGGAAGCGGTTTTCAACTTCACGCAATTGGGTGAAATATGGCGTTACGATTTCAAAATACGGATCAAGGAAATACCCGATGTTGAAATCGGCAAAGGGCTATTAGGCTATTTTCTCGAATAGCGCTATTTTATCAATCGATAAAAAAATCATCCCGATTATCTTCAATTTCTTTAGGCGTAAATAGATTAACCGTTAATGACTGGAGACGGGACTGTTTCTTCATCTGAATGGGCATGACCATGGTGCTGTCAAAACCTATGTCCATCTTCTTATCGCAGCGGATTATGTAACCTGCCCATTCCATGGTCAAAGGGCTGGACAGTTGACCCGGTTCCAAGGTGGCAACGGAACCGGCAAATTCGCCGCCCATAGTCATCGTGACCTGGGCGAGATTAATATCTTGCCGTTCTCTAAAGAAAAGCAAGGTATCTTCTGATGCAATATCTTCCATTGATTTACCTGCAGTTAATTGTCTGTAAATGTCACCAAGATAATCTCGCGTGATGATTTTCAACCGATCTTTTTCCATGACCCCCTTTACTCTCGATGCAATATCCTCAAATGCCGGTCTATGTTCTGGTATTATTGAATCAAGCACTAAAAGATAATACCCGCCTAAACTGCTGAAGGGTCCGCCGATCTTGTCAGATTTTGCCTCGGCGACAAATTCGGCAAACTTTTTTGTATTACGTACTGGGAAATTAACATTATCTGGATCCAGTGGATATGTATTGCGTATTTGCAGACCAATTTCTGCAGCGGTCGAATCAAAACCGATTTCGCGCGCGGTTTCCTTGAAAGATAATATCTCATCAAAAATTTCGCCGATCGTGGTCTGAGATATTTCAATATTAGCTTTAACCTTATAAATTTTCCCCTTACTGATACGCTTTATTATTTCATAACCGTGAGGAGCATTGATAATCCCCGACATCTCGTCGTTTTTCAAATTCTTGTAGACATTCATCAAATACGGCTTCAACCCAACTTGCCCTTCGAAAGTTATGACCACCAAGGTGTCATCAGAAATCTCTTTAGCCACATCCAAGAAATCTTCACCTTCCTCAATTCTAACAACAAAATCTTCAATGAGCTCTCTTGCTTCTACAGTGTCATAATGTGTAGGTTTTCTCTCAAAGAACACAAACTTCAGCACGCGCTGTTCAGGTTCAGTAAAGTCCTCAACGTGACTGGCATAGTATTGCGCAGCTTCATCGTCACTTATATCTAATAAAATCGAGGCGCGAAACATAGGGAGCTGCAAATATGAAATATCGTATTTTGTCATCTGAAGAAAAAGACCGAGACTGTCCTCAAAAGGCGATGTCCAACCAAAACTTGCTAATAGTGAACGCAGTTTCTCCCTTGGCACTTCTTTGCGCAATTTGTATTCATATTCAAGAAGCCATGCACGGCTTTGCGGTGCTCTCAGAAGTTCAAGGTATTTATTGTAGTCAAACTCCCCTTGCTCATTCTTCATGTATTCTAATTCGTAGATCTCACGCGGCGGATTGCTTCTGATTATTGCCAGAATCTCTTGATCAGTCACCCGGATCTTTTCTTCTTTGATCAACTTGTTCCACATTATTTCCTCAAGCAACATCAACCAGACCTGCTCATGAGAAATATTTTTATTGTCAGCTTCTTTAGTTCGCACAAAACCCATATAATCCCTAAAGGAAATCGGGACACCATCGATTATTGCAACATTTGTCTTCCGCTCATCTTTCCTTCCAGTAATATTTGCGCCCCACTGAAAAAATATCAAACCTAAAAAACCAACAAGAGCAACAACAAGAACATATCTAATGTTTTTTCGTAACTTTTGCATCAACATAATCAAACCTCCTACTTAATGAAAAGGCGGATAAAGGGGTCAGAAAAGGCTGTGTATCTAATGACAAATTCCAAAATCCAAATGACAAATCAAGGCCAAAGGTCAAATGACAAAATTCAAAATTTGGCATTAGATATTGGGATTTCAATTGACATTTGATATTTGACATTTGGACTTCTCTGTTAATGCTCTTTTCTGCCTTCTCTGAGCCATCTTGAGCCTTTTGTCTATTTGCATCTTCCATTTACTACCGGGAGTATTGATCGTCCATCTGGTATAATATAAACTTTGAAATCCTGACCGCAATTCTTCTTAACTTGGTCTATTGCGCTATCAATATTCTTGATTGGTATAAAGTTCATCTGTGACAGCACCTTGGAATTTAATTTAGAAACTACGTATATTTTATAATTTTTCAGTAACTGAGAAGTTTTAAAAACACGGTGCCCGCCGACTTGTATCTTTGCTTCTGGATAATCTAACAGCTCATCAATGCCATTACTGAGCATATACTTTTCAAACTCTGGATTACCTATACCCTCTTCACATTCACTTATCAAAACTATTGAACCACCTTGTCTTACTGCATTTACAGCATTGTTTATCGCCTTATGGCCAGCATAAAATGTTCTGTCTCTTGGATAGCCGCCAGCCGATACGATCGCGCAATCTGCCTGCTTTGCTATTTTTGATATGCGTTCTGACTTAAAATATTCAACCGCGGTCTTGTATGCGTGAACCGCATCACCGCAAAATACCCCGGCGATTTGTTTATCAGGCGTTTCAACAACATTCAGCAGATAACTAACCCCGAATAACTGGGCTGCCTCATCCATTTCCTGAGCGATTATATTGGACTCAATTCTACCCGATGCAACACCATCACGTCTTAACTTACAGTGATTGCTTCTGATTGTCTCGTAAGAAGAAATCCCCGGGAGTATTGCTTTTCTACCCCCGGAAAAACCAGCTAGATAATGAAAATTTACCCGGCCCGTAGCGATCACAAAATCAGCAGTTCTTACCCGTTTGCTTACCTGTACGTCAAGACCAGTACTTGTTTTTCCGATAGAGACAAGGTCATTATAACAGTCATGAAAAGAAAATCGAAAATCAGAATACAGGTCTCTGTAAAGAATACCATTCTCTTCTGGCGTATGTTTTCGATGTGTACCCAGAGCAACCACAAACTCAATATTTTTTTCATCAATCCCAGCATCTACTATTTCACTAACCAGAAACCCCAAGATTGTCGAGTAATCAGCGATCGAACGAGTTATATCAGAAACGAGGATAACTACATCTCTTGGTTTATTCTTCTTTAACAAATCAATTAGACGAGGTTTACCTATAGGATTTGAAATACTCTGCTCCAGGATTTGTTTCAAAGGCTCAACCTCATGTCGAGAATATTCTAATACACCCATTAAATTTTCTTTAGAAACCTCGCAATTAACAGCTTTTTTGCCGAATCTGAACTCCACAGTTTATTGTATCTAAATAAAGAGATGTGTCAATGACTGCCTATTTCCTTAGGTTGACTTGTAAGCGATTTAGAGTATAATACCCGGATGATTGACTTGAAACTGCTCAAAGATAACCCTGATATAATCCGACAAGCGATAAAAGACCGCTCAGAGGGTGTCAAATTAGACAAAATAATCGATTTGGACAAACAGCGGCGTGCTGGGATAACTAAAATTCAAGAACATAAGCAACAGCAGAATGTCCTGTCAGAAAAGGTTGGAAAACTCAAGCACGAAGGCAAAAAGTCCCAAGATAAGATGCAACAGGCAAAAGATTTAGCAGAAAAGATCAAAAACATGAACAAAATACAAAAAGAAGTGGAAGACAAATTCTTCGAAGCAGTTAAATGGATTCCGAATATACCCCATGAATCAGTGCCAATCGGCCAAAGCAGTAATGATAATCAATTCATTCGAGGCTTAAAACAACCACCTGATTTTGATTTCAATGTATTGGCCCACTGGGAAATCGCCGAAGCACTCGATATCCTTGATACAAAAAGAGCACCCAAGGTATCTGGCTCGCGCTTTATTCTCTACAAAGGAATTGGAGCAAAACTGGAAAGGGCGTTGATAAATTTCTTCCTTGATTTGCATACTAAAAAACACGGCTATACCGAGATTATGCCGCCGGTGCTCAACCCGACAAGCTGTCTGTATGGTACTGGACAACTTCCTAAATTGGAAAATGATATGTACAAGTGCCGTGATGACGAGTTCTACCTCTGTCCAACAGCTGAAGTACCACTAACCAATATGCACCGCGATGAGATAATACCTGAAAAACAATTACCCCTGTATTATACTGCATACACACCATGTTTCCGGCGCGAAGCCGGCTCCTATGGCAAGGACGTGAAAGGTATTAAAAGAGTCCATCAATTCAATAAAGTTGAGCTTGTAAAATACACAGCTCCTGAACATGGTTATGAGGAATTCGAGAAACTCCTGAATGACGCAGAGCAAGTCGCTAAACTGCTCGGTCTTCCCTACCGCATCATGCTATTGTGCACGGGTGATATGACCTTTGCCGCAGCCAAGACATACGATATCGAAATATATGCCGCCGGGATGAAAGAATGGCTTGAAGTATCTTCCGTGAGTATCTATGATCAGTATCAAGCACGTCGGGCAAATATTCGTTATCGCAACACAAAAGGTAAAGTTAACTATGTCTGTACGATGAATGGTTCTGGACTTGCAACGCCAAGAGTTTTCATCGCCTTGGTGGAGAATAATCAAACAAAAGACGGCCGCATAAGCATCCCACAAGTACTGCAGCCTTACATGGATGGTAAGGAGTATATTGAATGAAAAAAGAACAAATTGTTAAAGCGATAATAAAAACCGGGGTTATCCTCTATAACAAGGATTTAATTTACGCAACAAACGGCAATATAAGCGTGCGTAATGGTAAGGATATTTATATAACAGCAACTGGTTTATGCAAAGCCGATTTAAAACCCGACGATATCCTGAGAGTTAATACCAGTGGTAAAGTCGCCAAGGGTGCACCGTCCATTGAACTGAATATGCATCTCGGTATATATAAGAACAGAAAAGACATCAACGCGGTCATCCTTGCCCATCCTTTCTTCACGAATTTAATCGGCATTCAACCAGGAGCCCTCAACCTCAGTGCCTTACCAGATATGGAAAAACATCTAAAAGATGTTGATTTCATCCGCAGTATCAAACCCGGCTCTGCAGAATTAGCCAAGGTAGTAACCGAAGCTATAAAGAAAACTGATATAGTCGTAATTCACCGATATGGTGTAGTAACGGTTGGTAAAGACTTATCCAATGCGCGGTATAAACTTGAGCGTTTGGAATACCTCGCAAAATTCCTGGTTTTTAAACAGATCATCTTCTGAACTATAAAACCCTCTAGATGGCATGATTGAATATTTAAACAAGTGGGTCATTACGTGAAATAAAAATGTCGAATACTATACAACACATCCTTCAGTCCTATTTCACATGGCTCGTTAATATTCAAGCGAATTACGGGGTCAACCCAATTATTTTTGCAGTAATCTATTTTGTTTGCGTAGTGCCCTTCTGGTTTTCAATATACAAAATTATCGCTGGTTTGAAAAACAAAAATCTAAACCAGGTCAGAACTTTTGGTATAATACTTGCTATAATAATCATTTTGCCATTCACTTATGTTGCTTTATTCGGTCACAATTTGCCATTCTGGTTTTGGATTGTAGCTGCTTGTGTAATCGGTTATAGTACCTACTCAACAATACGTAGAATAAAATCAGCTTCCAAAAATCCTTGACTCTTTAAAACCACAATATCGCTCAAGGGAACTAGATTGACTCAAGCATATAGTTGACACAATTGATTTTCTGAGTAGTGTTATTCATTATGATGCTTAGACATTCCCATGAAGTTCCCGAAGAGAAACCAAGTCTTCAAGGCACAAAAGGTTGCATTCTGCGTTGGCTTATCGCTGAAAAAGACGGCGCTGAACACTATGCCATGCGTTTGTTCGAACTCAAACCGGGTGGATTAATACCTCTACACAGCCATGTAGACAGCGAACACGAAATATATATCATCGAAGGTACCGGAACCCTTGATAACAGTAAAAACAAAATTACGGTCAAGAAAGGCGATGTGATTTTTGTGAAGCCTGGTGATAAACACAGCTTCACAAACAGTTCGGACAAACCTTTTAAATTCATCTGCGTGATACCGATTATTTGAAGAACACCAGATTATCAGAATATCAGGGCACCAGGTAATATACAATCTGACCTCCTGTTATCCTGATCACCTGATTCCCCGTCATTGACTTCATCACGTAATTGACTAGACTATGCCGTGTTTAGTCTCTTGAAAAAACGGGGCATTACTTTCTTGAGTTTTTCCAATACCATTTCACAACTCGGTGACCGTCTTACCCATATGGTAATCATTACCCTGATCGGTATCATGTCACCGGGGCGTATCTCTGCGTTCAGCGAATTCTCTGTTGCCTTCACCTTACCGATCATTGTGCTCGCTCCGTTTGCCGGAGTTATTATCGATCATTATAATAAACAAACGATCATGCTCCGCTGCCACCTTATTC
>JBARXC010000198.1:0-62017 GCA_049647125.1 bacterium | reverse complement strand
TGATCTACTCAATAAATAATAACAAATACTAAATTCAAAACATCATTATCCTTACTTGATCCCCTTTTCCTTGTCATTACTTCACTCCCCTTGCTGAGCGTGCCTGCCCCGTAAAACAGCTGCATGTGGGGTCAGCCTCCTTTCGTTTTGCTGAGCCAAAAATACAACAAAGGAGGCTCTTTTTCAAGTATGACTATATTATAGCACTCTCGAAACTAGAAACTATTGTTTTACTCATGGAATTCTCTATATGGGATATAAAAAGTTAGATTTATCAACAAAACCAGGTATGTCGAGACGCAGTTATAAACTATTTTTGAATATAATGACTTTGAATTAAGGAATAAAATGCTTTTCTCTCGAAATATCGTGACTCATAGGTCTTGACAAAATCGATTATATGTATATAATTATCATTAGATAAGCAATATTATTTGTTGTAGGACTGTAGGATACTCATATTCGCAATCCATGAAACAAATAAAAGCTTGAAAGGAGAAACATGGCATTCGGAACTATAAAGTGGTTTGACAGTAGAAAAGGATTTGGCTTCATCGAGAAAGAAGATGGTAGTGGCGATGTATTCGCTCACTTCCAGGATATCGTCGGTGAAGGTTACCGTACCCTGAATGAAGGTGAACGGGTTAAGTTCGAAATTACTCAATCCCCCAAAGGGGAAAAAGCCACAAATATCGAACGTGCGTAAACACGCATGTTAGAGAAGAAAGGGGAGTGACTTTGTCACTCCCCTTTCTTCTTTGTTGCTATTGATCCAGGGTTACACCTACGTTATTTTCGTCAAGTTTGTACCATGCTCCAGTGACTGCATCGACTACCACAGGTACAAGTCCACATATTACATCTAATATAATCCAACCAGCACCTAAATGATTTGTCAGCGTATATGTTTTGGTCGCGTAGCCATCTTTCTTGAACTCAATGTGATATGTCTTATCTGATTCGAGATGCAATTGACTGTAAATCAGTATCTATCAAAAAAGCTACAAGAAAGCTGTTGCATCAGAGGATATCCTTGCTATAATAAAAACATGAACAAAAGATGTGGGTTGATTACGCTCATTGCTCTTTCGATAGTACTCATCAGCACGTGCGGTGTGCGTCGCCTTGCTCCGCTGATACCCGGCATGATACTAGATATCAAACCAGCACGATTCCAAAAGGGTATGTGGCTAAGAGCTGCTTCAATGGCTTCGCCGGATTCTATATCTAAAATTATCCAAATTGCCAAACAGTACCAAATAACTGATATATATGCACAGGTCGTCGTCGGTGGGTATTCTTATTACCCATCCACAATAATACCGCGCAGTCAGTATTTGGCAAAAATATCAGGACCAGTTTATGATCCGTTCGATTCGCTTATCCGCGCCGCACACAAGTGTTCGATTCGTGTCCATGCCTGGGTAAATACAATACTCATTTGGTCGCTTAATGAACCCCCCGACTCAATGCGGCACATTTACCATACGCATCCTGAATGGTTTATAAAAGATATACAGAATAAGAGCATGCATGAGTATTCCGGAGAAGAATGGTTTGATGCAGGCCTTGAGGGACTGTATTTAGACCCGGCAAATACTGAAGTACAAGAGTATCTTGCAGATATCTCCATTGAAATACTCAACAGGTATGCGACTGCCGGCATTCATCTGGATTTTGTTAGGTATCCTGGTGTCTGGTGGGGGTTACCAGAAAACGACACAACCGCGATGTTTGCTGGTCTTGACGCCTACAATATACGCTGGTTCAATCTTCTCAAGTATCCGCAAAGTACATTCATCACAAGATGGATGTGCTGGCACTACTGGAAATATGCCAGGCAAAAGGAAAAACATATCCACGATGTTGTTCAAGCTATCCGCCGGGTCGTTGACCAAGATACAATACATCCCAAGCGATTACTTACTGCAGCGATATTCCCAAATCCGGGTTTAGCACGCTATAGATTTGCACAGAACTGGATGGTTTGGAATGAAACTATAGACTATCCTGTTGCCATGTCTTATACTGACGATGCACTTTTTTTCTCAGATTTGCTGAATTACACGATTAATCAAAGACAAGATGCAATATTTGGTATTGGATTCATCTGGCCCGATATGGAAGCAGCAGCTTATCTGGAAGTCAAAGATGTTATAAAAAACAACGGTGCTGGAGTCTGTTATTTTGATTTTACCAGTTTAGATACTATGGTCGATATTGCTAAGCTTAATGGCGAAGCTCCAGTTGGAGAGTATGCTCCAATATTCAAAAAGGAAAAACCAAAGCCGATAACCGATGTCTTTTACGACTTGCCGTTTGAAAAAATGATCGAAAATGGCAAAAAATACTGTACTTCAGACGAGCACATCGATTTTGTTGAATTTTTACTGTCGCTTTCACTCGATCAGACCGCTGATCTCAATAGGATGAATTTAACCCGTGAAGAATTGCTCGACAAAGTCCGTGATGATATTGCTGCCTTTAAAACCCTTGATTCCCTGGTTTTCCCTATTGGTGACACGCTGTTTGAACCACCGACAAAAGAAGTCTTCTATGAATTCCTGCCCTGGGGTGATGAAGATAGCACAACGGTAAAAGTACAAGCTCAAAACATGAAGGAGCTGACCCAGCACATCACTGTGTATCCAAGCATGCTCAGTGATATCTCTCGGGCAGCTTTTTCTATTAATGATGGCATTAAAGAAACCTTTACTATACGCCGTGGCATATATGTCCTCAAAACAAATCAAACAAACAACGGTGGTAGAAAATTACCACGCAGTAGTATCAACAAAGAACTGCTGTCTTTATATTTAAGCTGGACCATCAAAAATAAAGTCGATAGTATATCAGTCAGATATTGACATCTTGTATTTTGTAGGTAATATAGAAATAGGAAAGGATAAAAAAGGAGGATTCATGAAAAGTAAATGGATTGGAGCTTCAATAATATGCCTGATCATGCTTATTAGTTGGAGCTATGCAACTGTGTTTGAAGACCAAGCTGAGTATCCAGTACGCCACACAATAGAAACAAATACAAATCCTGTGGTATTACGGCAAGCTATTAATGATGATTTTGAAAGAACCACGATCGCTCCCTGGACCACCTCAGGTTATACCTGGGATATTAGAGACACAACTAATACCTATGGACCTGACACGCATGCAGTTTCAGGATACCGCTATGCCGGATGTCCAAGCGCAGATATCGCTCAGTATGCAGGGACCCAGACTGGTTATCTTGTGACACCAACGATTGATATCACTGGTTGGGATTCATTGTTTCTCTCATTCAATTTCTGGGCTGATTGGGAAGGAACACAGACGAATTTTGATGGTGGTATCGTTCAAATTTCTCCTGATAATGGGGCATCCTGGATCCAGATCGATTCTTTAGCTGTATCGCATCTTAATCCGACTTATGATGCTCAATTGGCCGGAACAGGTGCGCTTGGTACTGCCTGGGCATACTGCTATGATAGACATTACTGGGTTAATGTAGGCTCAATGGATCTGATGGCTCTGGGTTATGCTAATCCTGGCGACCAAATACAGATCCGTTTCACATTCTGTTCAGATCCGGCCGCTGCTGGAATGGGCTGGTTTGTCGATGATGTACGTATTGACAA
This sequence comes from bacterium, assembly GCA_049647125.1. Taxonomy (GTDB): domain Bacteria; phylum Hydrothermota; class Tepidihabitantia; order SM23-42; family SM23-42; genus JAUVZL01. The sequence goes on along the minus strand of JBARXC010000198.1, from coordinate 58,382 downwards.
CACGTCACCGCCTGATCTGCAGCCACCAGTGATCGTACACACACCATTACCTGATACTACTGATACGCTCAGTAATTATACTATTACAGCCACGGTTACTGACGCTGGCTCTGGACTCGACACGGATTCAGTATATCTTCATTATCAAATTGAATCCGGCTCAGAAGTGCATGTAATGATGACCAATGTCGGAGCGGATGATTACGAAGCCGATATCCCGGCGCAATCATTTCATACCGATATATACTACTATGTCACGGCGGCTGATAATGCCGGTAATGAAGCCTCAACACCAGTCTATAATTTTGAGGTAACCAATGCAAGAACCATTATCTATGATGATGGACAACCGTGGTGGGCTCCTGATGTTATCACGCCAGGAGATGGCTGTTTTGTACAATTCAGATTCCCAGATGTCGGTATTGACAGCGGTCTCGTTCACCAGGTCAAATTCCTTTTCGAAGGTCCAGGCTCCTATGATGTACGCATCTATCAAGGAACTACTGGTCAACCAGGTTCGCTCATTGATTCAATAGCTGGTTTGAGTTCAACTGGTTATGAGTGGAATATGGTTGAGCTGACGAATCTGAATATTCGAACGAATGATGAGGTCGTTGTTGGTTATATCATTGGTGCTGGTGATTCACTCGGTCTACTGAGAGATTCATCCTTGAATTATCAGAGCCAGATGTGGAAATATGTTAGTGGCAACTGGCAAGGTGGTGTGTCAGGTGATCATATGCTCCGGTTAAAGGTAATACCGATAACCTTCACTGGCATTTATGACTCTCAGGGAAACCAGATCGCACCGTTCAATTTCGGACTCGGGCAAATCGCGCCTAATCCTATGCATAAGAATACTGCGATCGAATTCTATCTGAAATCTGGACAAAAGACATCGCTCAATGTCTATGATGTCTCTGGTCAACTTGTCAGGACTCTAGTAGATCATTTCATAGAAAGCGGAATACATCAAGTCTCCTGGAATGGACTCGATAACCATGGTGTTACGGTGCCCAGTGGTGTCTACTTCCTAAAACTTGTTGCTGGCGATCATACATCTGCAAGTAAACTGCTTGTCTTGAAATAGCACATATCTTTTATTCAGAAAATATCCCTTCCTTAATCAGGAGGGGATATTTTTTTGGATACCTTGACAGCATCTATTTGAATGGCTACAATGGTTCATGAAAATAGTTAGATTATTCAAAAAACACAACGCAACTGCTTGCCTAATAGGAGCGGCAATTGCAGCATGCCTTACATTCGTCTTCGCAGGCGAGTCACAAGGTACAGGAAATATTATAGTACCACCAGTTGCCAAAACGGTTCCAAAAATTGACACTATACACGGCGATGTGCTCGTGGATAATTATTTTTGGCTCAGAGACACAGGTAATCCAGAGGTAATAAAATATCTCGAAGCAGAAAATACGTACACTACAATGATAATGAAACACACTGAGGTGTTTCAGCAAGAATTATATGAAGAAATGCTTAACCGAATTAAGGAAACTGATTTATCAGTCCCTGAAAAACGTGATGATTATTACTATTACAAGCGCACAGAACAAGGCAAACAATATCCCATTTACTGCCGCAAAAAAGGTGATTTGGATGCCCAAGAAGAGATTTTGTTGAACCAGAATACCCTTGCTAAAAACTACGACTACTTGGAGATCGGAGCCTTCAAGATCAGTCCAGATCACAATCTCCTAGCTTATTCAGTAGATACTTCAGGTTCAGAGTGGTTTACCCTGTTCATCAAAGACCTCAAGACCGGTGAACTGTACAACGAACAGATATCCAATATCGGTTACTCAATTGCCTGGGCTGACAATAATATTATATTCTACACAATAGTTGATCATGCAAAACGACCATATATGCTCTATCGACACAGACTCAATAGCGACCCAGCCAATGATGTACTGGTCTACCATGAATCTGATGACCTTTTCTGGCTGGATGTATCACGTTCTAAAAACGGTAAATATCTATTCATGGACATTGGCAGCCATACAACAACTGAGGTCTATTACTTAGATACCTCAACGCCAGATGGTAATATTACCATCTTCTACCCCAGGAAACAAGATGTCGAGTATTATGTTAAACACCGCGAGAACAGCTTTTTCATATTAACCAATGAAAAAGCCAAGAACTTCAAACTTGTGCAAACACCTGAAAATGACCCGGCAAAGTTTAATTGGACTGATGTCATCCCCCATCGTGATTCAATCAAAATAGAAGGATTTGACGTTTTTAAAAAATTCATTGCGGTAACTGAAAGAGAAAACGGTTTGGAACAAATCCGTATCATAAACATCGCGGATAATACAACTCATTACGTTGATTTCCCCGAGCCGACCTATACATTCTGGTTTGGCAAAAACAAAGATTACAATTCCGAGTTACTGCGCTTCACATATATGTCGCTAGTCACACCAAAATCAGTATTCGATTACAATATGCTAACCAAAGAACGAGACCTGAAAAAACAATACGAAGTCCTCGGCGGATACGACCCAGCTACATACGAATCAGAACGTATCTTTGCACTCACTCCAGACAGCACACAGATACCAATATCCCTGGTCTATAAAAAAGGCATGGTCATGGACGGTAGAAATCCATTGTTTCTAACTGGCTACGGTGCATACGGCGGCAGTTTTGACCCGTATTTTTCCTCTAACCGCCTAAGTCTTCTAAATCGTGGTTTTATCTACGCCATTGCGCATATCCGAGGTGGCGGTGAAATGGGTAAATATTGGCACGAACAGGGTAAAATGCTCAACAAGATAAATACCTTCACTGATTTTATTGCTTGTGCAGAGTACCTGATAGAACAATCCTATACATCCAAAGAAAAACTGGTTATCTCAGGGGGAAGTGCTGGTGGTTTGCTCATTGGCACGGTTGCGAACATGAAACCAGACCTTTTTAAAATAATCCTTGCTGACGTGCCATTTGTTGACTTAATAAATACCATGTTTGACCCATCACTTCCCCTGACAATACTTGAATATGAAGAATGGGGTAATCCAAACAACAAAGAATACTACCGCTACATGCGCTCCTACTCACCATATGATAACGTCACTGCACAAAACTATCCCCATATCTTAATAACTGCAGGGTTGAATGACACGAGAGTTATGTATTGGGAAGCTGCAAAATGGGCAGCAAAACTGAGGGCGTTAAAAACTGATGAGAATTTACTGTTACTGAAAACAAATATGGGTACTGGACACCTCGGCGCATCAGGACGCTATGATTTTCTCAAGGATATCGCTTTTGAGTACGCCTTTATTTTGGATGTACTTGGCATAAAAGATTAAAGGAGAGGTGGTTTACCAACCTCTCCTCAATCATAAAATAAAAAAGTCCGTTATATCTTCTTAGCCTGATTAACCTACTTTGAAAATGCTAAATAACCAGGTATAATGATATTCACGAAAGGTACTATCATCAATATGCCGATCCAACTTGGCTTACCGCGTGCTTCAGCTACGGCCATCCAGACGATAATACCAATTATCAAATTCACGATCGGAATGAGCATCAGAATGAACCACCACAAGGGTTTTTTGGCAATCATAAGCATGAGAAAAACGTTGAGTATGGGAATCCACGCAAACCAACCATTTTCCGTATTGGTCTTCTTGGCGATTTTCATCAGGCAGATGGCAAAATAGATATAGAATACAACGATAAAAATGAAGTAGACAATCCCGATAGCCGCCGCCGCCGCGGGTTCCATTTGTTGGTAACCACCTTCCATTCTTTTCACCCCCTTTCACAGTATCCAAGGTTCTATATTACTACGCTATAACTACTGCATGATTATATTACGAATTAAGAAAATGTCAACAAAAAAAAGGGGTCAGTTCGTTAAAACCTGACCCCCCAAACCTGATTTGCAATGGTTTATTTCACAAGAACCAGCTTGATAATATCTGCATTCTCAGTAACCGCAAAGTAAGTTCCCTGATGTAATTCTCGACCCGTGTTATCACAACCATTCCAATGTGCTAAACCTTGTTCTGCCTTTAACTCAGTCATTAATCGACCACTCGCATCATAAACAACGAGTCTGCGACAGTTCATGGGTACGGTAATCGCCGTCAATTTATTGAAGGGATTAGGTGAAGCAAGGATATTGACGACACTGTGCGTTGAGATCAATTCAGTTTCCTCGATACCAGTACCCAATTCGACCACCGCACGGATCAACACATCATCCTTTTCCTTATCGCGGTATGGAGCCCAGGAACCAGTGTATTCCCATGTCTGACGTCCTGATGGAAAGAGCGTGTCCATGCCGAAAAACGGATCAGAAGCCTGGTCACTAATGCAACCGATATAAAAGGCACCATTGAAGAACAGGATATTCTGTCCTGAAACATCAATATCAACCCAACCAATATCAGTGATCTGCACCACAGTCTCATAGATGACTGTACCAGGGTCACCGTTTGCTCCATCGTCATCCAGAATCTGCACTGTGACATTTGGCTGAGAGACAATTGAATTAACATCGAAGCGCGCCGTATTGATCTTACACGGATATCTCGGCGGTACGAACTTGGCGCCGTATCCTGAATTTGGACCGTTCCAGGCAAAACCAGTATGGGCATATCCGATATCATATTGTAGTTCTGCAGGATAGGTAACCACTCTGAATTGTGAGTATATTGAATCATTAGGTGGAACCATATCGCCACTCAATAGAGATTTTACTTTCATCGAGTATGCACCGTTATTGGTTGTGGACCAGGTCGGTGAAAATATCAGCGAGTCAATCGCGCCAGAAGGAAGTGTTGCAATGGTAATGGTATCTGATAGCACCACTTGGTTAGCAGCATCCCTCACTTCGCAATAAACATCAAAACCACTCTCAGTTTGGTTCCCGGTATTCTTGATGAGTGCCCAGAAGTCAACTGGACTGTCATTATAAACAAAGAATGCTCCAGAGATATCATTCATCTGCTTCACTACTGAGATATCGTGGACTTCATAGGTGCTTGAATCAGGTGGATAGAAATAAACCGCAAGGTCGTTGTGTATAGCATTCCCGGAAGGGGTTTGGGCGTAGTTATACTCGAGACCGACATCGCCAGCAATGTTTTCAATACCAACAGCAAGACCCTGTGCCCAACCGCCAGAAGGTATACCTGTCTGGTCAAGATACTGGAAAGTAATTGCACTATCTGCTCGAGTCAGAATAATCTCAAACGTGTTATTAGCAGAACCAACATTCCAAAATCGCACATCATGGTAAGCAATGATAAATGTATCCTGGGCACCATTGACCCAATAATAACAATGAGGGCTACCCGCAGTAAAATCAAGGTCAGACATAAAAGCTGCGAGCATATTGTTTGGTTTTGCAGTAGAGGGGATGTGAGGAAATGGCGCTGCTTCCAACGTGTTATCACCAAACGCTATATAACCATTAGAACCGACAAAAAAGCTATTGACTGTGTACCAGTAGTACGGGAAATCAAAACCAATTGAGAATGGGCCAACGACGTTATCATCACCCAAACCAGTTATCTCAGTGCCAATGCCTGAAATATCTACCCAACTGTAGGTTGGTCCCCCAGTTGTATCGCTGTCAATCCAGCGATACCCATATGCATCCGGTCCACCCGCGCCAAGCACGGTCGGCGGGGCTTCATAATTCATACCAGAACCGGTTATCTGTAAAAGTATTAGTATTAGTAACATAAACCTCCTTTTGATAAATTATAGTCCTTATTGAGTTGATGTCAATGATTTTATCGATGAGCGAAAGAATAAAAAAGGCGGCAGCCGGATTTGCACCGGCGAATAGCGATTTTGCAGACCGCCGCCTTAGCTACTTGGCTATACCGCCCACAAAACAGATACTAGATGCTAGGTATTAGATACTAACACGTTATTTATCCATTAGTATCTATCATCTAAAATCTAGAATCTGTCTTTAAAGCGGGAGACGAGATTTGAACTCGCGACGTTCACCTTGGCAAGGTGACGCTCTACCACTGAGCTACTCCCGCGAATTGGAAAAGATTATACATCAAATGCATGAGAAGTCAACCTTATCTTTATCTGATTTGTCCTGTTTATATGGTTTGTTTGATAAATCAAACAACTACAGATCTATATTTTAACTGTAGTCGCCCGATTTACCCCGTTAGATATATGGTGGCTTTGATAGTACGGAGTTTCGACGGAGACAGTTATCTAACGGGGTGAATCGGGCATTAATTAGCTGTCGTACGCCCCGAAGGAGGCATCCTTTACGCTCTTGGATGGTGTTCTCTGTAGATTTCTTTTAGGTATTCCCTATCAACGTGTGTGTAAATCTGGGTTGTTGAAATGTCAGCATGCCCCAGCAGTTCCTGTACTGCACGCAGGTCAGCTCCGGCCTCCAAAAGGTGCGTTGCAAAAGAATGTCGAAACATATGGGGTGTTACCCGCTTACTAATCCCAGCCTTAATCCGATATTTGCGCAAAACCTTGAGAAAGCCCATACGTGACATCCTTTTCCCCCTGACATTTAGAACAAGAAAATTGATCGCTCGGTCACGCGCGAGCACAGGTCGTCCCTGAAGCAGATACTCATCAATTGACCTCGCAGCTTTCTTGCCAAACGGTACTATCCGCTGTTTGTTGCCTTTGCCGACGACAATGAGCAAATGATTAACCAAGTCCAGGTCAGCGAGTTTCATACCGAGGAGCTCTGATATCCTTAAACCGGCGCCATAAAGAATCTCCAGGCATGCTCGGTCGCGTAAAGCCAGAGGTGTTTTTTCTTTAGCCGCTTCAATGATTGCTGTAATCTCAGCAATTGATAAGGTTACTGGCAGCTTCCTACCAACCTTCATTAGTTCCAGGTCAGTTGCCGGATTAAGTTCAATCGTCTTGGCGAAGACGAGAAAGCGGTAAAAGGATTTAATGCTGGATATCTTTCGATTCAGTGAAATCGGCAACAAGCCGGTATCATAAGCAGCATGTATATAGTTGCGTAAATCCTTGATACTTGCTGAGGCAAGTTCTTTGTGCTGTGTTTTTAGAAAATTCTCTAACTGTGTTACATCGTATACGTAGGCCTGTATTGTGTTTAATTCATCACCTGCAGAAATCAGGAAATTTTCAAAATTTTTGATTATCCCGCTTACTTGCTTCAAATTTCAGCAACGAGCCTTCTAACACATCTCGTCAAATTTACTATCTTACCTCTTCTGTCCACGTAAACAACATCTTCAAGTCGCACACCATACCCTTTATCAGGGTAGTATAGACCTGGTTCAACGGTAAACACGTGACCGGTTTTGATTCGATCATTATTCGTCTTCACATAACCAAACGAAGGGCTTTCGTGGATATTAAGTCCAACTCCGTGCCCAAGGGTGTGGCAATAGCCAACCTGAGTTTTGGGTGAGTTCAACAGCGTAGGATGACCACTTTTCTCAAAAAACTTGCATAATGACCGCTCAATGTCGATATTCCGCTTGCCAACTTTGAGCATGTCCATCACATAGTCTTGAGCGTCTTTCACTGTTGCATAAACCTCCTTGATCTCTTTCGATGCATGACCAAAACATATTGTCCGTGTGAAATCGAAAAAGTAACCACCCCCTATTTCCCGGGGGAAAATATCAAATACTATGGTCTGACCGAGCTTCACTGCGCTGCGGTCATTACCTGAGTTATGTGGAACACCAGCATCCCTGCCCTGAGCAACGATCATCCCATCTGAATTGATTAAATTACCTTCAAACAACTGTTTTCTCAACATTGCTCTTAAGTCACCGATCAACAGTTTTCTTTTTCTATCCTTCATTACGGTATTCTTTCTGACTTTCATCTGCTGCACAGTCTTCACCATGTCGTTAAATGCACGAACGACACGTTGCCCTATGGACTTTATGCGCTTTACCTCTTCAATACCCTTGGTCTCCCGTGCGATCGTAATCAGACTCTTGCTGGCTTCATAGCAAACTGTGACCTTTTTGTCTATTTTTATCAGCTGCTTTAGAACACTGTATGCGATCCCCATCTGGCTCTCACCATAAAAAGCGACATTTCCTCTAACCTTTAGGTCATCAAGAATAGCTTTGATGAAATATGCTTTTGCTTTTATTCGATCCGGGTATTTTTCGTAGATTTCTCTTAAACCATACCGTGTTGAACTTATCAATTTATGACCACTCTCCCGGGCAATCTCACGTTCGATTGGGTAATGAATAACATAAGCTCGCTCGCCCTGTTTCTTGACGTAATGACCATAGAGGTTCATACCATTTAGAAGATAGTACATAGTCGGCGAGCTGCTGGACTTGCCCTCTGCATAAATTGCACTAACCTTCATTCTTTTCATTAACTTATCGATTTCTCTTTTCATTTCATTCCTTTACCATAACCACACAAATGTTTATTTTGTGTACCACGAAGCAAGTTTGAAGAAATGTTCCAGTAATGCAATGCCTGCTGGGTGTTTATCATCAAACCGCTCAGGATGACATTGTAAACCATATTTGGGCAGCACATTGTGCTTAATAATCTCAACCGGGCATTGGGGTGATTCAGCAAGCTTATTGAAATCGTAAGGCACCTCTTTTATGTATTCCTGATGTGATTGAGTTACTAAAAACCTTTCACCTAAACCTTCAAATATCTCATCTTCAGCAACACGATGAACCATATAAAAACCTTCCAAAGGTTCATCATATGTACTTATCTCTTCACCGTAGGCCATACACAATAATTGATGTCCAAAACAAATGCCCAAAACTGGTTTCTCTGTCCTTCTTAAAAAATCCGCTATATTTGTGTAGGCTTCAAATACTCCGCTTTCTGCCAATTTATGTTGTGAACCAGAAAGAACAAAGACATCAAAGTATTTGAAGTCCTCGCTGGCGCTTATTGTCGAAGACTCTTTCACCTCAACAGTATGCACCGTCACATTGCATATCACCTCATACAACTTCTCTAGCTGAGGAGAGTTAGGCAAGTAATTATCTATTATCAACGTTCTCATCAATCACCTCGAACAATTCACTGACAACGCATTCTTCTTTCACACGTTTTATTTCTTTACCCTTCGCAAATATTAAACCTATTTTCTTTCCACAAGCAATGCCAAAATCTGCCTCTCGAGCCTCACCCGGGCCATTAACAACACAACCCATTACGGCAACTTTCATGAATGTCTTATAATGTTTTAAACGTTGTTCAACAGTATGTGCAATCTTCGCAAGTTTTACCTCACAACGTCCGCAGGTTGGACAGCTTATTAGAACTGGATTGTGTCGACGTAAACCAAGCGAATCAAGTATCTCGTAAGCGGCAACGACTTCCATGACTGGATCAGCGGTTAGAGAAACACGTATTGTATCACCAATCCCCTGATTCAAGAGAATACCAAGACCAATCGCGCTTCTCATTCCCCCCCGAAATGGTAACCCCGCCTCAGTAAGACCAATATGAAGCGGATAGTCGAATTTCTCATTAAGCTTCTTATAGACCGCAATAGTGGTTTTAACGTCTGCCCCCTTCGCCGATATCACAATATCTCTGAAGTTGTTTTTCCGAAAAATCGTAAGTGCATCATCTACAGTTTCTACGATCGCTGCCGATGTCGGGTGCTTATGCTTCTTTAAGATTTTTCTTGGTAAAGAACCAGAATTAACCCCTATCCTAATAGGGATATTGGTATCTTTTGCCTTTTTGATTACCTCAGTTACTTTCCATGGCTCGCCAATATTGCCGGGGTTAATCCTTATTTTATCAACCCCAGCATCGATCGCCTGTAAAGCCAAACGATAATCGAAATGGATATCGGCAATTATTGGGATGCCCACAGATTTTTTTATCCGACTCAAAACTGCCCCGTCTTTCCTGTCGACAACCGCTAATCTAACCAGCTCACAGCCTGCCCTTTCAAGACGTCTAATCTGATTCACGGTTGCCCGGACATCACGAGTTTTGGTTTTGGTCATCGACTGAACCACTACTGGATTACTTCCACCAAGTTCTACCGCGCCAATTTTAACGACCCGCTTTATTCCCTTCATTCACGCTGCCTTTTTATACATGCACCTAAACCGCGTAACTTGATTTCAAATTTCTCATAGCCACGGTCTAAATGGTAGATTCTACGCACTATTGTTTTCCCTTTCGCTACTAATCCAGCAAGCACCAAAGATGCAGATGCCCTCAAATCCGAAGCCATGAGGTAGGTACCAGATAGTTCTCTAACACCATTTACGACCGCAGTATCTCCCTCAATCAAGATGTCTGCGCCCATACGCATTAATTCCACTGCCTGCATAAAGCGATTCTCGAAAATCGTCTCTTTTATCGTACTGGTACCTGGGGTTATCGAAAGTAAGGCCATAAACTGTGCCTGCATATCAGTGGGAAAACCGGGGTAGGGTGCAACATAGATGTTAATCGCCCGCTTTCGTTCATAACCACGTACCTCCACGGTTTTTTCTCCTCTCGTCACCTTACCACCAATCTCTTCAAGTTTATCAAGAATAATGGCCAGATGATCAAGGCGGTAGTTTTCTATGGTTATCCGACCTCTTGTCAATGCCGCGGCAACTGCGAAGGTTCCAGCTTCGATACGATCAGGTATGATTGCATATTCTACATCCCGAGTCGAGGCCTGCCCCTTGATAATAATTGTATGCGTACCCTGACCGGAAATATCAAAGCCCATAGCATTAAGGAAATCTGCCACATCAACTACTTCAGGTTCGCAAGCAGCAGAATTGATCACTGTTTCCCCTTGCGCTCTGGCTGCTGCGATCATCACGTTAATAGTCGCGCCAACTGAAGTTCCTTTTGGTCCTTGGAGATTGACGTCGTGCCCAACTAACCTGCGCGCCTTGGCATTAATAAAACCGTCCTCGATATCGACATCTACGCCCAGAGCCCTCAGTCCTTTTATATGTAAATCAATTGGCCGCGGACCAATCGCACATCCCCCTGGCAAAGAAACTTTGGCTCTTCTTGACCGCGCTAACAATGCACCGAGGACATAGTAAGACGCGCGCATTTTCCTCACAATATCATAGGGTGCATCAATTCGCTTGAGCCTGGGAGTATGGATCTTGATGGTATGGTGTACAAACTCGACTTTTGCCCCCAGATACTCAATGAGTTCTATCATCAATCTGACGTCGACCAAATCCGGGATGTTGTTCAAGACAACTCTATTGGCGGTGAGTAGTGATGCGGCAATTATCGGCAGAGCAGAATTTTTGGCGCCGGAAATGCTGACTCTACCAGATAGTCTTTTGCCGCCCTCGATAACAAAACGCTGCATAGAAAATTATAACGAAATAAGTATTATTGTCAATGTCGGCAGCGGATTGTCATTGAGCGCGCCCCCTGCTGTCATTGCGAAGGACGAAGTCCCGAAGCAATCTCAATAGTCAATATAATAACTCTTGCCGATCATCCGGGCTAAAATTATCAAGTAAAACTGTGGTATATAATAAATTATGCTCTCCCGAATCTATTACCGAGCTCATCAAGCGAAAATTTTATTACGATCGGTCTACCATGTGGGCAGGTATATGGGTTTTCACAGGCGAACAAGCGATCGATTAGGCTACGCATCTCATTAATCGACAGTCGCTGCCCAGCCTTTATCGCGCTTTTGCAAGCCACCACCTTAGCAACCTCATTACGCTGTTTAATCAAATTACCCAAAGCATCCAGTTCCTTGAACAAATCAACCAAGTCATCCCGGTTCACATAGGCATCAGCTGGAAGACTGTCGATCACAATCGTATGTGCGGAAAACTCCTTGAATTCAATGCCGAGTTCCTTTAGTAACAATTTGCTTTTTTGGTAAGCGCGATACTCTTCAGGCATAAGCTCAAGGGTAATCGGAAACAACAGCCGTTGGGAACCACCCTTACCTTTAGTTATTGATTCATATATTATGCGTTCGTGTGCGACGTGCTGGTCTACAATAATCAAACCTGATTTCGTTTGGGATAGAATATAGGTATCGTGCAGCTGCCAGAACTCATTCGATTCTCTATCCCTCAACAGTTCAGCGACGCGCTCTGACGAGTAAGGCAAAACCGTCTCCTGGACAAATTTTGTATCGGTCTTCCTCTCATCTATCGTGACTGACACAGGTGGCGAAGTTCTAAAATCAACCTGTCCTACCTTTGTGAACACTTTGCTTTTTATCGCTTGGCTAAGCAAATCAAGGACGTAGCGTTCATCTTTGAACCTAACTTCTTGCTTAGTCGGATGTATGTTGACATCTACTATGTTGGGTGGGACCTCGATGTTTAGTAGAAATCCAGGTGGACTTTTTGGATTCTGATAGGCATTAACAATGGTTCGGTAAAGCCTTGCATATCTCACCGGTCGCGCATTAACATAAAGGTAGTTCATGTAGTATCGGTCAAAGAAATCAGGACGGGTTAAAAATCCCATAAATCGTACAGCACCTATTTTGATGTCGAGATGTATTAGAGCTTCAACAACGCGATTGGGGAAAAACATCTTTATACGCTTTTCAAAAGAATCTGTGGCGACAAAATCCAGCACCTTACGATCCGATTCTTCTAGGCCAAAATATATCGAAGGGTTAATGAGTGCATAGCTCTTTACGACATCTAAGATGAGACGTTTTTCCCACTGACTTGATTTCAAAAACTTTAGGCGTGCAGGTAGGTTAAAGAAGATATTGGACACTTTCACTCTGGTACCACAAGGACGGTGTGAATCAATAATATCCTTTAACTCACCTCCAGCCACGATAATTTTCGTACCTCCAGTATTATCTGATGTTTCCAACTCAAATTGTGATATCTGAGCGATACTTGCCAGAGCTTCACCACGGAACCCATATGTGGTAATGTGCTCAATATCCGCAACGGTCTTTAATTTACTTGTTGCATACCTTTCTATTGCAAGTACCGCATCATCGCGACTCATACCGCAGCCATCATCATTTACCAGGATGCCTTTTTTACCACCATCATTGAGTACGATATCAATACGTCGTGCATAAGCATCTATGGAATTTTCAATAAGCTCTTTGACTACGGAATGTGGACGGGCAATGACTTCACCTGCGGCGATTTTGCTTCTGACCTCAGGATGCAGAATTTCAATTCCTGCCATGGTTAATTCTATTGAGGATCAAATCAAAGTCAAGATAGATAAAATGGACCGGCTACTTTTCTGGGGAAAAAATTATCTTAAAACAGATAGTCATCAATCAGAAAAAGTAGCCGGTCCCCTTATTGCTTCAAGGTCCTGAGCAATCGCCGCACTCAGCGCCTCATCATCAGAATATCGTTCAAGCCCCCTGATACGCCGGCAGATTTGTACAGACACTTTCTTGCGATAAAGGTCACCTGAAAAACCTATGATGTGCACTTCAACGAGGTTATTACGGCAAAACATGGCGCTCAGATAGACTCGGTGATTTAATGTAACCTGTGCTTTATATACGCCATCCAAAGGCAGTAACTTCTCCTTAGGCAGCCTGATGTTGATAGTAGGAAACCCGAGCTTAGCACCCTTTCCTTTTCCCCTAACAACCCTACCGGTGAGCGTATACGGTCTGCCCAACAATCTATTTGCAGCCTTTATATGACCAAGAAGAAGAAGCTCCCTGATTCGGGTACTTGATATCGTTCCTTCATCTTTTACCCGCGACATAATTTCAACTGCGAACTTGTCTTTTGCAAATTGTCTTAACAACGTGGCTGATCCTCCCCGACCATGTCCAAAATGAAAATTGTCACCAATGACTACAGTTGAAGGATTTATCTGACGCGCGACCAGATCGACGAAATCAGCCGCGGAATACTGCGCAAAACGCCTGGTAAACATGAAATAATATATGTAATCAATGCCTAATGTTTTGAATAACCGCTCCTTTTCAGGCTTCACAGTGAGGTAAATAATGGGTGAGGAAGTAAGAACAAAAAAAGGCAGCGGAAGAAATGTCACTATGCCAACCCTATTGTCGATGCCGGCATTTTTTCTCAGCCGCCTGACAATCTCTTGGTGACCTCGATGAACACCATCAAAACTACCAATGGCACATACCGAATCCTTAGTGATCAAATCCCTCTTATCAAGAAGTATTTTCACAAGCTATATTTCACCAATCTTTTGTGCGGCTTCAAGCCTGTATTCACCTATCCTTATTCTCCGCAACGACAGAAGTGTAGCTCCACAACCTAACCGCTTACCGTATTCAAAGACGAGCGATCTGATATACACACCAGCACCAACAAGTGCATGAAAATGGAGTATCGGATACGCTACCCGAGTAATTGAAAAACGTACTATCATAACCTTGCGTTTCTTTGGCTGAACCACTACACCCTGCCGGCTCAACTCATATAATTTTACACCCCCCTGTTTGATTGCAGAAAACCTGGGCGGCACGTGCTCGATCTCACCAGTAAAACTACGTGCTATCTGGTTCAGATCATCGATTGCATAGTTTTTCTCGCTCTCGCTGCACCGCTGTTCAAGTATCTTTCCCGCTATGTCATAGGTATCAGTCACCATACCAAGCACCATTTCACCAGTGTACTCCTTGCCGCAGTTTTGATAAGACACGAACTCCTTTGTTGCACTGCCGATTAGCACAATGAGCAAACCACTGGCAAAGGGATCAAGCGTCCCGGCATGCCCGACTTTCTTGTGGTATCGTTTGAAAATTTTGACGATCTGGAATGAAGTAAAACCCACTGGTTTATCGATTAGTCGGATTTCCCCAGACACTGCTTACTGCTTATTTAAAAACACCAACATTGCCGATTTACTACTCACTTGCGACGTTGTTTTCTAATCTCTCGATGTATGGCGAGCAATAGCTCTTTCTTTGCTACATGTATTGACATCTTCACCCGGACCCCAGCAGCAAGACGATGACCACCTCCCCCAAAACGTGCCGCCAGTTTGTCAACATCAATTATACCGTCGCTCCGTAAGCTAACACGCGTTCCTTTCTTCTCTTCGCGCAAGAAAAATGAAACCCGGACATTATGAATCGCTTGGATAAAAGATACGAAATGTTCTGAATCAACCATCTTTGCATTACATTTTTTGAGCATATTCCGGGTAAGATGCATCACGCCAACTGAGTCCTCTATATCTATGGTTTTCAGAACTTCACTCAATAGCAGGGTTCCGCTTAATGTTTTGGCATTAAGTTTCTTAGATATCGATCCTGGTTCTACTCCCAAACCAACCAGTTCTGAAGCTATGGTCAGAGATTCCTGGGTGGTATTCGGGTAGACAAAACCTCCAGTCTCGCCGTATATACCACAATAGAATATCTCAGCGAGCGGTTTCCTTATCCTAATGCCCAAATCCTTGAATATTGTATAAACGATCTCACAAGCCGAGGAAACGTCTTCTTTCACTATCTTCAACATACCAAATGCATCGTTGCTTTTGTGGTGGTCAATATTGACGATGCATTTGGACTCCAAAACCCCTGGTCCAAGATAGTCAGGGTCAGGGAATATCCTCGATATGCCTGCTGAATCAACCGCAATCAGGAGGTCAAACACAGGCAGTTGTCTTGTAAACACCCAGTTGCCTAAAACAAAATTATATTTCCCCGGGATCCGAGAATGACAAAAGAGCTTAGGTCTCCTTTGTTTGTAGTGTTTCACAAGATAAGCACAGCTCAACGCCGCTGAGATACCATCAGCGTCAGGGTCAATGTGAGTAGCAACTACGATTCGCCTACTCTTTTTTATTGTCTGGATTAATCTCTTCAAACAATTCATCTATTTCCCTACCATGTTCATAACTATCATCTATCTTAAAATCAAGATCAGGCACACACCTTATTCTTATACGCTGTGCCAAAGCACTCTTTATAAAACCCTTTGCCCTGATTAATGTGTGTAGACTCTGCGATTTGTCGCCAAAACATGAGAAAAATACTTTGGCGCATTTTAAATCAGGACTAACATCAACACTCGTTATGGTTATGAAACCAAGACGTGGATCTTTTATTTCATGGAGAACAATGTTTGATATCTCCCTGACCAGAACAGACGCCACCCTTTCTTTGCGCATCAAACAACCCTCTGCTTGACATCAAGTAATGTCACGGTATGAACACGCTCCAAAAAATTAATGACCGTCTTTATCGTTGAGTCAACGATGGTCCGTTCATTACCGCAAGTAACAATACCCAGTTGAGTCCGCTGCCATAAAGAGAGGTCTCCAAATTCGCAGACCGATACATTATAACGGTTTTTCAATCTTTCTTTTATGCTCTTTATGACTCTTCTTTTCTCTTTTAGAGACTGGCAGTTAGGAACGTGTAGATCAAGTGTACATTGACCCACATATAATTTACTTACCATCTTCGGCAGTAGCTTCTTCTACTTTGTAGAATTGAATTGTATCACCCTGTTGCAGATCAGTACCTTGTTCAAGACCAATCCCGCATTCATATCCTGCCAATACTTCTTTCACATCTTCTTTGAATCTTTTGAGAGAAGTGATTTTTGAAACCAGGATTTCTTTACCCTCGCGCTTAACACGCGCGACAGCACCCCGCAGGACCTTACCGTCTTTTATATAACAACCAACGATCGAACCGAGTTTAGGAATGGTAAATATCTCCCTGACCTCAGCCTCGCCAATAAGAATTTCAGTAATTATGGGTTCCAACATGCCTAACATGGCAGATCTAAGGTCGTCAAGTGCTTCGTAGATCAACCGGTAAGTCCGAATCTCAACACCCTCACGTTCTGCTGCATCAAAGGCATTCGTATCCGGTCCAACATGGAACCCAACGCATATCGCACCAGTGACCTCAGCGAGCAAAACATCTGATACATTGATCTTACCCACGCCCTTGTGTACAACTTTGACCCCAACATCTTCCATGCTCAACTCATTCAATTTCTCGTCCAAAGCCTCCACCGAACCTGCGGCATCGGCTTTGAGAATGAGTTTAAGTTCTTTAGTTTCTCCCGCCTTTATTTTTTCTTGAAGGTCAAGCAGAGTAACCTTTGATTTTGCTTTGAGTTTTCGCGTTCTTTCCACGAGTTGCCTTTGAGCGGCAATCTCGCGAGCTTGCCGCTCATCATTTACTACAAGGAATACTTCACCAGCTTGAGGTAAACCGCTGAATCCCAAAACCAATACCGGAGTTGATGGTCCAGCATCGGCAAGTTTATTCACTTTTTCATCAAACATTTCTCGAACCCGACCAAAATGTGCGCCACAGACAAATGGATTACCCTTTTTGAGCTTTCCTTCTTGGACGAGGATTGTCGACACGTTACCCTTACCGCGGTCGAGCCGCGCTTCAATAACGACCCCCTTGGCGTTTTTATCAAACGGTGCGGTCAGGTTCAACTCCTCAGCTTTAACAAACACTGCATCCAAAAGATCTGAGATACCGACACCTTTTAGAGCTGATGTCTCAACGCAAATTGATTTCCCACCAAAATCCTCAATAATAACGTTCGCCTTGGCAAGTTGAGTCTTCACCCGGTTGACGTTCGAGCCGGGTAAGTCAATCTTATTGATGCAGACGATTATCGGCACATTTGCAGCACGTGCGTGGTCAATTGCTTCAACGGTTTGCGGCATAACACCATCATCGGCGGCAACCACAAGGATGACTATATCGGTAACTTGAGCACCGCGCGCGCGCATCGCCGTAAATGCTTCATGCCCCGGTGTATCCAGAAAGGTAATGATCTTGTCATGATATTCTATCTGATAAGCCGCCATGCGCTGGGTGATCTTGCCGTATTCCTCTTCTACGATCCGCAACTTGGTGATGGCATCAAGGAGCGTGGTCTTACCATGATCGACGTGACCCATGATTGTCACAACCGGTGGTCTTTCATGTTCTTCCACTTCAACATCGGGTGCAATCTTGTCTTCAATTGACATAACATTCACGTCATAGCCAAATTCATCACTCATAACTGTCAATGTGTCTAAATCAAGCCGCTGATTAAGACTAACCATTAAACCCATATCAAGGCACTTCTTGATGACATCGCTGGTGGGTAGTTTCAAAGCCTGCGCAAATTCAGCCACCGTCATGAAGTCGACAACCTCAACGATTTTTTCACTTGGTTTTTCTTCAACATTAACCCGGATTTCACGCTTGTAGTGTTTTTTTATCTCTTTCTTCTCAAGTTTGGCAAGGGTCGATTTTATTTTTTCTTTTATCGCTTCCGGATCGATCTTCTTCCTTTTTATCTTAACCTTTGGTTTGGTGTAACGGCGAGTAAATTCCTTCTTCACTCTCTTTTTGTCCTCTGAAATCTTCTGCCGGACTTTTTTTATCTCCTCTTCAGAAAGAGTTGACATGTGGCTTTTTACTGTTATGTCCAGTTCTTTCAACAGCTTCAGCAATGCAGCGCTAGATAAACCTAAATTTTTGGCTACTTTATGAACCTTTTTCTTTAACATCCTCAGACTCCTTCTGGTCGACTTTCTTTTCCTCAGGGCTTACATCTTCTTGTTTTTCCTCAGTCTTTGCCTCTACTACCTCGCTCTTTGCTTTCGCTGCCTTGCCCTTTGCTTCTGTTTCCTTAGTCTTTGCCTCTGCTGCCTCGCTCTTTGCTTTCGCCGCCTTGCCCTTTGCTTCTGTTTCCTTAGTCTTTGCCTCTGCTGCCTTGCCCTCTGCTTCTGTTTCCTTAGTCTTTGCCTCTGCTGCCTCACTCTTTGCTTTCGCCGCCTTGGTTGCCTCGAGTTCTTCTATTTGAGCGGCTATTTGCTCAGCCGAGTGCAGTGTTGCTAGGATATTCTCAACACCCTCGTCCTCGAGTTTTAAAAGGAACTTCAATTCTTCAACCGGAGCTTTCAATACCGCGAGAACATTTGAATAACCTTTTTCTTTCATCATCTTGCGTATCGCCGGCTTGAGTTCCTTAACATCCTGTATATTAATTTTAGCAAGCTCTTTTTCCTTTAGTTCCTGTTCGTACTCTGATAGCTTTTTGATTTCAATCTCAACCGCACATAGCCTCGACGCCAGATCTACATTAACACCATTCTTGCCGATTGCTTTTGAATAATCTTCGTCAGCAACAACAGCCAATACATGGTTATCATCAAGGCTAACAACCTCCTTTATCTTTGCCGGTGAAAGGCTTCTCGCTACCTGAAGACTGGGCTCTTTACTCCACAGTATGATGTCTATACGTTCGCCGGACAACTCTTTCACTATCGCTTGGATACGGCTGCCCCGATATCCAACGCATGCGCCGATTGGATCAATCTTAAGATCAAGTGTTTGAACTGCAACTTTGGCGCGGACGCCGGGTTCACGAACTACCCTGACAACCTGGATCAAACCATCTTTTATCTCAGGTATTTCGTAGAACAATAGCCTCTCTAAGAATTTCGAATCAGTTCTTGAAAGGATGATCTTTGGACCCCATTGAGCACGATCAACGCGCGAGACCACTGCCCTAATCGGAGAATCCAAGCGGTAGTGTTCGCTCCTCATTATCCCATAAGAAGGTATTGTCGCCTCGGTTGGACCTAGATCCACCAGAATCTCGTTGCGACTTACTACTTTCACAATACCCTTGACTATTTCTCCAACCTTTTTATCATACTCAGCCATAATGCGATTTCTTTCTGCCTCACTGACCCGCTGAGTAAGAGTTTGCTTCACCGATTCAATTGCCGTCCTCCCTAAATCGGCAATTGGAATATGCCGGCGAAAGTCGTCGCCGACCGCTATGGTCGGTTTTTCTTTTCGCGCATCATCAAGCCCTATTTCCTTATCTGGATCCTGAACACTATCAACAACCTTTTTCAGTGTGTAAATTCTGATTTCACCGGTCGACTTATTTACTGACACCTCTGACTCAACACCCTTGCCGAACTTCCTCTTCACGCCATTCTTCAGCGCTTCTGTAAACGACTCGATCACGTAATCGAACTTCACACCCCTTACCCTGGCTATTGATTTCATACCCTCAGTAATCAAGTTATCTTCGTTTGCCATAATCAAGGTCCTCCACAACCCTTGCTCTCACAACTGATGAATAAAGCACAACACTTTCTCCACCATCGGTCGCGACAACCAAACCATCCTGCTCCGTTCGTCTAAGATAACCTTTAATCTTACGGTCTCCAGTATCTATTTCCACCATCTTACCTTGTGCCCAGGCAAAGTGTTCACGTTTTGTCAAATGTCTTTCAACACCCGGCGAAGAAACCTCAAGGCTGTACGCGAAACCAACCATATCTGACTGCTCCAGTTCCCGGCCAATTAGCTTGCTAGCCTTTTTGCAATCATCAATACTCACCGTGCCATCCTCGCGGTCGATGAATACACGAAAAACCCTGGTGACTTCATTGAAATGCAAATCATATAAACGTAAGTCGATCTCATCCAATATGTGCTTGATTAATTCAACTACCACCGGCAATTCAAAATTATCGTTCATTCAATCTCCGGTACAAAATGTCCTTCAATTCTTGTAGTTTCATCAGTATCGACCCTTTATCGACCCTCACTATTTCCTTGGTCCCGCGCAGATAAATATCAAAACTATCGTTCTTTATACCTTTCGGACCAATTGTCAGCCTTAACGGAATACCCAACAACTCCGAATCGTTGAATTTGATCCCCGCTGAGAAATCACGGTCGTCTATAATAACCGAAAATCCATTGTTAGTCAATGCCTGAATAACCTCTTGTGCCACTCCTGCAACACCTTTATCTAACGGATTCAAAACAATAATGTATACTTCACTTGGGGCAATGGATATTGGCCACACCGCACCGTGTTCATCCCCTTTTTGTTCACACACACAAGCCATAATGCGTTCGAGCCCGATCCCATAGCTTCCCATGATAATGGGTTTCTCTTCACCCTTTTCATCTAAGAAGGTAGCACCGAGCGGCTTAGAATACCTGGTGCCCAACTTAAAAATATGTCCCAGTTCCAAAGCATTATGCAACTCAAGCTCATGGCGGCACTTTGGACAAGCGTCGCCTTGTTTTACAACCCGAAGATTAAAATATTCGCGCACCTTAACATCACGCTCCAGATTCAAACCTTTTATGTGATAGTCGTTTTTATTAGCTCCTGTTATCATACCCTTAGCGCCCTTCAGCAAATCATCTGCGTATATCACAATGTCGCCCTTAGCGATTGGTCCAATGAAACCCGGCTCAGCACCGAAATATTCGACGATCGTTTCGACATCAGCAGGCTTGTAAGAAAACCCAAATCTACTCTGGATCAGACCTTCATTTATGTCATAGTCGCCACGAAGCAAAATAAGAATAGGTTCCTTATCAGACGCTGTGTAGAACATGCTTTTCACGAGGTTCTCAGATCCCACTTTCAGGAAATCACTGACTTGGTCAACGCTTCTTTTCCCCGGGGTATGGACTTCAGTAATTGGGCAATCTTTAAAATCAAACGTTTTACCAATGCCTTGAGCAGCTTCTAAATTAGCACGATAATCACAATCGGTACATGCCACGACCGTATCTTCACCACCATCAACCCGAGCAACAAACTCGTTTGATTGACCGGTACCCATTAAACCACCGGCCGCATCAACAATTTCAAAATCGAGCCCACAACGTCTGAAAATCTTCGTGTAGACTTGCTTATGGAGTTCGAAACTCTCGCTGAGCCCATCTTCGTCGCGGTCAAGGCTATAGCTATCTTTCATGATAAACTGACGAGAACGAATTACTCCAAAGCGCGGACGTAGTTCATCCCGGTACTTGGTCTGAATCTGATACCAAATTTGGGGAAGGTCTCGATAAGAACGGATGCTCTTGCGGGCTATTTCCGTAATTATCTCCTCGTGAGTCGGACAAAGACAATAATCCCGACCTTTTCGGTCTTTGAATTTGAACATATCATCGCCATATTCGAACCAGCGCCCTGACTTCTCCCAAACATCCCCCGGACACATTGCCGGCATTAGCATTTCTTGAGCTCCGATGCGGTCAAGTTCTTCGCGTATTATTTTCTCGATACGCATCAGTATACGCCAGCCCAACGGTAGGTAGATGTGAACACCTGAAGCAAGTTGTTTCACAAACCCGCCGCGCAGCAAAATACGATGGCTTTTGCTTTCCGCTTCTTTGGGGTCCTCGCGTAATGTACTAATCAATGACTTGCTGAATTTCATAACTTTTAATATAGCACATATTTTTGGTTAAGTCAATACTCAAGGCGCTTCCAAACCTGAAGCAGTTAGCATTCAACTGGGATGGGAAAAATAGACTGTTTTTTAGTAGAGAGCTATCTGCCGGTGTTTATTTTATACGGTTAGAAACTTCAGGCTACGAAAAAACAGAGAAGATAATATTATTGCAATAGCCTTTTTTAACACAAAAAAGTAGGTTATTAAATATCGTTTAGATCGGTTTTTTTACGAATACGGCTTATCCCGATTTTTCATATTGATACATATAATGATCGGTAAATCGAGGATCCCGTTTTGCGGAACGATTCACGAGTACGGGTTTCTCAGTTTCTTCGTTGATCTGGTTCATTTAGGTATTTACCCCGTTTAGATAGTAAACATCTAACGGGGTTTAGGCATTTTGGATTTTAGGTATTTACTTTTTCTCCGATACGCCGTTACACCGATACCCCGTTTTTCCCTTACTCCATTTCTCCCCAAGTATTGACTTCCCCTGTATCTTCATTATAATTGTACAGCAAGGAGGATGCAGTGGAAACAGGCGTATTCTACTGGGAAAAACCGGGCGATAAAAATACCCAAAAAACTCTGAATTTGGCGGTCAAACGTGCGAAAAAGCTAAAAATCAAAAATGTTGTTATTGCTTCATGTAGCGGTATAACTGCCAAAAAATTATTAAAGCAAAGTAAGAGTATCAATATCGTCTGTATTACCCATCAAGCAGGATTCTACTCGCCTGGCAAATGTGAAATGGTTAAGAAAACAAAGACTTTTCTGGAAAAACACGGTGTCAAGGTATATACTGGAACTCATTTTTTCGGTGGCGCTGGTCGGGCTGTTCGCTTGAAATTTGGTGGGCTCGAGGTAGACGAACTCATCGCCAATACGCTGCGTATATTTGGTCAAGGCGTCAAAGTAAGCGTTGAAATAGCGATTATGGCGATTGATGCTGGTCTCATACCTTATAATAAGGAAATCATCGCTATTGGTGGTGCTGGAAAGGGTGTTGATACTGCTATTGTCTGTCGACCAGAACATGGTAAGGATTTTTTCTCGTTTGAGGTTAGAGAGATAATCTGTAAACCTCGGCATAAAAAATGAAATCATTAGTTGCGGTTGTCAAAACCAAACCATCCACTGTGCTTGAGGATATTGATCGCGCGATGACCCTGGCACAGGTTGATAATTTCCTCAACGCACAGACCCCAACAATACTTAAAATAAATATCTCCTGGCATTTCTATTTCCCGGCTTGTTCAACGACGCCATGGCAACTCGACGGCGTGGCAGCATCACTCAAAAAAAGAGGACATTCTGAACTAATACCCGCGCAGAATCGTACGGTCGTGATAAATCCGACGCTTGGCGCTGAGAATAATCACCTTAATTCAGCAATGAAAAAACACAAACTGAAATTTGTCCATCTCTACGATCCGGAAATCGAATGGATAAACTACAGACCAAAATCCAAAATGCTCGTTCTTGATAAGATTTTTGGCGGTCGCATCGATATCCCCAAGATGTTCATCGGTAAGAATGCCTTCCACTTGCCAACCCTAAAGACTCATGTCTTCACAACAATTACCGGTGCTATGAAAAATGCGTTTGGTGGTCTACTCAATGATAACCGACACTGGACACACTCCGTCATCCATGAAACGCTCGTCGATCTGCTCCAAATCCAAAAAGAAATCCACCCTGGGATTTTCTGCCTTACTGACGGCACTATTGCCGGCAATGGAGCTGGACCAAGGGTCATGGAACCGCAGATAAAGAACTACCTATTGGCAAGCGGCGATTCAGTCGCCATTGATGCGATCGCTGCAAAAATGATGGGCTTTGATCCTTTGTCACTGAAATTCTTGTATCTGGCTCAGGAACATGGTCTCGGTACTGCAAACCCTCAGGATATTTCAATTAAAGGAGAAGATATAAGTACGGTTAATTTCCATTTCAAGAGCAAAGACACCTTTGCATCCCGGTGCCAAAAGGCGATATACTGGGGCAAGTTGAAACCATTGGAACACATCCTTTTACAAACACCGATCGTCCCTTGGTCATATCTCGCCTCAAGGCTTTTCCACGACTTCTACTGGTATAATGTTTTTGGCAAACGGATCGCACGAAAATTCTTGGATACACCATGGGGCCACCTGTTTGAATCCTACAAATGAATGCAGCGCTTCGTCATGTTGACTTTCATATGGTTTCATATATAATTGAGCATGAGACCAACCGGCATTCATATCGTCGCGGAATTCATTTATTGTTCAAAAAAAGTACTTAACAACAAACACATCCTCATCCAAATCTTGAAACAGGGCCTTAAGCAAGTCGACATCGACTTGATAAGTATCAAAGGCTATCAGTTTAATCCCCGGGGTGTTACCATCGTCGCGGTGGTCGGTGAATCTCACGTCGCTATCCACACCTATCCAGAAGCACGCCATGCATCATTGGATATCTTCACCTGTTCTCCTGATCACGACAAACCCAGCAAATTGCTGAGTTTCTTAAAGAAAAGAATCAAACCAAAAATCGTACGGGTCGTTGAGTTACAACGCGGCAATCCAATTGAAATAAAAGAAAAAGATTGGATAAGATCATTTACCGCAAGTGGCTTTGAGACAATATACCATATAAAAAAGAGATTCCTGAGTAAGAGGTCCAAGTACCAACAGATCGACATTATTGACAACGATGATTTCGGAAGGATTCTATTTCTGGATTGCGATATACAGATCGCCGAATATGACGCCCATATTTATAATGCATGTTTAGTCGATCCGCTTGTCAAAAAACGTAAAAAGCTAAGAAAGGTTGCCATTCTGGGAGGCGGTGATGGCGGGGTATTGAAAGAACTTTTAAGATATAAACCAAAAAAAATCTATCTGGTCGATATAGACAGGGAAGTCATCAAGGCTGCACAAAAATATCTACCGACGATCTGCGGCAATGCTTTCATAAGAAAAAATGTTAAGGTTGTGATTGATGACGCTAATGTATTTCTACATAACCACGCTGGTTTTGATGCCGTTGTCTATGATCTAACAATGCACCCGGAAGCACTTACAAAAATAGACCGAGCTGTATTCCTGGATCAAATCTTCTCAAAAATCCATAATATTCTTGATAAAAACGGTATAATCAGCCTCCAGTGTTGTTCTGCCTTTGACAAAGTGACATTAGGTCTTTTAAAAAGCATACTGAAGAAATACTTTAAGAATGTAAAATTCAGTAAAACATTCATCCCATCGTTCTGTGAATACTGGATCTTTGCCACTGCAAAAGTACGAAAATAAATCACTGCATCATTCCGTTCTTAGTACTTAGTATATTCAGTTCCCGGTAAATACTGTCCTTTCCGTTTCTCTTTTGCTCCGTTACACCATTACTCCATTTCAATCAAGCATTGAAGGATTTCCAACTCATCGGCGTCAAACCATATCAATCTGCAATGTTGGCATTCATCTATTTCGACATGATATGCATAGCTATAAAACTTATGGACCATATCCTGCCCGCATTTTGGACAACGCCTTGGGTGGAACAGGCTGAGGAGAATATTGAAATGGGGGTGTTTCTTCTCTGCCTCAGCACTCATCACATCGGCTAATCGCTGCACCCTCTCGTTGAAACCCTTTTCCCGCCGGACAAAAACCCTCGGCAGTTTATCTCCCTCAACGAGCAGTCCGTTGCAGAATGCACAGCGCCACAGATACAAACCCTCATAACTCTGTACAATCAACCATTTGTGACAATCAGGACATAACCGCCTCATCTTCCACATCGGATCATTCCTCTGCTGAAAAAAGTAACTCAATGCCGGTATTTCCTCTGCTTGAAATACCTCATCATGGTCAAGCAGACGCAATCTGGATTCCGGTTTCAACCACTCTAACGATTGAAGTTGAAGGATAGTGTAAGGACCCTGCCATTTATCCTGGTGCTGTGCATGAAATCGGAGGGCAGGCTTTATGACTTCAACTTCAGTTTTTGGGCTCTTGCCTTCTTTCATATGGTGGACGATATCAGCTAAGTCTGCGTGGCCAAGCTGGAGCATAATCTGAAGTCTCTTTAATAAAGGTGGATGTGTCGAGAAAAGATTGGCAAGAAAATCTTCCTGCTCATCAAACTTCCGGGATAAAGGACTGAGTATGAAAATCGCCGCGATATGTTCTCCCCCATAACCAGCACCACGCCAGTGTGTTCCGATCTTGTACAAAGCGCTTGCCAGGCTAACTGGATTACGGGTGAATCTAACTGCCGAAGCATCGGCGCGATACTCCTTTTCTCTGGAAATAAACATGTTCAATATTTGCCCGAGGATATTGGTGACAAAAAGAAGAAGCAATGCCGGGAACGATAGTAAACCAACGGTCGCAACATTTTGCTGGGCGGCACCGGCTATTGTGGGCACCGCTTTGAATCCTTGATGGCTTAATGCTCGATTGAAATGCGCAAGCGCCTCGCTATACACGCTAAAAAGAGAACACGTAATCGTTGTCTGCAGACAATCACCCGAAACAATGTGTGACATCTCATGCGCCACTACTGACTGCAGTTCTTCGCGGTTCAAACGGGACAATAGCCCCTCAGTTATACCAATTACAGATCGGCCATTCAAATCAGCAAGTGCAAAAGCATTCATTGCACCGGTCGGTAAAACATACCGCTCGACCTTGAAACCGCCGGCTGCCGTCTCGATTTCATCGACGACGTTCTGAAACCTATAATGGTACTTATCACGTTTGTCCGGATATTTGGCACCCAAAAGACGCAGGATTTTACTAACAACTCCTTTATTCGAATAATACCAATGAATTCCCGCTGCTACTGCAGCAACAATCAAAACAGCCAAGGTGTCCAAGCCAAAAAACTCAAATGAAGAACCAGCACGGTACAAAGATTGCCTCATGTCTATAAAGAACTTAACCAGGGACCACAACACAAAAACCGGGCAGAAATAAAGTAGAATAAGAACCGCGAACAGTACGTAAATGCGCCAGGTTTTCTCTTTTTCAATGTCCCAGAAAGTCTTGAACTCGCGGCTTGACATATCTAAAAATAATCAATTCAGGATTAATGTCAAGCTCTTTCCAATTCCATAGTCATTCACCTACCATTTTGGGATTAGCAGAGCTTGCTCTGCGATTTTTGCGCGAGACAAGTCTCGCTACTCCTATCTCTCGTCTTTCATCTATTATCTCTCATTACTTCCTCTCCAAATACGCTTTTGTAAATATTTTTGGTGGGATTTTAATATCGAGTTCAGTTTCTTCTAAAATCAATTCGGTGAAGGTATCCTTACGAAGCTTATTTATCATTATGATTTTTGTAGGGTAATTTTTCTCACCTATTTTCTTATACTCAATAATATTAACCTCTTTCATAAGTTTACCACTCTTGGCATAGAGCTCGATCTTAACAGGTATATAATTTCTTTTATCAATCCACGTCTTCCTAAAATAGTAATTTACCTCAGGCACCTTTGCAGTCAATTCTAATTTGTAACATTCTTTATTATCAATAGTATCAATACCAATAAATTCAATTTCGTAAAGATCCTGTAGTTTTTCATTTTCAGCAACATCATCATATGAAAAATCACTGCCCATCATACTTTGTCTGAGCATGTGACCGGCAATCTTTGTTGATTTCTCTACTGCATGTATATACATCCACATCTCATCGCCAATCTTCAAGAATCGAGTCCCCTTATCACGGACCGGTGAAACAAATTCCATATATGAATATTCCTTTCCCCGGGTATAACCAATAAATTCCTTTTCTCTAATTTTCCCACCAAGGCTAATTAATAACCTGGCTCGGTAACTTAGTGAGCTTACTACGGTATTTTTATCTACCTGCTCAATAATCTCCAGGCCGCTCTGAGCAAGGAGCAAAGAGCATAGCGCATAGGATAATAATATCAATTTACTTATCTGTACAAAAGCTCTGGGAAAGTATTGATTTTTGTCATTGCGAGCCCGAAGGGCGTGGCTATCTCGTGAGATTGTTCCGAGCCTTTTATGAGATTGCTTCGGCTCTGTGTAAGAGCCTCGCAATGACTGGCGCTTGACTACTGCGCTTTTTTTAAATACTCTGCGCAATCCGAGTAATGTATCCTGACACTCTATCATTCTTCTTCCATTCTCCGTTTCTATATTTCCAGTGCAGCTCCCTTCAAGTCTGTTAGGATTCATTCTCCTTGTCTCCGTTTCTCCCAGTCTTCTTATTATCTGTGCAATCTGTGTCCAATAATTTGGGTCATTATAGTTTCGGTAATTGATTTTTTTTTGGAATTTGGTGCTTGGAGCTTGAGATTTTTCAATCTGTGTCTTCATACAGTCTTCAATGCCTTTGCAGGTTGTAATTTTGTTATCCTTGTTATTGGTAAAAATGCGACAATAATTGTTGCTAATAGACCAAATAAAAATCCAGTTATTATAATCATTGGTGTTGGCGAAAAATAAATAATCGGACCAAACGGCATATCAGCTGAAGTAGAAGACGACATCATGCTTAAATCAACTCCTTGATACTTGAGCCAATAACTCAAAATACCGCCAATAACTGATCCCACAAAACTGCCTACAAAACCGATAATACCTGCTTCAAGAGTCAGCAATCCGGCGATCGAAAGATTATCCAAACCCATTGCTTTCATCATACCTATCTCCTTTGTCCTTTCAAAAACGACCATAATCATGGTGTTGGCAATCGTCGAACAGGCAACGATCAAAATAATGGCATAAAAAATTGAGTAAACAAAACTAAAAGTATTGATGTATTTGAGTATAGGATTATATTGAAAAGGAACAATAGCATAGTCGTCATGTAATCTTATTTCACGGGCAATATTTATCGCTTTATTAGGATCCTTTACTATAATAACAAGTTCAGTAGCACGGCCCTCAAGATCGAGTAATTTCTGACCAACATTGAAAGGGATGTAAAACACACTTCTATCTATTCCACCTATACCGATTGAGAATATTCCTTTAACAAGAAGATTTATACCTGTTGGTGAGTCATACGCGGTTCTTGTTATTATGGTCAAGGTATCACCTACGCCTAGATCAAGACGTTTTGCCAATTCATTACCAATTATCACGCCATTGCTTGATGCATCAAGGTAAGAACCTTCAATTATTCTTTTATCCAATCCTGATATATTTGTTTCCTTGTCAGAATCAATAGCATATCCCAGTGCAGGTATGTTCAACTCTTCTTCACCTAATAAAACACCAAATTTGATCCTTGGTGAAACCACTAGAATTTCTTCATGATCTAATTCGTCATATAATTCCGGTGTCAAATCTAAAGCCTCTGATAAAGGAATCATTCGTTCGCGTCTTTCATACTCCTTTGTTGTAATTCTTATGTGCCCGGATATCAATCTAACAATATTTTCACCTATATTCTCGATCACACCACGCATATAACTCTGGGCAAATATTATCACGATGATGGCAATTGCTACACTAATACCCGAAATAATACTACGTCGTGTATTACGGAAAAAATTTCTGTATGCAAGTTTTAATAAATACATTATACATGCCTCAAGGCTTCTACTGGCTCAAGTTTAGTTGCTTTTCTTACAGGCCAGAGTGTTACAATAACAGATACTATAATACCAAAAATAAACACACCGAGAACTATCATGTAATTAATTTCTCCCTTGATAATAAACTTTATCGGATAGATGATATCAAGATCTTTTAACATATGGCTCAGGTCTAAACCAAAATACACAAGATGAAATGATGCAAGTAAACCCAGAAAACAGCCGAAAAGACTGCCAAATATACCAATAAAGCCTCCTTCATAAATAAACATCTTTATAATATTAGAATTACCAAATCCCATTACCTTTAACATTCCTATTTCTGGAATACGTTCCATCACTGCCATTAGCATTGTATTTATTATGCCTACTGCTGCGATAATCACCACGACAAGTGCGAGCATGAATTGGACTGATCTTTTCATCCCTGAGATTTCAAAAATACCTGCGTTAAGTTCTTTATAAGTATAAACCTCAAAATTCTTACCTATTTTACTGGCAATCTGTTGTTTCAACTGCATTAATTTATTATCATCGCTGCTTTTAATACACATCTCTGTTATCCCATACATGGACAAAAGTCTTTGTGCGATATTTATATGCATAAGAGCTGCATTCCGATCTAAAAGAGGATGCCCGGTATTAATAAGGCCGGAAACTGTGAAGTCATATGCCTCATACGTACCATACCGATCTCTTGTAATAATTGTCAAAAATGATCCAACATCTAAATCCATATCCTTTGCCAGATCTTTACCTATTAGAATATCATCCGGATTTTTCAAATATTCACCTCTAACTACTGTATTTGCTGTTTCAAAGACTTCACTTTCCTTTTCAATATCAATACCAATACCCAAAACAGGAAGTTCATCAATACCATTATTCATACGACACTGAAATTTGATACGTGGCGTCACACCCTTAATAGTTCTTATCTTCGCTATCCTTTGTAAAATGAATTCAGGATTTTCAATAATTGTATCGAGTGGGAATAATCCTTCTTCACGATAATAACCTTTGGCGAATACTTCTAAATGACCGGTTTCAAAATTAATAATATTTCCTGCAGCAAGACTATCGAGACCGTTCATCATTGTATCCATATAAATCATCACAGCAAGACCGACTGATATTGCAGCCGCAGTTATTATTGTCCTTCTTCTGTGCCGAAAGACATTACGCCACGCAAGATTAATTACTCTCATTTTTTCTTATCACTCGCTATCTTGCCATCTCTTAAATATATAATTCTCTCAGCAAATTCCATTACAAGCTGGTCATGCGTGGAAAAAACAAATGTTGTCTTTTTCTTTTTATTAAGCTCTTTCATCAATGATAAAATCTCCTTTGCATTTATTGAATCAAGATTTGCTGTGGGTTCATCAGCCAAGACCATGCTCGGATTTTTAACCAGAGCACGAGCAATGGCAACGCGCTGCTGCTGGCCACCACTCATCTCATTTGACTTACGGTTAATGAATTCTGAAAGACCCACCTCTTCTAAAATTGATATAATTCTTTCCTTTTTTTCTTCTGCTGGCATGTTCACTAAAATCAATGGCATCTCAACGTTCTCATAAGCGGTTAATACAGGAATCAGATTAAATGTTTGAAAAACAAAACCGAGTTCATTTTTTCTAAATTCTGCTTTCTCTTTTGTAGAAAGTGTAGCAATGCTTGTGCCGTCGATTAAAACATCACCTTTTGTAGGTATATCAAGACAGCCGATAATATTTAAAAGTGTTGTCTTACCTGATCCGGATGGTCCGGCAATAGCAGTAAACTCACCATCCTCAATTTTCAAATTGATACCGCGTAGGGCAGGAAACAAAACTTTACCAACCTTATAATCCTTGTACAAATCAATCATTTCAACCACTACACCTCCTTAATTATCGGAAGATAATTAGATTCATGCGGATTGTATCAGTGTGCCCATGGTACACTAAAAATAAACCTTCATCCATACATATACCGCACCATCAAATGGTGTAATATTCTTAAATTCACTTCTCTGTGATCCAAGGAAATAATTCAGGCCCACAATTATATCTGTATTTTCAAAAATCGAAAAACTCACCTGGGGCACAATAATTAGACTTCTATCATTTAGATTAATCAAATTACTAATTCTCGGCTGTACAATTGCAAAAGGATCAGGTGCTATGCTGATAGTAAAGTAGAGATACTGTTGTGCAAGTGTTGTACGTTCTCCTGAATAGATTTTTACAAAATCATAATTAGCAGGATCATCTTCACCACTGCCGTCAAAAAAATACTCAGCCATTGTATAAATCATAAAAGGGAATGTGTAATCGAACCCAAAAGAAAATTTGCTATAATCAACAGTATCTTCCCATGTATAACTGTACTCACCCCAGTAACCTAATGTTAATTCACCAGCAATTTCAGCACCAATTATTGTTTTTTCCTCTGATGGTCGGTGCATAATATTTAAACCGATATCATTCTTTAAAAGATTTGTGCCGAAGCGTGTACCATATAACGACTGTTTAATATCGTTGTGTGGAATAATAACACCGCGTATACTTGTTAATGTTCCTAATGAAATATAACCAAGCAATGCATTCGAACCTGGCTTTTCATATCCAGGTTCAAAATAATTAACCGGGTTAAACACATCCAATGGTCTGAATATCCTGGCTACGCCCCAGTAAAGTCTCTGTTTACCCGCAACTAATCTCAAATTTTCAGGCCCTATCCATAGGGCAAGTCTTGAAATCTCTATATTATCTATAGCAAAGGAAAAAGAAGTAGTATCATATGGAACAATAAGATTAAGTGCCACTTGTGTTCCATAATCTAATCCGTCAGCTTTAAATTCAATCCAGCCGCGATTATAGCCTGCAATACTTAATGAATCATTCCAATAAAGAAAAGGCCTTGTTTCAACATAACCGGAAATATCGAGATTAATGAAAAAACAAAGCACCACTGCACAAATATACATATAAGATTATAAGTGATATAACTGGGGAGTCAATAGTATCTTGAATTCTGCCATTTATATGAATTCCTAATTTGCCTCAAATTGCCTTGAATTGCCCTGTATTTACTCCAATCTTTTACTCCGCCGTCTCCTCGTTCTTTCCCACTAATTTTTTCAAAAGATATCCAGTCATAACCTTATTCAGGTGCTCGAAATCAGTACACCCGATTAAATCGCGGCCCTTGATATCAGTATAGTAAAGCTCATCGTTGTCAATGTTTTTCTTCTCAACCTTGACCGTGAATTCAGCATCGAATGCAGTCATGAACTGTCTTACCGGCATATCGATGATGCCCTTTTCAGAGTATTGTGCGATCAGTGTATCGATTTCTCTTCGATTCTGAGACAGATGTTCGATCTCCTTTTCTATCTCTCCTCTCGATCCTGTGGCTTTACCAAACATGTACTGTAGATTCACCGGGTCCTGTATTTCCTTTAACTTATCAGCCCCTTTCTTTAAAACCCCCTCGAGTATAGCGATTGCCTTTTGAATATTATCCTGTGCTTCAAGCAGACAAGACAGGTATGCCTCGATAACCTGGAATGAAGGCATCTTTTCCAAATTATCATAAAACAATTGACCATAGGGTTTACAAAATGGCCCCTTGTCTATATCCTCAATAGAATCAAACACCATGTCCAATCCTCCTGCTTCCTCTAATAAAAGCCTCTTTGGCAAGATGTATTGCAGCATCCTTTAGTTCATCCTCAATACGTAAAAGCTGATTGTATTTCTCAATGCGTTCGCCGCGACATGGCGCACCAGTCTTCAAAGCTCCAGTACCCATGGCAACGGTGAAATCTGCAATAAAAGAATCTACTGTTTCACCACTTCGATGGGATACGACAACACCCCACTTAACCCTCTGTGCCATTTTCACGGCGGCAATCGTCTCGGTAAGCGTACCGATTTGATTTGGCTTGATCAACACGGCATTAGCAACCTTCTCCTTGATGCCTCGCTCAATCCGCTCAACATTGGTAACAAAAATGTCATCGCCAACCAGCTCGATCTTATCGCCCAGGGCGTTATTCAGTATTTTCCAGCCTTCCCAGTCATCTTCAGCAAGACCATCTTCGATCGCCACGATCGGGTATTTATTGACCAACCCCACATATTTCTCAACCATCTCCGCAGAATTGAGTTCCGTGTTTTCTATGCGCAACTTGTACTTGCCCTCATTAAAAAAACAACTTGCTGCAACATCGAGTGCAATACCAACATCTTCACCTGGTCGATAGCCTGCCTTTTCAATCGCATGAACGATAAAGCTAAGGGGCTCCTCATTTGACGCCAGTTGAGGTACAAACCCACCTTCATCAGCAACTGTAATCCTAAGCCCTTTGTCAAGCAGAATATTTTTCAGCGCGTGATATGTTTCACTGCCACACCTCACAGCTTCTTTGAAGGTTTTGCATCCATAGGGAACAATCATGTATTCCTGGAAATCAGGTCCCTGCAATAACGTGTGAACGCCGCCATTGATAATGTTCATCATTGGAACCGGTATCAATACTGCATAAGGACCACCCAGGTATTTATACAAAGGAAGACCTACTGCCGCCGCTGCAGTACGGGCAATAGCCAATGATACCCCGCACAGAGCATTAGCACCCAAGCTTTTCTTATTTGGCGTTCCATCAAGCTCAATCATAAGCTTATCCAAATTAGGCTGTTCAGTTACATCACGACCAATTAACGCCGGCCCGATAATCTTATTTATATTTTCAACTGCTTTGACTACTCCCTGACCGCCATACCTTCGGTTATTACTGTCTCTGAGTTCGATTGCTTCATAAGTACCAGTGGATGCGCCTGATGGAACAGCCGCACATCTTTTCAGTCCTGAAACCAACTCGATATCGGCTTCGACTGTCGGGTTACCGCGCGAATCCAGTATTTCTCTGCCAAAAACTGACTTTATATTTCTGTTCATAGAACTATGCCTCCTTTTGCCATTAATAAGTACGGTAAATAACTATTTTATAGATTATTGGATACTTGTCAATGAAATCTATTTACCCCGTTGGACTACCTCATCATTCAGGGCGGGGTTTACGGTCGGTATAAATCTGCATCTGTTCTCTTAGAACCTGATACAGCTTAATATCATCTTTCTTTACCTTTTCTTCAACTTTTTGCAGACCCATAATAAGATCATCAAAGGTCAGGTTATCACAGAGCAATCGCCAGGACCTATCTTTACTACCTTGCAACTTCCGCAACTTCTCTTTTGCCAGCCCATCGTTTATCAAATCCAGACCTCCGTGAGCCAATATCGCCTTGGCAACGGTCTGCTTCATCTCCTCCCTCAGTAATTGCCACAAATCCTTGCCCTGAATATGAGCGATCAAGCGACCAATTGCCAGAGAAATGGACAAGATAGCATTCATACCAAGATTACCCTTCCTTTGCATAATCTTAATGAATTCATCACTGGAAGCGTTTTGAGATACCTTACCCCTTTTGATCGCAGTCTCTTTTTCAAGAGCAAGCAGTTTCCTGTCAAGCTCAATAATACTTGTGAAATCCACAGCTTTCTTACTGATAAACTCCTTCGCAATGATATTCAGTACGTTCTTGACAGCGTTTTTACAGCCCATACCACTATAGCGCTGACTCATATTCCAAAGGGCAAATAGCTCTTGGTCATTAGTCTGCGTAATATCACTGGTCGTTAATTCCTTTTTGAATTTGTATGTCTTATCAACCTGTTCGCTAAACAAGTCTCTATGCTTATCAACAACTGGGGACCTTTCAATTATGCTGTCCACCAGGTGAATGGCTTCATCTAATCCTGCTGATGTGCCAAGCGGTGTGGCACCGGTGAATTTCAAGATTCTTCTATATTTCTCACTCCCTTCAATACCGAGGTGAACCTCTACCCCGACCGTTGGAATCCCTGCATTGGTGGGCTCTTCATAAGCAATTACATCGGTGACTATCAAAGAATCAATAAACTTCTTGGTCTCGGACATTCCTTTTCTCTCGTACTTGCCCTTAATCACTTTTTCCATATCTTTCATTATTTTTGTAACCGCACCGTATTTGAATAACCGCTCTGTATTGGCACCGCCGCCGGTCTTCATGCCGAGTGCATTGGCCGCAAGGGCGATCTGCGCTTCCATATCGTCGTTAGGTGATTTCGATCGGTGCGACACAACAAGCTCCAATCCCTTGCCAAGGGCAACGAGTATCGCAAGCATCGTTTCAGAAAGAGAACCGATCTGATTAGCTTTGATCAAGGAAGTATTGATCATTCGATATTCAACACATTCCTCGATAGTTGAATCTTTGGTAGTAACTAAATCATCACCAATGATAAACACCTTATCCCCGAGTTCCTTCATTAACTCTTGCCATCCGGCATCATCATTCTCAGCAAATGAATCTTCAAAAGATATCACTGGTATCGCTGAAACCGCCTCTCTGTATAAATCAAGAAGCTGGTCGCGCGACATCGCCACTTTCTCTTCACTCCGCCAGAAATAATACATACCAATGTTTTTTTCTTGTTGGTACTCATCATTATAGGCAATACTCAATTCACTCGCTGCTTGGTCAAAGGCAATAGCCACATCCTCACCCGGTTTATAACCGCTATCCTTTATTGCTTGAACCGCTAATCTATAGAGGCGCTGTTCAGGCACCTTATCTTGAGCATCTTTGGAAATAAACGGTGCAAGACCGCCTTCTAAACCAATACCCATGACTCTTGCACCTGCTTCTTTCTCGATTATCTCTTTTAACCGGGTCTGCAAAGCCATGGTAATCATCTGTGCTTCTTCATAATCATTTGCACAAAGAGGAACAAACATCAATTCCTGGAAGCTGATATTGCTCTCTGGATATTCCTTTTCAGTATGGCGTCCACCCATACCGCAATTTCTGAATTGCCAAGGTGCACGGAGTTTTTCGCCATTGGGCAAGATAAGCTCCTGCATCCTGGTCTTGCGCATTTTCTCTCTTACTGCCCCTGCTTTGGTAACCCAGGCATCTTTAGCATGTTCAATCTTACCTGACTTGCGCGCCGCCTTGGCTTCTCTTTCTCGGTATTCCCGGTACTTACCTGGATCAGCCAGGAAAAAATCAACAAGACCGACCAGCCCGATACCTAAGCTCAACCGCCCTATGTAAGTGGGTAAATCATAATGCCCTATCAAACCGATTAGCAGAAGGATGACTGCAATCGGTAACATGGCTATTGCCAAACGACCACTTGTCATTGGCCCAGACGCAGCAACACTCAAATTGAACGGTGCCTCAGGATAATATGTCAACCCTTCCTTTTTAACACCTCGGAATCTACCATAAGGTATAGTTAAAAACATACCGGCATACCAAACCAGCCGACCAAAAAAACCACTACTTTGCTTCTTTTTCGCCTGCGGCAGGATGCTTTCTTCCAAGGCATCAACCCGGACCGCCCTGAGATAATGACCCATTTCATGAATCGCTATGCCGGTATGAAAACTTATTAGCCAGAAAATCGCTGATATGATTGTTTCGTGACTAACAAACACGAACTTCAATACTGCTGGACCATATAGTTGGGCAGGGATGTTCAAAAGGGATGAAATAAATGCGACATGGAATGAAACCAGAATATGGTTTGCAATTACATGCGTTGAGTGCAGACTTTGTTTGTTTTTGTTCATTATATATCTCGCGTCCAAATTCTCTCAGCCGATTATACACGATACTTCTCAGATGTCAATTACTTAAATATGTGAGTCCACGCCGCTTTCCCACGATGATATTCAATGCGGTAGCAGCAGAGCTTGCTCTGCCATAAATATGATTCTGCTTATAGAACGGTATTGTATAGACTGTTTAAGGACGGTATCTCAGAGGACAAGACAGGCACCGCGTAGCTTCTTTCTTTAACTCATCTTTAGATGCCTTCAACTCAACTTCCTTGAAATCATGTATTCTGTCTTCGACCTCTCGATGGGGGATTACCATCCTTTCTACAGGATGTAGAGGAAGAGAAAATACATGAGGGTAATAGGTTCTCTTCAGTATCCTGGCGAATAATGGATGTATTCCTCTTATATACAAATCTATCTGCTCAGCTGCATTCAGACCGTGCCCAACTGCGTGGGCAACGGTTTTGCTGCCCAAGACCGCATCGCCGCCGGCAAAAATCTTTGGATGAGACGTTCTCCAGTTCTTCGTCTTGATGCGACCGGATGTATCACTCTTTAAATACTTCTTCAGGAAATCTGTATCAGGGCATTGTCCGATAGCCATGACGATATGATCTAAATCGACATCAAATTCACTCCCCTGTATTGCCTCCACCGCGCCTTTCCTACCCTCTCGGTATTCAGTCTTTTGCATGATTACTCTGTTTTCCTCTATCTTTAATGGTACTGTAAGCGGTACAATTTCAATCCCTTCCTCCTGGGCTTCCACCCGGTCTTCATGCTCGGCCGGCATATCCTCTATCCTTCTTCTGTAGTATATCTTCACTTCATTACCCTGCCTTATCAAACTACGCGCGATATCAATCGCCGTATTACCACCGCCAATCACACCAATCTTACCCAACTTGAATTCCTCACCCTTTTTTATCTGCCTGAGAATGTCAAAACCAACCATTGCCATCTCTTCACCTGGGATGCCGAGTTTTGTCGGCTTCCACGCGCCAGTAGCGACAAAGATAATATCATAAGTTCCCAATAGCTCCGCCATGGACAAATCCTTACCAACTGCGACACCGTACTTCAGTTCAACACCAACATTCACTGCGGCTTCAATTTCCTTATCTAATAAAGATTGAGGAAGACGAAACTCTGGTATTAATGTAGCGAGAACGCCGCCCGGTTTTTTTTCTCTCTCAAATACAGTAACCCCGTATCCTTTATTCACAAGATAGTACGCTGCAGTCAAACCACATGGACCTGCCCCTATTACTGCTATTCGCTCTTTTTTTGTTTTCGGCTTAGGGGTTGGCACCTGCATCTTTACGCCAGACTTGAGATATCTTATTGCAACGGCTGCATCAATTCCTCTCCTTGTGCACTGATCTTCACAAGGGGCTGGACAGATAAGTCCAAGAATCCTGAAAAAAGGCACGAATGAATACGGTTGACTATTATCTGCGGCAACAAGATTTACATATATCCAGGGCGCAATGCCCGCCGGACATGCCTTTTCACAGGGCGGTCTTTCATAACCAACCCCTTTATACGCATCATACACGTTGTATAACCAAACCAAAACCCAAGCAGCGAGCAAACCCCAGAACCCGGAGTTGAATCCTGTCCATATCCTAATCATTATGACAATCGAGCCGTAAAACAAGACTGCGAATGAAATTCCAGCCCACAATCTGCCTGAACAAATTTGCCCACCACCAACAACAAACGCTGATATGAGTGCTGCCTTACCGGACTTCATATTTGATCGCGTTTGTTGGACAAACCTTTACACAGTCTAAACAACGTATACAGTCAATGTGATTTGACGACTGATATATGGCAACATCCATGGGACAAACCATTCTGCACGATTCGCATTTGATACACTTCTCCTTATCAATTTGTATTTTTAAGAGGCTGAAACGATTGAATATCGAATAAATTGCCCCAACCGGACATAAAGTACGACAGAAAAATCTTTTAATTGATATCGAAAACAATATAACTGCTACTAATATTGCTGCCTTCATATAAAAATACCCGCCAACAAGTGCTTTTAGATCACCAGTTTTGTCTGCCAGAACTAACGGAATCCCGGCAATCAAACTGCCATCCGGGCAGAGTTTGCAAAACCACGGCTCTCCAATAAAATAAGGAACCATTATTGCAGCACCAACAAGCATAGCATATTTAAAATAAGAACACCACCTTGGCAATTTCATTTTCGCTGATCTTATTTTGTATAATAGATCCTGGAAAAATCCAAATGGACATATCCAGCCACACGACATCCTTCCCACAATCATGCCAACTGTACCAAAGAGCCCTATGATGTAATACGGAATCAGCCTCAGACCAATGAAGTGCTGAAGTGCACCCATAGGACATGAATACCAAGCAAGTGGACATCCCCAGCAATTCAATATTGGTGTGCAGCCTTTTTTAAGAAAACCCTGATATAAACCACCATTAAAAAGAGCTGGAATATATGAATTATGAATTATTAAGGCGATGATTTGAATAATCCGCTTTAAGTTCATTCAAGCCCCATGCAAGATAAACACATCACCGAACCAACAGTTTCAGTTTCATCAAAATCGCCAAGTATGCCGCCGTAGATTATCGAAGCGAGGAAGATTGCTGTGAAAAAAATAATTACATAATGTATCAACCTCCCCAAATCCTGTTCAATGCGTTCCAATGCCAATAGCAAAAGATTACTGTCTTTATCTTGTTTATTCAACTCGACCTCCTTAGAACATACTGGTCAGCACCAGCTTAACACCCCGGAATGGCTCTTCGAATCGACACACACCACCAGAACATATCAAGCCACCTTTTTCTGCACCAACCCGCACGCGCAGATTATGGCGGCGCGTCAAATCAAGGCTCAACTCGACCATTGGCCAAGATGTATCCTCGCCGAGTTTAGGTATCAGCCAATCCGGCGGTTTGCGGCTGCGCCTTTCATAACGTACAGAAAACACAAACATCTCAGGCTTCCCCACTGACAAAGAAGCAGCGTGATCATAGTAATCACTCGTATCACTGGATACGATATTGTGTTCATAACCAGCGTCGACAAAAAACAAACCGAAATCATAGGTAACCTCAATATAGGGTTTGGTTTCGATTTTTTCCTGTATGGGCAGTTCAATCCCCTTTTTGATCACCCTTTCAATACCCGTTGTAATTTCCATATCAGAAATCGGGTGAGTAGTAAGCTTGGCAATCTGTTCAAGTACACCGTCCATGTTCTCATCGAGGTTTATTAATTCCTCGAACATTGCCATTGACGCATCATGGGTTGAGATTTTATTATTGCTCAGTTCCAGCGAGATGAAATCAAAGGGTGAAGTTACCATGGACAAACCATAACCGATCTCATCAATACCGCGGTTCACTGAAACCCCGGATTTTATGGGCGTTGGTGGTTCATTATAACGGTAACCTGAACCGCCAAAACCAATGTTGTCGTAATTAACATATTGACATGAAATACCTAACCCGGGGATGGCAAGACCAGTGGAAAAAAGAAACCCGTCGCCTTTTAACCGGCCCCCGACTACTGGGTTAGTACCCCATTGTCGCCCATACTCAAAATAACTCTCCCAGGGTCCAATCGTCAAACCAGCATTACCACCGAACAATTCTGTAAATGCCTGGGGTGTTATGTCAGAAACCCGGTTCACGCGCACATAGCGACCAGCAAACGAGGTGACAATATTGACCCGCTTTTTGGATAGCGGCAACTTGATCTCGAAATTTGCGCCTCTGATTTGATCGGTCGTATCGTTTTTTACCGAATAGCTGAGTTCTTCAAAGAAAATATTCCTCGGTTTGCCAGTAAGTAATGTCAACCGGCTATTAAAGAATTTAATATCTGCTTTCAGCCCGAATAAAGAGTTATCATTATTAAAATCCTCGTCAAGGAATTGATTGAGCACAAGACCCCGACCAAATGTCTGATAATATGTGCCATAGACCACGCTCACCGGGTCTTTTCGATACTGCGCAGTAAAATCAGCGTATTGGAGTGAACCAGGTACGGCTATTGATGGATCCCAGAAAAAGAAAACGCCTTTAACCATAATATCTTTGTAATTAAGCTTGAGTTTCAGTTTCTCAGTCAGGTGTTCTTTATAGTTAAGACTATCTAATTGGTTATCGACGAATACCCAGTACTCGGCATGATTTGCGCCACTGATACGGATGTCTGCGGCATCCAGAAAAGGAATAGAGCTAACTACGAGTAATATAATCCCTGCTATCACTCGGTTAAACTTTAATTTATCCTTAAAATACCAAATTACAAATTTCAAATTCCAAACAATTTCTAATGACAAAATCCAAAAACATAAATTATTGAAAATTTTGGGATTGGAATTTGGATATTGTTTGATTTTTGGTGCTTGGGATTTGAAGTTTGTTAGCACTCTATTCTTCAGTTTCAACATTACCCTCGCCAAACAACTCACGCATCGTCTCAATGAGGATTTCCTCATCACCCGGTTTAAAACCCATCTTGGTAAAAACGATCTGCTTATCTTGGTTAATTATGAAACTTGACGGCATTACCTGTACATTGTACAGGTCGCTCAGGATATCCTCCGAGTCCATGACAATTACGTACTTCCACTTATGGCTCTGAGCAAAAGGTTTGACATTAGGCACGCTTCTTGCCTTATCAACATTGATCGCCAGCAGGTTTATACCCATAGAATCAAACTCAGCATAGTATGGCTTGAGCGCATCGAGTTCTTTAATGCACATATCGCACCACAAAGCCCAGAAACTCATAAAGACCGGACCATCAGCAAGTAGTGAATCAAGACATACGGTATTGCCGTCAACATCTTCAAGCGTGAAATCAGAGGCATCTATAATCTCGCCTTCATCGGCAAAGGTAAATATTAATGGTACTAACAAAACAAATGCAAATTTTCTCATTTTATTGCTCCTCAAAAGGACTAATTATTGACTGTATTACTTCTTTGGTATTTATATCCTGAACAAAATGGTAATATTG
Source organism: bacterium (assembly GCA_049647125.1). GTDB lineage: Bacteria > Hydrothermota > Tepidihabitantia > SM23-42 > SM23-42 > JAUVZL01. The sequence goes on along the minus strand of JBARXC010000198.1, from coordinate 15,941 downwards.
TTGTTAATGGAATAAAAAAAATGCATTTTTTCATAAGCGAATTATACTAACAAAAACCCATTTGTCAATAGGAAATTAGTTGTTAGTCCTGTATATTCCGCTTTTCCTCATACCTTACAACAATCTTTCCAGATGTATTTGCCAGCGGACTCGTAAATTCATAGAAGTAAACGCCTGAACTCATTTAAGAATGAGAAGCACCTCGCCCTTGACACAAGCTACACTTCCTATATAATACTGCGGAATATAGGTAGTTGTACCTATACAAAAACAGGTAGTTTTTCTAATTGCATTTTGAGTTAAAATATCCTAAAGTGTAGCATATGAAAATAGGAAAAAATACTTATGTACAATTTATTTATTGCAGATGACCACACCGTGCTAAGAAACGGTTTGAAACGTATTATTGAAGAAAATGCAGGCTACAAGATTATAGGTGAAACTGGAAATGGTTTAGAGATCGTTCGTCAACTGCGGAAACTACGTCCTGATATGATAATATTAGATATATCCCTGCCCGGTCTGCGCGGCATAGAAGCAGTCAATAAAATCAGAAAATTCAATAAGAATATAAAAATCCTCATATTAACAATGCACAAAAATGATGAATATGTTTATGAATGCTTGGTCAATGGTGCGCAGGGATATTTACTCAAGGAGGATGCAGATACAGAGTTGATTGCAGCAATAAAAGAAATACAGAAAAACAAAATCTATATTTCTTCATCTTTCTCCAGTGAGGTGATAAGCAAACTCGTGCAGCATAGAAGTAAGGAACGAGACAAGCGACGGCGATCAGTCTTCAAAGACCTCTCACCACGTGAAAGAGAAGTGCTTAAATTGATCGCAGAAGGCAATCAAAACAAAAAAGTCGCCAGGAAACTCGGCATTAGTGTTCGCACTGTCGAACACCATAGATTAAGTATAATGAGAAAATTGAACGTCTCTAATACTGCAGGTCTTGTGAAATATGCTATAAAGGCAGGACTCATTTATTTGACTTAGGCGGTGTATTCATATAAGGATTGAACAAATGAACGATGACAAAAAGACAAACAAAGTGCTCACAAGTGAGTTAATATAATGCGCAAAGTGATTGCTGAATCAGGAAAAGCAGATAAGAAGTACAACCAATTAGAGGAAGCACAGCTATCTTCGGCGGATAAATATTTGGCGGTTTTACAAGAGCTCCCTGATATTGTATATAAACTCGACCCAGATGGGATTTTTACATTTATAAATAACACTGTTCGCGTTCTGGGTTATGAACCAAACGAGCTTACCGGAAAACACTTTCGAAAGATAATCCATCCTGAAGATGTCAAGATTTTTGGCAGATTCTATGTATTACCTAAATATAAGGGTAAAGTGACCGGTGGAAAAAATGCACCCAAACTTTTTGATGAACGAAGAAGCGGGAAGAGAAAAACAAAAGAACTCACAATAAGGTTAATACCAAAAGATAAAAAGAGAAGCAGAGTGAGAATTGGTTCAGTAATTGCTTTTGGAGATGTAAGTTCTACCGGATATTATGATACTGACAAGAAAAAAAAGGAGAAAAAATTTCTTGGAACATTAGGCATTATCAGAGATATCACCGAACGTATAGAGATAAAAAAGAAAATTAAGGAATCTGGAAAAAAATTTGAGGTGCTTTTTGAAAGTGCCAATGATATAATCATTTATGTAGATAAACATGGTAAAATTTTGAAAGTAAATAAAAAGGCCGCGGATATCGTTGGCTATAAAAAGGATGAAATAATAGGGAAAAACGTATTCAAACTCGGTCTTTTTAGAAAGAAGAATCTAGCGATAATTTTAACACTTTTTAAAAATACCGTTAAACGAGGTAAGCTTAGGATTGTAGACGGCAAGGAAATCAATATAAGTGAATTTGAGCTGAAACATAAAAATGGTAGTAGGGTTTTTGTGGAAGTTAACACGCAAGCTGTGGAAAAAAATGGCAAATTAGAGGGTTTCCTTAGCATTATAAGAAACATTACTGAGCGTAAACGAACATTAGAAGCGTTGGCGAAAAGTGAGGTTAAACACCGCACGCTTGTGGAAAATATGCATGATGGTTTAATACAGGTAGATAAACAAGATAAAATTATATTTGTGAATGACCAGATTTGTCAGATGCTTGGTTATACTAGAAATGAGCTTATTGGTAAGATTGGTTATAAAATATTTTTCAGCAAAAAAGATAGAGAAGTAATAAAATATTATAATAAAAGAAGATTGCGTAAATTGTCTGATCACTACGAAATTAAAATGAAGAAAAAATCGGGTGATTATATCTGGACACAAATTCGTGGTTCACCGATCATTGACTCTGGTGGTGTTGTTCAAGGTTCCCTTGGCGTTATTTCCGACATCTCAGAACGTAAAGAGGCAGAGGCAAAACTTCATTATCAGGCTGATCTGCTTGCCAATGTTTCAGATGCGGTTTTTTCAGTTGATAATGATACAATAATTCGAAGTTGGAATAAAGCCGCGGAAAAAATATACGGCTGGAAAGCACAAGAAGTAATTGATAAACCCATGCACAAAGTTACAAAAGTTGAATATCCAGGCGGAGAAACTGTTAAGAACATATATAAGAAGTTGTCAAAAAAAGGATACTGGACAGGTGTCGTAACCGAAAGACGCAAAGATGGCAAGACGATCATCATAAGCAGATCAATGGCTCAAATAATAGATGCATCAGGGAATATAATAGGCGCGGTAACTGCAAACCGTGACATTACCGAACGCAGGCAGGCGGAAGAGGCTTTGAAAGGAAGCGAGAAAAACTTCAAAGAACTTGCTGAGAAATCTCCTTTGGGTGTCGTGATAGCAGATGATAAAGGAAATCATCTTTATGCTAATAAACAATTTGCAGAAATAACAGGCTACAGCATTGACGAACTGATTGGTATGAATGGATTTGAGGTATTGACAACTCCAGAGGACAAGAAAAAATATATGAGAATAATGAAAAAACGGGTGAAAAATAGTGCTCATAGAAAAGTGTATGAGCGCATCCTCCTCCGCAAGGATGGAATTAAAATTATAACAAGATTTTTTACTACCAAAATAAAATGGAAAGACAAAATGTGTCCAATGGCTATTGTTCAGAATATAACAAAACAAACGAAAACAAAAGAAGCCTTAAGGGAAAGTGAAGAAAAATATTCGTCGGTGCTTGAGAATAGCAAAGATGCAGTAATAATACACCAAAATAGAATAATCAAATATGCGAACCGCGCAACCGCACAATCTACGGGTTATACTATTGATGAACTTTTGGGCAAAAATATCATAGAGTTAACCACTCCCGAATACCGGGAATTAGTTGCTGAAAGGTATGCCGCTCGTTTAGCTGGAAAAGATATCCCAAATATCTACGAAATAGCTGTATTCAAAAAGGATGGTTCTGTTTTACCTATCGAACTAAGTGTTTCAATAATGAATTATGAAGGTAAACCCAGTGGCCTCGTTTTTATGCGCGACATCACCGATCGCAAACAGGCAGAAAAAAAGCTCAAGGCGTCGCTTAAAGAAAAAGAAGTGCTTCTTAGAGAACTTCACCATCGAGTCAAAAATAATATGCAGATAATTTCCAGTCTTATAAATCTTCAAACCAGATACTTAAAAGACAAAAAGGCAGTGAGGATGTTTAAAGAAAGTCAGGATCGCATTAGATCAATGGCACTTGTGCATGAAAAGTTATATCAGTCAGAAAACCTCACCCAAATTGATATTGGCGGATATATCAGTGAACTCACAAATCAAATACGTAGATCGCATATAATCAATCCTGAGATGATAAAACTAAATATCAAAGTCAAAGAAATGTTTCTGAATATTAACACGGCAATTCCTTGTGGTTTGGTCATCAATGAACTTGCATCCAATGCCTTTAAATATGCCTTTCCATCTAATAGAAAAGGTGAGATAGTCATAGAACTATTTTTGGATAAAGATGGCTTGGTAACTCTGATTGTCAAAGACGACGGCATTGGTTTTCCAGAGGATATAGATGTTCACAATACTGAAACATTGGGATTGCAATTAGTAAATGCACTTGTCGAACAATTGAATGGCACAATAGAACTTGATAGAAGTAGTGGTACAGCATTTAAAATCAGATTTAGTGAATCAACAATAGAAAAGGAAAGGTAATAAATGGTAAAAGTACGAATACTGATTGTCGAGGATGAAAGCATTGTTGCCAAAGATATTCAACAGAGACTGAGAAGCTTGGGCTATGACGTCTTATCTATTGCATCAACTGGTGAATCAGCAATTAGCCAGATAGAAGAGAATCGACCCGACCTTGTCCTAATGGACATTAAACTAAAAAGCGGTATGGACGGTATTGAAACAGCAGAACATATCCATAACCGACTGGATATACCGGTAGTGTATCTTACAGCATATGCCGATAACATCACATTAGAACGTGCAAAAGCTACTGAACCATTTGGCTACATTATGAAACCGGTAGAGGATAACAAGCTTAAATCAGCTATTGAGTTTGCCCTTTATAGACATACCACAGAAGCTAAACTAAAGCTCGAACAACAGAGAATAAAGGAACTCACGTATAAAATCATTACTGCTCAGGAAAAGGAGCGCCTGTATTTAGCTTCGGAAATACATGATGACCTTCTTCAGGGACTGGTTGCCGTATTATACTTCCTGCAGATGATTGATCTATCATCCCTAGACCAAAAAACGCAAAACCAAAAAAAAGAACTGATCAAGATCATCAAATCGTCGATCGCCAGGTGTCGTGGTTTGATTAGTGAAATAGAACCACTACGCGAAAACAAAATGGGTTTGATTCAGGCAATAAAAAAATCAATCGACCAAAAGCTCGTCAATGCCGACATCAAGGTTCACTTAGACTACCCAAGAAAAATCCCAAAAATCAATCTCCTCACCAAAACCAATATCCTTCGTATCATTCAAGAGGGTTTAACAAACGTACAAAAGCATGCCGATGCAACTGAAGTCTTTGTAAAAATAACAATTTCAAAGGGTAAATTAAAACTAAAGGTCAAAGACAACGGCATTGGATTTAATCCGAAATCTATTTCTTCAAAAACGACCCCACATTATGGACTCCTCACCATGCGAGAAAGAACGCAGCTCATTGGTGGCGAACTTACGCTTTCCAGTCGTCCTGGCAAGGGAACGACTATCAAGGGTATTTTCCCATTAGAACAGAGTCAAAATGCCAGAGCACAGAATAAGAACACTCGTTGTTGACGATAGTAATTTGTTTCGCGAAGCTATCAAATCTTATCTTGAAACGCAGAAAGATATCGATTTGATTGGACTTGTAGACAGTGGTAAGCAGTGCCTTGAGTTTATCAATAAGCATAATCTGGACTTGATAATCATGGACGTCCGCATGTCTGGGATGGATGGTCCTGAAACGACCCGGGAATTAAAGAAAAACCACCCCAATATTCAGGTAATAATCTGCACTGTCTGGGCAGACCAAGAAGCACGAAGCTACGCAAGCCGATCTGGCGCAGATGACTATTTTGTCAAAGGAGAGCCTTTGTCTGTACTGCTGAGGAAAATTAAATCCTTGTTCCCTTCTTACAGACAACTTCACATCTTTGTAAAACCTCAGTAATCCTACCCACATATAAATACGTACTTTTCTCGATTGCTTTACCCCATCCAACATTTAGAATATAGAGTAATAAGGAAATAGAAATGAATACTATGTATGATATTTTTCTGGCTGATGACCACACAATTATCCGGCATGACCTGAGGCGTATAATTGAAGAAAACCCGGGTTATAGAATTGTTGCTGAAACCGGGGATGGTCTGCAGATAGTCCCCAAAATCCGAACCTTACATCCTGACATGATAATCTTGGATTTAACTGGTCCTAAGCTCAGGGGGATTGATGCGGTTCGCCAGATTAGAAAATACAATAAGAAAATCAAAATTCTCATCCTCACCATGCATAAGAATAATGAGTATGTGTATGAGTGTCTGGTCAATGGTGCTCAAGGTTATATGCTCAAGGAAGATGCCGATTCAGAATTAATTTGCGCGATCAGAGCTCTCAAAACAGGTAATATCTACATTTCTCCTTCCTTTTCCAATGAAGTTATCAGAAATCTGGTTGAACGTAGAAGTAATACCGAAAAGAAAAGAGGAAGTGCTGTTCGGCGGGTACTGACGCCTCGGGAAAGTGAAGTTTTAAAGCTGGTTACTGAAGGCAATTCCAATAAGAAAGTTGCTGACAAGTTAGGCATTAGTGTACGGACTGCTGAACACCATAGACTGAATATCATGAAAAAACTCAGCGTGACCAATACAGCTGATCTGGTAAGATATGCGTTGCGAACCAAGGTAATCGATTAATCATGAATTCCCTCGGTATGAACGACCTTCGTACCTCCCTCCGAGGAAGCTGGGGCCTATGCCCCAGCTTCCTTAACCTGATAACGCCATGAAGAAAAAAACCTTGCTATTTTTACGTTTCATTCTGATCCTATGTACAATCCTTGTCATGACGTATTCAAAAAAGGGTCTGGTCTTTCCCTCACCAGGATACACCATCGCCCTCTTGTACCTGATTTCCAACCTTGTATTCTATTTCTTATCTGAGAAAATATTCACTAAACCCCTTTTCTCATTCTTGGTTTTCTTGTTTGATATCGTCACTATTTCTCTAACCATATACTTTATCCAGGGCGCGCAGACTGACTTTTTCCTTATCTATTTCCTGGTGATCTTCATTGCGTCAGTCAGTCAAGACATTGGAGGCAGCCTACCTACCGCAATTGTAGCAAGCCTCATATATGGATGGCTCATCTATCGATCAAACCCGGGAATCTCTATCTTTGACCCGGTTATCCTGTTGCGAGTTCCTTTTCTATTTATAATATCACTAATTAGCAGCTACTGGTCAGCAAACACACGTCGCGAGTTAAAGAAAAAAGACGAACTCGAGAGATTTAATCGCGAACTCAAGAAAGAAGTAGATAGGATCGCTTCGGAAGAGATTGCCTTGCACAGATACACTGAAAAAATCATCAGTAGTGTGCCCAGCGGTGTAATTGTCGTTAACGACGATGGTACGATCACCACGCTCAACCCTGAGGCAGCAAGAGCCTTAGACTTAAACAAGGTTCAAACAATTGGTAAAGATATAAAGAATATAAAACGTCTTGAAGCACTCTGGAAAAAAATGGAGCAGTCGATTGTTTCAGGATCGACCGTACGCAGAGATGAAGTTTCAATATATAATCAAAAAGGCAAATCAATACCCATTGGTTTTTCCATTTCTCCAATAAGCAGTTTGAAAAACAAAATTACTGGGTGTGTAACGATTTTTAAAGATCTGTCAGAGATAAAAACGTTGCAGGAACGTTTAAAGCAGGCAGAAAAGTTATCGTACTTAGGTAAAATGGCAAGCTGGGTTGCGCATGAAATCAGAAACCCCTTGGCGGCAATTGACGGTTTTGCCCATTTGATAGTAGATACCAAGAAACAGGAAAAAATCGCTCTATATAGCGCTGAGATATTCAAAGGTGCCGAAAGAATAAATAATATTATTGAAGATATCCTCGCTTTTGCCAAAACAAAAAGGGAAAAACCGAAATTGGCAAAAATAAATTTAAAGTCTCTGATTGACCATATTCTCAGGGATATAAACATCAAAACCACGATAAAAGATGGAAAAGCACCTGTAATTGAAGGAGAAACAGAATCCATAAGAAGAGTATTTATAAATTTGATAACCAATAGTGTTGAAGCCATGGATAACGATGGTCACCTGAAGATAAAGTTCGTCTCAAACAAAAAATGGATCATTACTGAAATTACTGATAATGGTGCAGGCATACCAAAGAAAGAACTCAAGGATGTGCTTACACCATTCTTTACAACGAAAGAAAGAGGTACTGGTTTGGGTCTTGCAATTGTCCAAAAAATAATTGAAGAGCACAACGGTAAGATTGATATCAAAAGCGAACAAGGCGTCGGTACAACAGTACGGGTATTTCTACCGAAGAAAAAGGGATAAGAAGGCAGAAGATGGCGATAAAAGGCAAAGAGACTTAAGACAACAGCAGAAGGCTCAAAAAGGATAAAAAAAGCAGGAAAAGGCAATTAAGATCATTTTTAGGTATTTAGGTGTTTTGGAATCTAGGTATTTGTCCGTAAGGGGGCTTTATGAAAAGAATTTTAGTATGCGATGACGAAAAATCAATAAGGCTCTTACTCACTGAAATACTATCTGACTATTATGACGTCGTCGCGGCGCCAGACGGCAGAACAGCCATAAACTTAATCGAAAGCGAAGACTTTGACCTACTCATCATTGATATAAAAATGCCTCACATGCACGGCATAGAGGCGATAGAACGGATACGGCAACGAAACCAGGAAATCCCGATAATATTATGCACTGCATACCGCAAAATGCAGGATGATTTCACAGTCAAAAACTCAGATGTCGCTGCATTTATCACAAAACCAATAGATATCAAAGAGCTGAAAAACAAGATTTTTGAACTGATAGGTGCTTAAAATGAACATAATAGATCTGGATTCGGACAACCGATTTGAGCCCCAAATAAAAGAGAACACAATCAAAAACGTGCTTGTTATTGAAGACAATTTCGATGAATTCAATATTATGCAAGAAATGCTTACCGAGGCAATAGAATCATCATTTGAATTGATACACGTTGACCGTTTAGAAAGTGCTTTGGAGAAATTATTGGCGGGTAGTATTGACATAATCTTGCTTGACCTTTCTTTACCTGATTGTCAAATGCAAAATACGTTCAGCAAGCTATACGAGCAAACCCCTGATGTACCGATCATCGTTATGGCTTCGCCAGAAGAAGAATCGCTGGCTGTAAAAGCAGCACAATTAGGTGCGGAAGACTATATTATTAAGGGTAAAACAGACAGCTTACAACTTAGACATTTAATCAAATATGCTGTCGAGCAACACGAGATACAGCATGAACTCAGCAATCTTACACTCGTTGACAAACTCACCGGTCTCTACACAAGACAATCGTTATTTATTCTTAGTCAACATTATTTGAAACTTGCAAACCGGGTGGAAAAAGGGATGATGTATTTCCTGGTGGATGTTAGCAATTTCAATGAAATATCAAACACTTTCGGTTTTGCAGAACAAGAAAATGCCTTGATTGATACTGCCAACATCCTCAAACAAACCTTCCGAAGATCAGACGTCATCGCCCGCTATGCAGAGAGTATATTTGCAGTCGTTGCTATAGAAGCGAGCAAAGACAGTGATAAAATCCTCACCGATCGTCTCCGAACGAACCTTGATAAGTATAACCAGAGTTCCAATAGGGACTTTAAGCTATCCCTACAAATAGGAATAGCCTACTATAATGCCAAATATCCATGTTCTATTATTGAAGTAATAGCACGAGCAAGCAAAGCACTATACACGGGGTCAAATCTTGAATAGTGAATACACACTTAGCATTGAAATATTGCGGAGTCATAGAAGATACGCTATTCACTATTCAAGATTTGACCCCAATAGGTACGTGATCGGAATCTCAGAGAATCTTATTTGGTATTGCTTTATCTGCAACAAGGATCTTTTATGACTCCCAATGCAAAGATCATGATTGTCGAAGATGAAAGGATTATCGCAGAAGATTTGCGTAATACCCTACAAAGTTTAGGTTACACGGTAATGAAAATTGTTTCAACCGGTGAAGAAGCCATAAATATACTCAAAAAAAACAAACCGGATTTGATACTCGCTGACATCGTTTTATCGGGTCAAATTGATGGTATAGAAATGGCAAAATACATAAAATCACGTTACAATATTCCCATTGTATATCTAACCGCTTATGCAGACAAGAATATAGTTACTCGAGCGAAAATAACAGAACCATACGGTTACATCATAAAACCCTTTGAAGATCGTGAACTGCAAACAAACATAGAAATAGCCCTCTACAAAAACAAAATAGAAGCCCGGCTTAAGGAAAATTTCGATGAACGCAATAGAGCACTTGAAGCAACGGTCGCGGCACTGGCGACCGCGGTTGAAATGCGTGACCCATATACTGCGGGACATCAACAGAGGGTTGCGCAACTCGCCTGTGCAATTGTCAGAAAATTGGGGCTTTCAAAAGATAAAATAGAAGCAATCCGCATAGCCGCGACAATCCATGATATAGGAAAGATCCATGTACCCGCTGAGATCCTGGGTAAACCCGCAAAGTTAACTGAATCTGAATTTGAGATCGTCCAGTGCCATCCGCAGATCGGATACGATATTTTGAAGAATATCGAATTCCCCTGGCCGATCGCGCAGATCGTACTCCAGCACCATGAACGTCTGAATGGTTCCGGATATCCAAAGGGCTTGGATGATGATAATATCTTACTGGAAGCACAGATCCTTGCCGTTGCCGATGTAACTGAAGCGATGCTCTCCCACCGTCCCTACCGCCCAGCGCATAATTTAAAAGAAACATTGGATGAAATATCAAAAAACAAAGGAGTCCTATTTGATCCAAAAACTGTTGATGCATGCACCAAACTATTTAGAGAAAAGGAGTTTATTTTTGGAGATTAAATCTAGAATAGCGAACACCAATATAGAGATGGATGTAATCTTTATCTCTATGCATTGGAGATGAGTTTATGGATGATCAGAACAAAGTAACGGAAACCTTGCGCGAAAGTGAGCAGAAATATCGTCTGCTGTTCGAGAAAATGATGAACGGTGTCGCCCTTCACGAAATAGTCTTGGACCAAAAAGGCATGCCCATTGACTATGTGTTTTTGGAGGTCAACTCCGCTTTCGAACACCTGACTGGTTTAAAGCGCAAGAATCTTATCGGCAAGAAAGTGACCGAAACCATACCGGGAATTGAAAAGGACCCTGCCGACTGGATAGGCAAATACGGGAAAGTTGCACTCACCGACCAGGAAATCCGTTTTGAACAATACTCGCTATCTCTCGCCAAATGGTATTCTGTCCTGGCATTCAGCCCGCGAAAAGGTCTGTTTGCTACAATATTCGAAGACATCACCGAACGCAAGCGAACCGAAGAAGAAATAGCCAAGACGAAAATATTTTTAGATAGGAGCCTAACAAGTGCACCTGATGGAGTATTTCTGATTGATAAAGAGGGCATATTTACATGCGTAAATCAGGCCTTTTTAAAAATGATTGGTTATGAAGAAAAAGATATTGTTGGTAAAACAATTCAGGAAATAGTACCTAAAATCGTACCTCCTGGTTCGGCTAAAATTATTCAACAAAGAGCAAAGAAACGTCTTGAAACCGGTGAACCTATAATTGGTGCAGAAGTTGAGTTATTAAACAAGAAAGGTACAACAATCCCTGTAGCATATTCTGCTTCTGGGATCAAAGATGAACAGGGAAATGTAATTGGAGAAGTAGTTTTTTTGAGAGACATTGCCGAACGAAAAAAATGGGCAGGTGCACTCCGAGAAAGCGAAATAAAATACAAAACCTTATGGGAATCCAGTCTAGATGGGATTCTTTTTACAGATATGGATGGGAATATCGTGGACGTCAATGACAGTCTGTGTAATATGCTCGGTTTTACCAAAACAGAATTTATGCAACTATCATATCAAGCATTAACACCACCTGAATGGACTAAATCCGATAAAGCACAGGTTGAGCAATTAATTGCACAAGGTTACACCAAAAACCACGAGAAAGAATATCTTCGGAAAGATGGCACTCGGATCCCGATAGAAATATCGGCTTGGCTTACTAAAAACAAAGAAGGTAAAACCATCGGTATGTGGGGGATTGTTCGCGACATCACTGAACGCAAGCAATTGGCGGAGAAAAAAGAACAAATTCTCACGCTCTCTCATGATCTTATCTGTATAGCAGGAATGGATGGTTTTTTCAAATATCTAAATCCAGCATGGGAAAGAACACTCGGATATACTACTGAAGAACTGTTGTCAAGACCATTTCTTGATTTCATCCATCCCGATGATCATAATATTAATGATGCTGAAGTGGAAAAACTTTCTAAAGGAGAACCTTCAATTGGATTCGAAAATCGTTATATTCACAAAGATGGTTCAATTCGGACGATATCCTGGACTGCCACACCATTCGAAAAGGAAAAACTGATTTATTGTATTGGGCGAGACCTCACCGAGCGCAAGGAGGCGGAAGAAAATCTGAAAGTTCTTAATAACCATCTGAGGCACCGTACGTCGGAATTGGAACGTTCTAACAAAGAGCTCGAGCAGTTTGCCTATGTAGCATCTCATGATCTTCAAGAACCATTGCGTATGGTTGCAAGTTATACCCAATTACTTGAGCAACGCTATAAAGATCAATTAGATGAAGACGCCAGAGATTTCATAAATTTCGCCGTGGATGGTGCAAATCGCATGCAGAGACTAATAAGTGATCTATTAGCTTATTCGCGTTTAGGAACAAGAAGAAAACTTTTCGAATCTACTGATTGCCATACGGTACTTGGGCAAGCGCTTGCCAATCTAAATATGGCAATACAAAAAAATCACGCTCTTGTTACAAATGATGATCTACCGACTGTTATGGCTGATAAATTACAGATTGTTCAATTATTCCAGAATTTGATATCCAATGCCATCAAATTCCACAGTGATGAACAACCTCGTATTCACATATCCGTAGAAGAAAAAGTTGACGAGTGGATCTTTTCCATACGGGATAATGGCATCGGAATTGAATCGGAATTCAAAGATCGTATATTCGTTATTTTCCAAAGATTACACACTAGAGACAAATACCCTGGGACGGGCATGGGACTTGCTATTTGCAGAAAAATCGTTGAACGCCACGGGGGTAGAATCTGGTTCGATTCTGCCCTCAGTAAAGGTTCAACATTCTTCTTCTCTATTCCCAAAAAGGAGGAATAATGACAGCAAATACCGGCAAAATCATTGAGATTCTATTGGTGGAGGACAATCCAGGCGACGTGCGTCTGGCAAAAGAAGCCCTTCATGATAGCAAAATTCATAATGAATTGCATGTTGTTGAGGATGGTATAAAAGCAATAGAATATCTCAGGAAAAAAGGTAGTTACGCAAAAAAAACTCGACCTGATTTGATTCTTCTTGATTTGAATCTACCAAAAAAAGATGGACGTGAGGTCTTAGCCGAAATCAAAGAAGATGATGATTTAAAAAGAATTCCGGTGGTAATTCTGACCATTTCAAAGGATGAAGAAGACATTATGAAAACATACAACTTGCATGCGAATTGCTACGTTACAAAACCACTCGATATGAAACAATTCATTAAGGTCGTCAGAGCAATTGAGGACTTCTGGTTCACTATCGTTAAATTACCGCCAAATGGTGCTTAATGGTAGACAATAAGTTGAAAATTCTTCTAGTTGAGGATAATCCTGGTGATGCAAGGCTTATAGGTGAAATGTTAAAGGAGAGTGGTAATACACATTTCATCATTAATAGTGTTACATCACTCAACGACGGAATTGAGTCTCTTAAAAAAGAGACCTTTGATCTCGTCCTGCTCGACCTGGGATTAGCAGATTGCCAGGGACTAAGCACATTAGAAACCATATCACCTTACACACAGGATATTGCGGTAATGGTGTTAACTGGACTCGCAGATGAAGCGATAGGTATACAAGCGGTTCAAAACGGCGCACAAGACTATTTAATAAAAGGTCAGGTCAATGCTTCCTTACTTACCCGCTCAATGCGATATGCCGCGGAGCGTAAGAGAACAGAAAAGGAGATCCAAACCAGTTATTATAAACTTGAACGTGTTTTTGAAGAGACAGTTGAGGCATTATCTTCTGTATTAGGACAAAGGGATCCTTTCACCAAAAATCATCAAAGCAATGTGACCAAACTTGCATGCGCTATTGCTGAAAAAATGGAACTTTCACAAGATAGGATCAAGGGTCTGCGATTAGCAGGTTCACTGCATGATATAGGGAAAATCAGCATCCCGGCTGAGATATTGATAAAACCGAGTCGGTTAACTGATGCTGAATATAGAATTGTGAAAATACATGCAAGAACAGCCTATGATATTCTTAAAAAAATAGAATTTCCATGGCCTATCGCAGATATTGTCCTTCAACACCACGAACGTTTGGATGGTTCGGGATATCCCCAGGGCTTGAAGAATGGTGAAATACTATTAGAAGCGAAAATAATCGCTGTCGCAGATGTAGTCGAGGCGATGTCATCACATCGCCCCTACCGTCCTGCACCGGGCATTGAGAAAGCTCTAGCCGAGATAAAAAAGAATCGAGGAAAACTCTATGAGCCTGAAGCTGTAGACATTTGCCTTGAGCTGTTCAAGACAAACGAATTTAGTTTTGATTAGGGGCTTGTTGTGAGTAGAATAAAGCGATATGGTAAAGAATCATTCAGGCAACTTGCTGAACAGTCCCCAAACATGATTTTTATTAATCACAAAGGGGAAAACATTTATGTGAATAAAAGATGTGAAGAAATCATGGGTTATACAAAAGATGAATTATGTGCACCTGATTTCAGCTTTTTGCAGTTGATTGCTCCTGAAAACCACACACGGCAGATGCAGAATCTCAGTGCTCATTTTAGAGGAGAAGATGTTACACCATCTACGTTTACGGTTTTTGACTAAAAAGGAAACGAGAATAGAGGTGATACTGAATACAAAACTAATTAGGTATGGAGGTAAAAATGCTGTACTGGGAATCCTAACAGATATCACTGAAATTAAACAAATGGAAAATAAGCTTAGAAAATCACTTGCAGAAAAAGAAATATTATTAAAAGAAATACACCACAGGGTTAAAAACAATCTACAGATAATCCATAGTCTACTTAGTTTACAAGCAAAGTATCTGAATGATGAGCAAGACAAGAGTCTATTCAGACAAACACAAGATCGCATTAAGACAATGGCACTAATACATGAGAAACTATATACATCACAAGATATGGTAAATATTGATTTCAGAGAATACATCCAGAATCTATCCGCGCATCTGTTGCGCTCATATGGTACAGCGTCTAGAATTGAGCTACGCATTGAAGTGGAAAAAATTATGTTGGATATTGATAGGGCGGTGCCGTGTAGTCTCATCATAAACGAACTAATAACCAACTCGATTAAGCACGCGTTTTCAAATGGCAAGAAAAGTTGTATAACGATTGACTTCTATACCAACAAAAAAGAATATGTATTGAGTGTTGCGGACAATGGCAAAGGACTACCTGATAATTTTGATTACAGGAATACGAAATCGCTGGGGCTTCAATTAGTGTGTGCTCTAACTGAGCAACTGCATGGCAATATCAATCTTGGTAAAAACAAAGGGACTAAGTTCACAATAACATTTAGGAAAAAATGAATAAAAATGTTATGAATGGTAAGAAAAAAACGTCTTCGAAAATCCTTATTGTCGAAGATGAGATGATTGTTGCAAAGGATATGCAGGAAACACTAAAGGCTAGAGGTTATACAGTTACTGCAATTGTTAATTCAGGTAGAGATGCAATAGAAATGGTAAAAAAAGAAAAACCTGATTTAGTTCTGATGGATATCGTGTTAAAAGGAAAAATAGATGGGATAGATACTGCAGGAAGAATTCGCACTAAATTCGATATACCGATAATTTTTATTACTGCATTCACTAATAGCAATTTGTTAGAGAAAGCAAAGGCTGCAGAACCGTATGCTTTCATAACAAAGCCCTTTGAAGGTAGCGAGTTGTTCACCAACATTGAAATAGCGATCTGTAAACACAAGATAACACAAGAACTGACAGAAAGTGAGCAGCGATTAAAGATCCTGTTTGAATTTGCTCCTGATGCCTACTACTTGAATGATTTAAAAGGTAGCTTTGTAGACGGCAATAAAGCTGCAGAAGAACTAACCGGCTACACAA